>NZ_OZ034750.1:660906-991359 GCF_964028195.1 Wolbachia endosymbiont (group A) of Pogonocherus hispidulus
TACAATTCATCACTCTCTGGGACCATACACCATAAATTGGGGTTAAAAGGTTTGCTTGGCAAAATTAATGTTTAGTGCTATACTTAATTAGTTATTAATAGAGGATTAAAATATGGTTATTCGAGCTGATTCCCTGGATTCAAGTTGGGTTGATGTAAGCGGAGAAATAATTGGAACTGAAGATCGTCACCATTCTAGAGATTCAGGCATTGAAGATCAACCTGACCAAGACTCTACAACTACATTAGAATTTAAGCTGACACAATCTTTGCTTGATCAGGTAAAAGCTGATAAAAATGATCCCAGTGTAAATTCTGGTAAACAAGCGTATAAAGATCTTCCTAGAATGAGTTTTGTAATCAATGGTCAAGCTATAGATAAGGAATTTGTTAGCCAACAGTGCAATACGCATAGTGAAGGAGTTAAAGATGACAATTACCGCCAAACTGCAAAGCAAGTCTTCACAGAAATGTTCAAGCATGCTAAAGCAGAAGTTCCAAACGATCACATACTGGAAGAATTAATTACTAGTTGTAATCAAGCGGGGTATGAGTTTGCGATGTATGGTCAAATTCAGCCTATACTTGCTCAGTATAATTTAACACCAACAATTCCTGAAAAAACAATGGGCATTCATTGTAATAGTGCAAATTCTGTAAGTGTTGAGTATAGTGAGGTTATAGTTGTAAAAAATCCAGATTCAGAACAATTGGAAGAATATAAATGTGATAGTAAGCTAAGGTTCACGCTTAAGTCTCAAGATGGTAAAGTAGAGTATGAAAATGGCAAAGTAACATTTACCGTTCCTCAAGAATTAAATAACTACAAAACTGATGGTAAAAGTTTATTAGGTGATATTAAGGAATGTTTTGAAGATGTTGATAACCGAACTATTGAGGATTTAACCGATAACATTGGTGATGAACGTCAGTTTAATGAGGAACCTAATGGAGATGATTCAAATCTAGAACAAGATGAATTTGAAATAACTGATATTCAAGAAGAGCAAGGGCCAAGTGTTTTAGGATCAAATAGAACTGAAATTGCAGGATTTAGCCAAGAGAAGTTATTAGAGATCATCAATTTTGTTAAGGTAGGCTATTATGTTGGTGATTATAATCTTAATAATAAAAAGTTTTCTGAGTTAGAGGAAAGATCTTATAGAGTTCCAGCTAAACTTAAGGAAGAAGGTTATAAAATAATTCAATTCTATAATATGCGTGATAATGAACAACCATATCGACATGCTGGTTATGTTTTTATAAAAGATAAGGGAATAACTATAGTTTACCGCGGTAGTCGTAATTGGTTTGACTACATGAAAGATGCTGAAATGATTTTGACTAGTTCAGGTGAGCTTTTGCCTGAAGGTGGAAAAATCCATTCAGGTTTTTACTCTTTATTTAAAGATTCTTGGGAAAGTGTTTACAAGATATTAAAAGGATATGCTAATGATCAACAGTTAGAAATTAAAGATTTTAAAATTAACCTTACAGGTCATAGTATGGGAGGTGCTATTGCCACCATAGCTGCTCTATGTTTAAGTGTAAGAGAGGGTGCAGAAGATTTTCATGTTGCAACTTTTGCTTCTCCAAGGGTTTTCGATTCTGCTGCTGCTGAGGTTTATGAAGAGCGCCTTGGAAAGAAAACTATTAGAGTAGTTAATCAATCAGATTTCATACCTTCATTACCACTTGGTTCTATGGGTTATAAACACGTGGGTGAACAATTAAGAATAAGTAGTAGTTCTTCACTTTATGCTCATCCATTGGACGTGTATCGCAATCTTATTGCAAATCTTAAACCTGACCAATTTAAGTCTGATAATAGTGTATCTATATACTATTATCTTTCTTACCTTGTTACAGTATTGTATAATGTATCCACTGTACCAAGTTACCTCATTCCAAATACCCATTCAAATGGTGATGAGCAATATTTTAAACAAGTAAAGAACAAACATAAAGATGCTTCACTTTCTGAAATGATGAAATATTCTGGATCTAGTAATGAACAGAAAGTAGTAATTTATGAGGATTCTGAACCTGGTGAAGACGGGTTTATAATCTTTCACACACTTGATAACTTGTTAGCCATGATGCTATCTTTACCTAGACATGGAAGAGGTGAAGGGTTAAAAGTTAACGTTCCTGATATTGCTTTTTTTGTTAACAATAATTATTATCTCAGTGGAAACACTATTAGTCTGAGGCTATTGAAAACCTTAGTTGATAACTATCCAGGAAGCTTGGCACTTATGAAGAAAAAGAGTAATAAACTTAATGGAGGTTCTTCTTCTACCGCAGCTATCTCAACGTTAACAATAGCTGAAGTTTCTTCAACAAATTCATCTTTAGGTGATCATAGCAATAATAATGTACAAATCGCAGTGCAGAGTGATGAGAATCAGCAAATGAATTCTGAAAAAGCTGGTAGCAGTAACACTCCAGGAATTCCTGAACAAATACTTGTACCAAGTAATGAAAAAGAGCTTGTAGCAAGTACAGGTTACGGTATGGGAGATGTCATTACCAAAACAGGAAATGCAGGAGATTTGCGTGTTGCAACTTTGGGTGCTCAACAGGTTGTTCCTCGTGGAGGGACTGTTAGTACTATTGAAGCATTAAAGAATTTGCCTAACAACAGAACAATTAAAATTTTTCTCCTTAATGGTCAGAGTGTTGCTCAAATTTTTAAAAAGTCTGATCGAGAGGTCGAATTTTCTTTCTCTAATGGTAATACCTATGAACTTAATTTGCATTTGATTAATGAAGAAAGTCTAAAAGTGCTATTTAATAAAGAAAATTCAGTTCTAGCTAATGCTATTAATGATTTTTCTACTGTTAAAATGCCAATTTTAGAACAAAAAAGTGGTAAGAATGAACAAGCTCCTATTCAATTAGCTGGACATGTAATACGAGAGGATTCCATACAAGTAGTACAACCGAAAAGTTTAGTAAATATTAGGGATAATAATGTTCAACTTGTAAACGAAAGTGATCAACCAATTCAGAATGATAATGTAGTAGCTTCTATTAGTAGCGATGATAATCATAGTGATTCAAGTAAAATTCAGTTAGATGAATCACGAACTGGTAGCGATCAAGTATCCAATCAATCTACCGGACATATAACAAAAATGGATAATGAGCAAGCTCCTCTCAGTGAGGGTAATTCTAAGCTTGAAAGTGATCAACAAGATCCACAACCAGAAGTTTTACCTATAGTGCTCAATGGCAATCCTAATAATATAGCTGTTACAAATGAAAATGTTAAAATGCCAATTCTAGAACAAAAAAGTGATACCAAAACCAACAACAAGCAGTCTACGAATCCAAACAATGTAGGTGTTACTGCACCATCTGTTCAACCAGCTCCACCTAAAAGTGTAGATAAGAATAGTGGTAAAGAAGATACACAATCAAAATCAACAGGGGTACATTTAGTAGCTAGTAAAAACCCTAAACGAGTAAATAATGCTCAAGGTAACAGCAAACAACCTAGTTACAACCCTGCTCCACAAAATGCAAAAAGTAAGTTGCCTGTGATAGCTGCTTCTATGTTAGCAATAACTGGAGTTGCTACAGGGATAGCTATTGCAGTTTACTTGGAAATGCTAATGGTAGGAATAGCAGTTGGAGCTTGTTGTCTGGTTGCTGCTGCAATCATATACTATTGTAATAAACCTTTAAATTCACTTGAAGGAAGTAGTGTTGATAAATTTACAGATGGGGCTTATTACACAGCGGTAAATTAAGGAATAAATATTATAGTTTACCATTTAATAATTTATTATCATTATGTTAATTATCATAAAATAAGAACCAAAGCCTGATTTAAAATGCGTACTCGATAAATACTTCTACGAAAGTACTATTGCTGATGTTTCAAGTAATCTACTGCTTACCAGTTATGATATACACAACAACTGTCGTGTGTCCAGAAAAGGCGAGTATGTTCAGTGGGAGGTAGACCCACCAGGATAAGAGTCGGAGTCCTGTAGCTAGGGTAGCAATATGGAGGGAAACCAAGATATTGAAGCCTACCGACAACGTTATCGTAAGGATAATGGCGAATTATCAGGTTGTAGCGAAAGCGAACACATAGGTGGCCTCGAAAGTGTGTAAAACTAAAGGCTGAGCTCACGGCAGTTGGGTGAAAGCAACATAGATAGCTGAAATACGAATGATACAGCATATCTACTTTAGCGGGGTGGTAGTGATGACATGATAATAAGGGAATACGAGGCAACTGGAGAAGCCCTCCTCATCCCAAGGAGAAATACCTTGGAGTGGTAGGTTCTATAACTGGAAACAGGAAATGAACTGAAGATGAAAGGGTGGCGGATGGGTGTGTAGTAGTGACGAAGTGAGGTAACGCTCATGGAGCAAAGGCACCCTACTAGTAGGAATCTTTTAACAAAAGGGAGGTAAAGGTAAAAATGATAAAAATGCCAATTAAATTACAAGACCTGAGAAGGAAGATATATACCAAAGCGAAGGCAAAACCGGAATGGCGATTCTGGGGAATCTATGTTCACGTATGTAAGATGGAGACGCTAGAAGAAGCATATAAGCTGACAAAGAAGAGTAATGGGGCACCAGGAATTGATAAGGTGACGTTCGAATCGATAGAAGCAGAAGGCTTAGAGAAGCATCTTCAACAAATCAGACGTGAACTAATAACCAAGACCTATAACCCAAATAGGAACCGGAGAAAGGAAATACCAAAAGCTGGAGGAAAACTCAGAGCGTTGAACATACCCTGCATTCGGGATAGAATAGTGCAAAGCGCACTAAAGCTAATAATTGAACCAATATTCGAATCTGACTTTCAGGACGGATCATATGGATATAGACCTAAGAGAAAAGCGCATGAAGCAATAAGCAGGGTAGCGAAAGCAGCAATCAAAGGCAATACAAAAGTTATTGACGTAGACCTAAAGTCCTACTTTGATAATGTGCGACATCATATTCTTATGGAAAAGATTTCCAAAAGGGTAAACGATAAAGAAATCATGCACTTGATTAAGCTAATCCTCAAAGTAGGAGGGAAACGAGGAATAGCACAAGGATCACCACTTTCACCACTACTAAGCAATATATACCTCAATGAGGTGGATAAAATGCTAGAGAAGGCAAAAGAGGTGACTAAAGAAGGAAAATATCAACATATAGAATACGCTAGATGGGCAGACGATCTAATGATACTGATAGATGGACACCAGAAATGGGAATGGCTTGAAAAATCAGTGCACAAAAGGTTACAAGAAGAATTAGCAAAAATAGAAGTAGAAGTAAACGAAGAAAAGACAAAAGTGATTAATCTTAAAGAAAAAGGGACATTCAGCTTCCTAGGATTTGATTTTCAACAGAACATCACAAAACAAGGAAAGTGGAATGTGAGGATAACACCCAAGATGAAAGCACGAACAAACCTACTTCAAAAATTGAAGGAAGTATTCCGCTGTTATAAATCGCAACCAATAGGAAAAGTGATTCATATCATTAATCCGATATTGAGAGGGTGGACAAACTACTTTAGGATTGGAAACACAAATCGAAGCTTTAGTTACGTCAAACATTGGGTAGAGAAGAAAATAAGACGCAATCTAATGAGAGCCAGAAAAGCAAAGAAAGGATTTGGCTGGAAGAGATGGAGTAGTGAATGGATATATAAAACTCTAGATCTTTATTCAGACTATAGAATAAGGTATTACATTCAGAAAGCCTTACCAGCACAATATGTTATAAATTTTGGTAAAGAAACTACTAGGAAAGCGTAGTGCGGGAAAATCGCATGCTGCGTTTGATGAGGCGGGAGCTGGAAACGTGAATATGGGAATTTTGGATTGAGGCCCAACATGAAAATAATGGATCAGCCACCAAACCCTAAAGAGGCGCGCCAGTTCTCGACCCTACCATTTTTCCTTAAAAGTTGGAGAGAAAACAGGAATTTCATCAAGTTAAAAGATGCACTCAGAGCAACAATAGCAGCACCAACTTATTTCTCCCCTAAATACTTAAAAATCAATCAAGAGGAAAGAATGTTGATAGATGGAGGGGTGTTTGCCAATAATCCAGCGGCGTGTGCAAGTGGCAAGAGATTATTTCCAAATGACAACATTATCCTGTTATCAATAGGTACTGGAGAAACAACCAAAAGTATAACTAATTCAAAGAGATTGGGAAAAATAGGGTGGATAAAGCCACTATTACACGTAATATTTGCCTCTGGACTGGACTGGACTGCGTAACTGAATCAAGTAATAGGTGATAGATACATAAGAATACAATCACAACTGAAAGTAGCATCAGCTGAGATGGATAATATTACATCAAAAAATATTAAATGTCTACAGCAAGAGGCAAATGCAATGGTAGAGGACAATCAGAAAGTGATAGAGAAATTCTATGATCTTATATCTTGATACGTAGAAATGCCAAAAAAATTCTGTAGCAAGGGATATCTCTTCTCCAAAAAAATGTTTTAAGAAGCTAAGCCAAAAACACTACTTAAAAAAAATGATTTACTGACAATTGCCATATTCGTCAAGTTAAGAAGTGGCATAAGAAAGAAGAGAAACGGTAAAAATTATTTTAGATATTAAATGATAAAATTAGTAATTTATAGACTCTTTTAAAAAAAATTATCTCATTTCAGATCAAAACTTCTCAAAAAAATAAATAAGATACCTACCTTAAATGGTTGCTATATTGGGTGTATTCTTTTAACTTGACCCGTATGCTTTTTTGGACATTTCTGAAATATTCAAAAATTTCAAATTCAAGTTTATATGATAGCGATAGTTCAAAACTTTAAACGGATAATTAAAATTACCTTCTTATATCTTTATTTGTTGCTACCCAAAAGTATACTATACTTGTCTCATTTTCACTATTCATACTTTTTCAACAGTCCGAAGACTTGATCTGACAAATCAGCTGTCATAACCTATATGAATCACACACTTTTAAAAATTCCTTACCTATTCTATGGTCCTTTCCCATACTTATGTCAATGCAATCAACGCTTACATTGTACCAGATACTACTCCTAATCCTTAAAAATGTAGCTTAGCATCTAAAATAAACATCATTAACAATTTGAGTCATACACTTTTGTTGTTACACTATTTTTCTTAATTGCCTTACCTTCCGAATAAGCTATAAATAAGGTTGATGGTATTAATATCAAAGTACCATATAAAGCACTTTTATCAGGTAATTCATTAAATATAACGTATGCTACTATTGCAGAAATTATTAGCTCTATGTATCTATACGGTGCAAGTGCAGTAGCATCAGTAAGAGCAAAAGCTTTTAACATGAAGAACAGAATTAGGTTTGAACTTATTCCTAAAATCAGCAGTAATATTAATTCTGACAAGGAAGGCATATGCCAATAAAATAACAAAGATGGAGTGGAAAAAATTGTTGTTGTTAGAGCTGAGTAAAATAATATACTTATTATTGTCTCCTTCATTACAAGCTTCTTATTAAGTACATCTAGTATAGCGAAGATTAATGCGGATACAATAAAAATAAGAATTTTAGGATTAAAATCCTCACTATAAGCTTTAGTAGTAATAGCAATACCAATAAAACCAATGACAGCTACTACCCATCTTTGCCAAATTATATTTTCTTCCAGAAAAGGAATTGCAAGAAGCATAACAAATAATGGTATTGAGAAACCTATAATTGTTGCAGTTACTATTGGGCAAATAGTCAACCCATAGGTCCATAAGGTCATTCCACAAAACAACAATGCACCTCTAGTTATTTGAATAGATATTCGACTTGTTTTACAAATTCCTATTCCATAGTAAAATATAAAAGGTATAAGAGTAATAGTGCTAAATAAAAAACGGAAAAAGATTATCTCAAAACTTTGAAGGTGTAAACCGAGACACTTTGATATAGTATCATTAACTACACTACTAAGTAAACTGAGTATAAACCAGGTAACTCCAAGCAAATAAGCTCTTAGTCTGTGATCCATAAAACTCCAAATTTAATATTTTATGAGATAACTTTACTGTACAAAAGATCAATAATAGAAAAGGTTTCTTCTATCTACTGTTTAACCATATTCATAAATATTTAGTAGAAATAATTTGAGAAGTGTTATATAAAATGCAGCTTTATTGCATAATTTTAATAAACAGAAATGCTAACTGATTTTTTTGTAATATATGATAATACTTGCGAATACTATCACATTATCAGGAAAAGTAATCGGGAGTACTGACGGCTGTGGCGATTTTACCAACTAGCTCCTCTGCTAGCATTAGCAATATGTGTTTTCAGCATCAATTTTAAAAGCATTAAATTTGAAGTTTATCAAACAACACGAATTAGCAGCAAAACTTTATGAAAATGCTTCAGTTGAGTTAGCTAAACAAGGATTTAGAATGGTTAATATATTGACTATTTTTACTTGTATCTTAAACACAATTCAATTTTCACACTCATCGGCAGTTAGGCCACTTGCTCGCACGATAATATCAATAGCAATACCTGCCTTAACTAGATCTTTTGCAACCTTGATTTTCTCTGCTTTTTTAACTTTTTCCTTGCCATTTTTCATACTTTCAGATAGAGATTTGACTAGTGATTCTTGTTCTCTGTACTCATCCATTAAACTCAATAGCTTTTTGCTTTCTCTTGTTTTAGGTAGCAGAACTTTAATATTCACTGATAATTCTCCTGCTATTTCATATAATTTATCTAATGATATGGCAGTATACCCTTTTTCATATTCGTGTATTTCCTTGAGCGTTAAATCAACTTTATCCGCCAAATCTTTTTGAGTGTATCTCCTTATCAATCTCCATTCTCTTATTCTTTGTCCTATTCTGTAATATATAGAATCAGTGCAGATTTCTCTCTCTGTACTATCATACTCGTAAATAGATAAACCCGTTGCCTGGGAAATAACATCAATAGAAACTCCTTCTTTCACTAGATTTTTTGCTATTTCCAACCTTGCCTCTTCTTGATTAATTTTTTCGCTAATATGAACAAACCTGACTAATGAAGGTACTATTTTGTCTAACTTTTGATTCTCGTATATTTTTGTTAGATAGAGTATTTCCTCGTCTTCATCTTTATACTCTCTTACTACTACTGATTCAGGTAGCAGATCTGTAACAGTAGCTGATAATGCTTTTGCTATTATATATAATACTTCAACAGGAATAGCGCTATAGCCACTTTCGTAGCTGTTCACCTCTTGATATGTTAAACCTATTTTACTTGCTAATTCTATTTGAGTATGCCCTCGCATTAACCTACAATTTTCTATTTTTTGCCCTATTTTGTAGCTTATAGGACTAACATCACTTACAGAAACAAACATGTATACCTCAATTTAAAAAACAATCTTTTTGATCAGCAGATAAACCAACTATTTGCAAAATAATATCAATAGAAATTCCCCCTTTTACTAGATCCTTTACAACTTCGATTCTTTCCGCTTTTCTCACTTTTTCTTCACAAATACGTATCTCTTCAAACAAAGATTTTATTAGTGCATTACGTAGTTCTTGGCTCTCAATTTCTTTGTATTCTTTAATCAAATCAGGTAGCTCATTTTCTATCTCATCTCCTGTTAGTTCAAGTAGGTCCATGATGTTAATTGATAACACCTTTGCTATTCCGTATAATTTATCAAGTGGAACAGCAGTCCTTCCTTGTTCATAGTTGCTTATTTCGTGACGGGTTGTATTCATTTTCTCTCCTAAATCTTTTTGAGTATACTCTCTCACTAGCCTCCATTCTTTTATCTTCTTTCCTATTTTGTAGTATATAGAACCAACTTTTTCTTCAACACATTCATCAGCAGACAGACCGATTGTTTTTGCAACAACATCAACAGAAATTCCTGCTTTAACCAGACCCTTTGCAATTTTTATTTTTTCCGATTTTCTACTACTTTTCTCACTAACTTGGACAAATTTGGTTAGCAAACAAAACATCTTACGTAACTCCTGATCGTTAATCTTTTTATATTCTCTTACTAGATTTAATATTTCTTCTTCATCTTCAAGACAGCTTTTTGATACAGGAATAAGATCCGTAATACTGATTGATAGTGCCTCAGTTATAGCATACAACCTTTCAATTGGAACTCTACGATTCCCTTTCTCATATTGCAATATCACCCAGTATTTTACACCAATTTTCTCTGCTAAATCTTTCTGAGTGTACCCTCGCTCTAACCTCCAGCTTTTTAATTTTTCTCCCACTTTATAATCTAGACTTTTTTCCACAAAAAGAACCTTGCATATAATATTTTCTATTATAGCTCAAAGGCTCCAGATATAATAGCCAGACTCTGGAACCTTTAAATTAAAGTGCCCTACAAGTTTCTTTACTATTTTCACGTACTTTGTCTGCCCATGAAAACAATTTTTCACTTGGGCTATCAACCTCCTTCATAAGCTGCTTGCTATTCCATATGCCACACCTCATAAAACTTCCCTTTTCTACTGCTTCTTTAAGTTTTACTCCAGCAAAAAGACAATTTTTTCCTATTTCTTCTCCTCTTTGTTGTAGTTCAGCCCACATTTCCTTGTTTTCTACTCTGACTTGTACTTGATCATATTTTTTTACATCGTGGTACAATATAATATTTAGCTTACCAATGCTTGTAGGAAATTCTAACATGATAGAGCTGCCATCTGAAATATCGGTATAGTTTCTTATACCTCCCTTCTCACTTTTAACTTCAACTGCATCATTACCAATTTTTAAAATATTACTTCCTAACTCTCTTTTTACTTCCAGTATTTTGGCTACTTCTATCTTACTATCCTCGGAAAATTCTATATACGATGTTGTATTGTCTATCTCGACATCTATTAATGCTCCTTCTTGAATAGCACTTTCACCAATTTTTCTCAAATTCTCAAGCTTCTTGTCTATATGAAGCTGAACTTCTCGTTGTAGCTCATTATAGATTTCACCTATCAGTTTATTCTGCAGTAGAGTATCATGAAACTCTGCGCCGCTTAGCATTAATTTACGTATTAGCTTTTTTCGATCAGCCTTATCAAATTTATGAAAATGTGTACCCAATACTACATACTCTGCAATGCTCCATTCCCCATCGTTATATGCATTTATTCTTGCTCCAGAGGCTAGTACTTGGTCTATAGTTTTGTGCAATTCATTTACGTTTTTTGCCTCTACCACAGCACTCTTAAACCAGCTCAACTTTTCGCTTTCGCTTATACTTGGCTTTATTTTTTGCAAAGCTGAAGCAAATGGATTTAGCCCTTCTGGATAATCTGCTTGATTACTCAAAGGTTTTGTGCCATAAATATAGTCAAATCCTTTCCTATAGTTGATTTGGTTTTCGCGAACTTCTCTACTAGGGAAAGGTACTACTTCTTTATCTCCAAGCTTTTTAGCATTATTAATTTTGCTTACAAAGGTAGGCTGCTGGCTAGTACGACCAATTCCTACAATAGCATTTAACATCTCACCTTTTGATAATCTATCAAGATCAACGTTTAACTCGTAAACACCCCCCTCTTTATCACTAAAAGGTACAATTATTTTATTATTCATATTAGCCTCCGCTATTAAATATACTTTCTAAGTGTATAGTTATTATACACTGTATTACTTATTATAAATTATAGTGAGTAGATTTGCAAATACTTTCTGCTATAACAATCCGTTTTCTCTAAAACTAAAATAGCCACTACTTGTGATGATAATATGATCAAATAATCTAACGCTTACAGTACTACATGCTGCTGCTAAGCTCTTCGTTACTGCTTGATCTTCTTCTGATGGTTCTAAACTTCCTCCAGGATGGTTATGCGATTATACATATTGATACTCCTATAAAAAATTTGGGTTGTTGAGTTTACCATTTTTAAAATCCATAAGGGTTCTAACAGTTTCTGGTCTATCTTCAAATAAATACTTGCCTCTGGTTTTGCTATAGTCTTTTTGTATTTTTATTTTATCTCTCCTTATTCTATCGTAAAGCCACTGCCTGGAAACTTCAAGGATTTTTGCAACTTGTGAAATAGTAAGGTAGCCAGGCACTTTAATGGGGTGTGATTGCTCCTTTTTTCGCATAATATTATTTTTTAACCGAATATTTTTTACTGTATTTTCTAAAACAATATTCTTTGATTGTGAGGGAGAACGATACCCTTGTGTTTCTAAGTACTTGGCAATTTCTATATCCGTTTTACCCTCTTTACTTGACTTTATTATCGATTGCTCCATTTCTGTTGCAGTAGTCAATGCACGAAAGGAGCTTACTGGAATAGGAGCATGGAAAGTGGTAGTTTCTCTACCATGCCATACAATACGTATCTGCAAGCAATCACGCATGATTCGGTGTGCTACTACCTTATCAATCAGACAACGAACAAAAGATTTTCTTTGCTGACGTGACAGAACTGACTTATGCCAAATTTCTGGTAGTTTCTTACCTACATCTAAAAATATTGTTTTCAGTTCCTCGGATAATTGAGGAGTAGGTTTACTTGGATACTGACGTTCAAATGTAATTTCCGCTTGCTTGAGTTCATTCAATGCCTGTTCCCAACGTCTTTCAAGTTCTGCAGCTACAAGACGATTGTCAGGATCAACTTGATTAAATTGTCGTTCTGCCAATCTTACTTGGTATCTTAAGCGTTCTAATTGTTGTAAATGAGCTTTATTAATTTCTTGTTCAGATTGTAGCTGCGAGTTAATAGCCTTAGTATAAGCATCTAGCTCAATTTGACTAAGTGCTGCAAAAAATTTAGGAATTACTTCATTATCAATAATATCAGCAGGTAAAAACTGACATGAAGGGGAAAGATCACGTTGATGTTGGTAACTGCATTTATAATGATTTCCTCCTTTATACTGTACTATCATTTTGTGTCCACATTCTCCACAATAGATTATTCCATGTAATAATGCTGCACCTGGTCTAGCTATTCCACGTGTTCTACAGCGACGGTAATCCGCATGATTATCTTTAAGTATGATCTGAATCTTTGTAAAGGTTTCCCAATCTATGTAAGCTGGGTATTTATCTTTAATTAGAACTTTCCATTCTTCCATTGGTAGTCTTTTTGTTGTTTTATTAGCAGAAGATAGTTTGTGACGCGTAGTACAAGAACGACCATAAGCAAATGCTCCAGCATAAGCAGGGTTTTTGAGCATTGAGATAATTGCGTCAAAAGTTGGTTTTTTCCAATGCACTTCTTTAAAATTGTCATACCTAGGAATGGTAAGTTGGTTATTGTTAAAATACCTTACAACTTGTGCTGCTGTTCGTTTTTCTAGAAAAGTGTCAAAAACAAGCTTAATATGCTGCTGAACTTCAAGGTTAGGATCCTTACTCACGGAATCATCAATGTTACGAACGAAACCCACTGGAAGAGATAAGGCTAAATCTCCTCTGGTTGCCTTATTTACTAGTCCAGCATTTAGTCTGGCTCTTATAGTAGATAACTCCATTTCAGCAAGCTGTCCTTTCAGACCAAGTAACAACCGACCATTAATAGTACCAGGGTCATACACACCATCCCGATCAGCTATCAAACACTGTTTATAGCCACATATATCCAATAACGGATACCAATCAGAACAATTACGTGACAAACGAGTCACATCGTAGGATAGGATAATCCCTACCTTTGATAAAGTGACTTTAGCGAGAATCTCTTTATACCCTTCACGCTTTTCAGCACTAGCACCTGTTAAGCCGAGATCATTATCAATAACAACAATATTATCAGCTTTCCACCCAAGATCAATAGCTCTTTGTTTCAGCGCATACTGTAACTCCAAACTTTCTTGATTGCTCAGTGCTTGATGAGGTGTTGATTGTCTTATGTAAATTATCGCTTCGCGTGTTAAATGTTGTGCTGTAATTAGCTCTGATGTATTCATGGATGACCTCTTTGGACACTAATAATATGTTTTCTAAAATTTCTGATTTGAGACATTGCGGCATTTTTTTCCACACTCTATTTGGTTTACATGGCATAATTTATACTCCTTTGCTAAAGAAACAAATTCGTATAATGAATCCCATGTTAATTTACTTGTGAGAAAATCTTGCTTACTGGCTAAGTTGGTAGCAAGAAACGGGATACGCAGAATTATGTTATTACGATGAATAACAAATACATTACTACTACAATGGGCTCTTGAACTGATAAAGGATATAGGAAAAGTTCTGCCAAATAGCGGATGAGTTGGATCTGTAACTGTAATCTCTTTTTGGTTGTTGAATGGGGTATTAAGGTGGTTGATCGTGCGATATTATTATTGACGTCGCTTTTCTTATTAATGCCTTTCTTGTTACTTCTCTTATGTAAAAGGGTACCTTATCCACTGTACCAGTGAACACTTCTTCCCCCTTTAAACGGCACTTTTGATCAAAATATATTATTTTCATCTTTTCCTCCTCTGAATAACCAATACTCACCCTTAAATATTTTACGATGATTTCCAAGTTATCCATTACAGGTCCTTTCTTTAACTCTTCTCTTGGTACCCTCTTTGAAGCTTCCTTTAGGCATAAAATTACTGCTACTGTAGAGTCAGTTATCCCTTCTATAGTTTTCAAATCATCTATTTCCTGGCCTAAAACTCCTCCTATTCCAAAACTATCTATTAGCTTTCTAGCAATAATGCGAGCTTCTTCCCTATCATGTACTGCACTTAGAAACGTTTCTATTACTTCACGATCAAGTAGAGCTTTACCGTTGCTTTCTAATGCTCTGAACTCTATTTCTTCTCTACGATCTCTACTACTTTTCTTATTATTCATAAAAATTACCCTTCACTAATAACAAAATGTTTTTATATATTTACTGCTGTTTTTTGTCAGCATTGGCATAAGGCCATAGCTTTTGAGTGAAGTCAAATCAATTTTTCAATCTTTTTTACTTATTTTTTTATCAAAAAGTAAAGATATTAATATATGCTGATTTTTTTTATTTAAATTTGTTGAATTTCGTCTAAAGAGATGCCTACTGTTTTTAAAATAATATTGATAGAAATTCCTTCCTTAACTAAATTCTTTGCAATTCTCATCTTTTCTACTTTCTTCACTTTCTCTTTGTAAACTTGTATGCTTTCAAACAGAGATTTTATTAATACATGACGTAGTTCTTGGCTTTTAATCTTTTTATATTCTTCTATTAACCTTGATAGCTCTGCTTCACTATTCTCATTTTCTCTTGTTTCTGGAAGCAGATCTGTAATATTAATTAATAGTACCTTTGCTATTTCATCTAACATTTCAAGTGAAACAGCAGCTCTCCCTTGTTCATACTCATATATTCCTTGATTTGTTATGCCAACTTTATTCGCTAAATCTTTTTGTGTATATCCTCGTATCAATCTCCACTCTTTTATCCTTTGCCCTACTTTGTATGGAATAGAAATTTTTTTCTCATCATTATCATATTCATCAATAGATAAACCGGTCGTTTGAGAGATAACATGAGCAGAAACTCCTTCCTTAACTAAACCCTTTGCCACCTCTACTTTTACTGCCTTTCCACTTTCTTCCTCACTAATACGGATGAATTTAGTTAATAAATAAAACGTTTCACGTAATTCTTGATCCTTAATCTCTTTATGTCTTCTTACTAGATTTAGTACCTCCTCTCCCTCATACCCTTTCTCATTTGATACTTCTTGTCCGCAAGCTAGATCTCTAGCAGTTGTTGATAATGCTTCTGCTAATTCATATAACTTCTTAATTGAAATTCTGCGTGTTCCTTTTTCATATTGCAGTATTACCTGATATGTTGTTCCGATTTTTTTTGCTAATTCTTTTTGAGTATATTTTCTTTTTAACCTCCAGCTTTTCACTTTTTCTGCTATCTGATACCTTATAGAGATATTTGCCATAAATATTATACAGGTTAATACTACCAAATAAAGATATACAAAAGGGATGCTTCTTTCTATGTTTGAATTTTAGTTGAATATTTCTTCACAATTGTGTATAATTATTAGTGCTTTCTAGGTTAATTCGTCATGGCTTTTTCTAAATTTCTTGATCCAAAAAACGACCTTAGTTTTAAAAAAATATTTGGCTCTGAAAAGAATAAAAATATCTTAATTCACTTCCTCAACGATATCTTAGGCTTTTCTACTTCTGATCAAATAATAGAAATTGAATTCCTTAGTACTATCATGGATCCTGAAATTGCCTCTGACAAACAAAGTATTGTTGATGTT
This sequence comes from Wolbachia endosymbiont (group A) of Pogonocherus hispidulus, assembly GCF_964028195.1. Taxonomy (NCBI): domain Bacteria; kingdom Pseudomonadati; phylum Pseudomonadota; class Alphaproteobacteria; order Rickettsiales; family Anaplasmataceae; genus Wolbachia; species Wolbachia endosymbiont (group A) of Pogonocherus hispidulus. Next base: position 677,136 of record NZ_OZ034750.1, read on the forward strand.
CTTTGCAAAGACTCCATTGGTAATAGATTTGTCATCGAAATGCAGCTCGCTCGTGATAAAGGCTTTGAAAAACGTGCTCAACTTTATGCTGCTAAGGCTTACTCAAGACAACTAGATAAATCTGGTAATTACATTGATCTTCAGAAAGTCTTCTTTATTGCTATTTCCAATTGTAACCTTCTTCCTGAAGAAGTTGACTATATTTCTACTCATAATATACGCGATATCAAAACCAATGGGCATTACTTGAAAGATCTACAATTTGTCTTTATTGAGTTGCCTAAATTTACAAAAAATAGAGTAGAGCAGTTAGAGAATACTACAGAGAGATGGTGTTTCTTTTTTAGTGCGACCCTGAAAGTCGTGGTTTTGTGGTGGTTAAATTCCACTTTCCCTAGACATCGGGGATAATGTATATCTCACATTTTAAAGGGTGGCAACCTTTGGGATGCAAGCATGAGATAAAAGCAGGTAACACTAAACCTCATCCTGCAAACAGAGTTAGATATGATTACGAGAGGAACCTATGTTTGAATTGTCGTCAAAGCATAGTATGCGAAAAGAGGTTGAACTACGCATAGACCAAAATGGTACGAAGCAAAAGGGGAACTAAAGATTGAAGACTTTAGTTATTGATGTTCCCAGCTTCCGGCAAATAGTAGGAATCTAAGTTTAACGTGAAACGAAGCCATGGAACGGAGTAACCACATAAAAGCTCTTATATTCATAAAAATATAAGTAGGTAGCCAACCACAAGCTGCTATGTGGAAGGACTGTTTAAGAAGCTAATGCCCAAAGTAATATCTGGGATACGCAGACGTAAACACTTTAATTTGGAAGGTAAAGTGGTGAATAGTAGTGAATATGTTATGGACCAGCAAAAAGCTAGGTATGAATGGAATGGAATTCCTTGGCGAAAGCTGAAGAAATCTTCATTTAAGCTACAAAAACGAATTTACCAAGCTTCTAAATGTAATGATATCAGAAAGATGCATAATCTTCAGAGATTATTACTCAAATCAACAAGTGCAAAAACACTCGCTGTTAGGAAAGTAACACAGGACAATAGGGGGAAGAAGACTGCAGGTATTGATGGAAAGGCTAATCTTAATCAAAAAGAAAGATTACAACTATCATATTCTTTAGATATAAAAGAAAAAGCAAAGCCATCAAGACGCGTCTGGATCCCAAAACCTGGTAAGCCATCGGAGCATCGCCCGCTTGGTATACCTACTATATCGTGTCGAGCAAAACAAACACTTGTAAAAATGGCTTTAGAACCAGAATGGGAGGCAAAACTTGAGCCAAACACTTATGGTTTTAGACCTGGTAGATCATGTCATGATGCAATTGAAGCCATATTTGATGTGCTAAAACAGAAAACAGCATATGTATTAGATGCTGATATTTCTGGATGTTTTGACAATATTAACCATAATAAACTGCTTGAAAAGCTCAATACCACACCAACGTTAAAGAAAATCATAAGAGGATGGTTAAGGGCAGGCGTTATGGAAGATGGAAAGTTTCAATCCACAAAACGTGGTACAATTCAAGGAGGGACGATCTCACCGTTGCTAGCTTGTGTTGCATTACACGGATTAGAGCAACATATCAAAAAAGCATTAACAAACGAACTCTTTCAATGCATGAAAAGAAAATATGGTAGGATATCGCATAAAAATGCGCAAAAGTCTATTAGTGTAATTTTCTACTGTGATGATTGTGCGCCGTAGAAACACGGAAAGTGTTGAAGCTGTGCAGTAGATGAGGGAGGGCCCCTCGGAGCCGGTTTGCAAGAGCAGGCTTCAAACAGCCATAAGCTGCTTTGGTAAAGAGCTAAGGTAGTGAGCGTTATGGAAAAGGCACAATTATGTGTCATGTATGAAATAGAGAGACGAACGCAAGTGAACCACTGATGAAGTGTCGAAAGCGTAGAGACGACGTCAAAACCAGGGGGTAGTCGTTAACCTGGGATGAATCTACAGGGAGCTTGTTTACTGGGTAGGTGGCGTCCGGCATAAAAGTGGCGTGAATCTATTTTAGGCTATTGCATGGAACTACGGGAACCTGTCGTTTCGATGAAAAGGGAGAAGTCCAAAGAGCTGATCTCTGAGGATGAGAGTACCGATGCGAAAAACAGGGGCGGATTAGCTCGTAGTAGCGAAGAAGTTTCTGTAATGGAAATGGAGTGAAGGGGCTAAGTTATTTAGTTTTAATTATTTATCAACCGAAAGGGAGGAGTTAATGAATGAAACAAAGTCTTTTGATATACCAAAGCAACTTATTTGGAGAGCTTATAAACAAGTATCGAAAAATAAAGGTGCAGCAGGTGTAGATGAGGTCTCGATAACAAAGTTTGAAGAAAATCTAAAGGATAATCTATACAAATTATGGAATCGGATGTCATCCGGAAGTTATTTTCCAGAGCCGGTAAAAGCTGTTGCGATACCAAAAGATACAGGAGGGCAAAGAATTTTATGTGTGCCTTCAGTATTCGACAGGATAGCGCAAACAGCAGCTACAATGTATCTTGAGCCGTTAGTAGAACCGAAATTTCACGAAGATTCATATGGTTATAGACCAAATAAGTCTGCGCTGGATGCGGTATACACAGCACGGAAGAGATGTTGGAAAAATGATTGGACGGTAGATCTTGATATATCTGGATTTTTCGACAATCTGGACCACGATTTAGCACTGCAGGCTATCAAGAAACACACAGACTGCAAATGGGTCATACTGTATGTTGAGAGGTGGATGAAAGCCCCCATTCAGCAAGCAGATGGCAGTAGGGTAACAAGGGATAAAGGAGTTCCGCAAGGAGGTTCAATAAGCCCAATCATTTCAAGCATATTTATGCACCATGCGTTTGATATGTGGATGAAACAAAATTATCCAACAGTACCATTTGAAAGATATGTAGATGATGCGATAGTGCACTGCAGAACTAAAAGACAGGCAGGATTTATGAAAGTAATGATTGAAGAAAGATTGGCTAAGTGTAAATTGAAGTTACATCCTGAAAAGACACAGATTGTGTACAGTAAGGATGATGATAGAAAAGAACAATTTCCTAAACAAAGCTTTGATTTTCTAGGTTATACTTTTAGACCTAGAGTAGCAAAGAATAAGATGAGGAATTATTTCATCTCATTTCTACCTGCAATTAGTAACAAAGCCAAGAAGAAGATCAAGAAAACCATAAAGTCATGGAGAATACATCGGATTACATGGACCACACTAGAGGAAATATCGAAGAAAATAGATCCAATAGTCAGAGGCTGGTTTCAGTACTATGGCAGGTTTTATAAATCAGAGATGTATCCATCTCTCAGAAATATAGAGAGATACCTCATAAGATGGGTCAGGACAAAATATAAGAAACTTCGTGATCACGGAAGACTAGCAAAGCAATTTCTAGGAAAAGTGAGAAAGAGGTCTCCAAGTATTTTCTATCATTGGACACTTGGGTTAGGATCAAAAGGCTAAATAATGGGAGCTGTATAAGCCGAGAGGTTTCCGTGCAGTTCTGCGAGAGACTGGTGGGGAAGTTCCGCCGGTCTACTCTCCTTGTTATCATACATGAGAGTGAAGAGATTATTCTGAAGGCTAAGGAGCTAGTCGAAAGTTGGTTAAAAACTATCGGGTTAGAGCTAAAACCTTCAAAAACAAAGATCTCTCACACTCTCAAGTTTTCCAATGGACAGAAACCAGGCTTCGATTTTCTTGGTTTCACAATACGACAATATCCAGTGAAAAGTAAGAAAGGTTACAAGTTATTGATTAAACCAAGTCGTAGTTCTGTTAAACAGCATACGCTGGTTATTAAACATGAGTTAAGGGAAATGCGAGGCGAATCGCAAGAAGCTGTAATAAATAACCTCAATCCAATTGTTAGAGGATGGTGTCAGTACTACACTTCGGCAGTCTCAAGCAAAATCTTTAACTCAATGGATATGATTATGCACACCCAACTTTGGAGGTGGGCAAAATATAGACACCCAAACAAAGGAGGATGCTGGATTAAGAGAAAATACTTTAAAAGGTATGGTAACGAAAATTGGAGATTTATGACAGGTAACGGAATACGTATTACAAAACATGGAGAATATGCCAGTAGATGGCATATCAAAGTGAGAGGAACCAAATCTCCTTATGATGGAGACTGGCCATACTGGGGAAGTCGTTTGAGCACAATTCCAGGAAAATCGCCACAAGTAATAAAACTATTGAAGATACAACAAGGTAAATGTAATTATTGTCATCTTTGGTTTAGATTTGATGACTTAGCACATGTGCATCATCAGGACCGCAATAGACTCAATAATAACATCAAAAACTTATCCTTGTTACATAAGCATTGTCATGACCAATTACACGGAAGTCTGCGTGACAAGCACTGAATTACAGAGAAGCCGGATAACGGGAAACTGTTAAGTCCGGTTTTGAAGCCGAGGGGGGAAAGGCGACTTTCTCTCCTTAGGTAACAATAACTGTTTACTGGGATTTTAAAGAGGTTACATGGGTTTTTGATAAAGATGCTATTCCCCCCCTATCCAAATCACTAATAACGCTATAACAATCCTCTAAAACGCTTTAAAGAACAGTGTTGCAGTAGAATCGGCTAAAATTAGCAGAGAATGTTTTGATTCCTTTCTTCTCACAGTGAAAACCTCAATCTTTAATCTTCTTGAGAAAATTATCCGAAGAAACAACTTTTACACCTCGCGCTTTCTCAAATGCCTCTCTTGCTACACTAGCATTTTTACCACCATCTTTTGCCGCCTCTAAATTCTCATAATAACCCTGTGCATCTTTGATTTTTACTTCATCAATAGTTGCTTGTTCGCCAAGCATGTTGAAAATTAGCTCAATTGGTGTCATATGGTCCCTTAATGGTTGCTTCTTTAGACCCTTGAGATCTTTATGTTCTTTAGTCCTGATACCAAAAGTTGCCTGAGAGATCACATCTGTCAATATTGCATATTCCTTGCCTTCAAGATGCTTATTATTATGGTCGGATATTTTTCTGTTATCCCATTCTTTTGTGAGTTGATTTCTTACAGATATGGATTGCATTCTCCTCTGTATCCACTCTTTAGAGTATCCTTTTGCAACATAATCAGCATAGGCTCGTTTAAATGCCAGCTCTGGATTTTCATATTCTTGTAATCTTTCATACCCGACTTTTGCAAGCCAACGTTTAAACTGCTCAACCTTTTTGGAAGGAACAGACTGTAAGATACGCAATAACCCCTCAACATTTGTACAATTAGCATTCTGTTTACCACCTTTTGTTTTAATTTCAAGGGGGGTGACAAATTGTCCCCATCCTTCAGAAAGCCCTATATCTCTGCTTTTCATCTTTTTTAGGTAATCAGATGGGTTCTTACTACCTGTGAAAGAAGCTATTACCTCTGTTATTACATACCACCACTCTCCATTGTGTAATACTCTAGTTACATTGTTATTATCAAATGCAGTAGTCTCAATATCTCCTTCTTTTAAAGTTAAAGTGTCAATCATATTGAAAATAAGTTTATTCTAAAAACCAAATATAAACTAAGTTGCTTTTTATTACTAATAAATAGTGGAAATTTTGTCTCCGTTATGTATGATAAAATTGGAGACGTAAATTTTGATCTTTATCTCCATTTTAAGCGGCAATCAAGTTTTACGAGCTTCTGTTTCTTCTTCTATGGCAGTAACTTTTTTCCTTGAGCTACCTCTACAATTTGCTGATTTCATTACTGAGAGTTTTGCAATTAATTGCTCAGGGGTTTTAAACAAAAGCTGTTTTACTGACATACTTTGCTATACCGAAATTATGAAAACTGTTCACTTTTTTGAAAAAATATTTTACAATGAATAAAAAATGTGATAAACTAAAGCGAGGTTTTTTTTATAACAAGTAAAAGTTTAAAGTAAAAAATAATTTAGAAATGCCTCGTAATCGAGTTTTAAGCTACCCTACATGAGTAACTTAGGTCTTGGTGGTATAATTCTACCCTGAAGTCGTAGAATCGTTTTAAAACCGCATTAAAGGTTATTTGTTGTATTTATGAATATTTTAAGACTTTTTCTTGTGGCATTTCCGGGTCCTTTAACTTCTTTTTTTCACTCCCTTGGCATTACTTTAATTCTAGTTGACCTTACTAATTCATTATATATTTTCATATTGTTTATTATTATTTCCTATATTATTAATATATATATGTATAGTATTATTTACATATTATAATAATATATAAGATTTTCGGAAAATGGAAAGCTAGCTACTGTAGCGGATTTTAGGGCGATCTGATTCATTAAGTCTTTTGGAAGTGGAAAAATAACGTCTTATAGATATTGAATGGATAAAAATACAGAATTTCAATAGTTTAGGTGTATTGTATTTTTGTTGCCTTATTTTGAAATTTTGCCGGAAATCACGGAAACTATAAAACCCAGATCGGCTTAAAGTTTACTTCTTAAATGCTTTTTGGTAGCTCTCTATGACCCCTTTTAAAACGCAATTATGGACCATCTTTATCGAATCACTTTATATTTTTATTATAGGTTGTAGTAAGAGGGAAACGAACAGAGATATTGTATACAACTTTCTTCTATGTATCAATTGACTGGCTCTGCGTCTAAAAATTTGTCACTTAAAGCAGAAGGTGCTATATATGCAGTACATGGCTAAGGAAGTATATGAACAACAAATCACTAGATTATAATGAAATTTTGTTCTACGAAACAGACGACGGAAAGGTATGTATTGAAGTTAGATTTGAAAATGAAAATCTATGGCTTACTCAGAAACATATGGCAGAGTTATTTGACTGTTCAATTGATAATATTTCATTGCACTTAAAGAACATTTATCTATGTAAAGAACTAGACAAAAATTCAACTACCGAGGAATCCTCGATAGTTCAAAAAGAGGGAGAAAGAGAGGTAAAACGTGATGTAATTTTCTACAATTTAGAGGCTGTGATATCAGTTGGTTATCGTGTTAATTCAGAGCGTGGTGCTGCTTTTCGTACATGGGCAACTGATAAACTAAAGAAGTATATTTTCAAAGGTTTTGTGATTGATAGCAATAGATTTAAAAATGGCTCTAAATTTGACACTCGATTTTTTGATGAGTTACTTGAAGAAATTAGAGAAATTCGTGCAAGTGAGCGTGTGGCTTATCAGAAAATCACAGACATTTATGCAACTTCAGTAGACTATGCAAGCTGTTCAACCGAAACGAAAAATTTCTTTGCTGTAGTGCAGAATAAATTGCATTTTGCTATTACTGGAAATACAGCAGCAGAAATTATTGCAAACAGAGTGGATGGAAGTAAACCTAATATGGGCTTAACAAATTGGCGTAAGGCACCTAAGGGAAAAATCTTTCTTTCTGACACGCAAGTAGCAAAAAACTATTTAGATAAAAATGAAATTGCTCAGCTAAACAGGATAGTAAATATGTATATAGATTATGCAGAGTTTCAAGCTGCCAGAGGTAAAATAATGTATATGAAGGATTGGAAAGAGAAACTTGATGCATTTTTAAAATTTAATGAGCAAGATATATTGCAGAGTTATGGCAAAGTCTCTCATGAAGTAGCAATTACCTTAGCTACAAAAGAATATGAGATATTTAGAAAAACACAGGACAAGTCATACAAGTCAGATTTTGATAAATTGATAGAAGAAAAGAAAAGTCTTGATCAAAAAAGTGTAAAAGCTTAGGGCTAAATCTCATAAAAGTAAAGAAATCAGGAAGAGGTAAAAATTATAGAATCGCTTTATATTGTTTCTTCTGAGCATTTATCTTTCGTTTCTTTTGCCAGATAGCTTGAAAGAGGTGTATATGAGCTGAAAAATATCAAGTGAGTTTTCTAAATAAGACCCATACAAATTTTTTCTTTACAATGAATAAAAATGACGTTAAACTTATGCATAAGTTTATTTGCACCAATGGAATCATTAAGAATGCCTCATAATCGAGTTTTAAGCTACCTTACATGAGTAACTTAGGTCTTGGTGGTATAATTGACCCTGAAGTTGTAGAATCGTTTTAAAACCGCGCTAATTGTATCTTTCATTAAATGTAAATATCTTAATAATATTTTGTGGCAGCCTTTCTGGACTTCTTTCTTTTTGCTGTTTAAGTTATTGTACTTTATTTGCATTTTACTATTATTTTATATTATCTATTATTATTTATTACTATTATATATATATAATATATAAGGGTTTTAGGAACGTAGAATCCGCTATACTGGCTGACTTCAGACACATAATAACTAGGAACACTTTTAGGAATAGAGGGCAAAAGGTTAGGATTCAAGCGATCTTTAGCTTCCTAGTTTCTCATTACTTATTTAGTAACCAAGGAATCAGGAATATAATTCAACCATTTGATGTCTTACCCCTTCTTAATTGAAATCATAGCTTATAATAGGGTTGTGATTTTTGGCTCCGAAGTTAGTATTTTTGATTGAGTAGATGACAGATTGAATAGAGAAAATAGGGCAACTCTAAAATATTTAAAGAGCCACCCATAAAGAAAGACTTATAAGTTTTGTCTACAGCTAAGATCTTCAGCCCCAGGAGTGAATTGCCCTACACCACGAGCAAATGGTCCTGTTATAACGTCAAGCCATTTATCTTCTTTTGCACCTGTAGACATTCCTTTAACTAACTGCTTTGCTTGTAAAAGTTCCTGAACTATACGCTCTAGTCGATCCCTTCCCATGCTGTGAAAAACTTCAGGTAGTCTATGCCGTTGCTTATATACTCCTGTGCTTCCTGTGTGAGTAAATGGGTGTCCTGCAACAGCAGATCGTGTAATTGCATCAGTAAGACATATTTTAAGGTCTTTTTCACTAGCATTTTTAACTGTTAGTTGTATTGTTATATCTTCTAGTAGCCCTGTTTCCTGATTTCTTAGGTAAGTTCTTACAGTGCGATCAGCTAAACCATTGGCTTTCACAACTGCCCCATGAAACAAAGCATTCTGTCTTGGTGTTTCTCCTACTGCCTTAAAGATTTCTAGCCTAGCTGTATTTTCTATTGGCCAAAAAGCGTATGAGCATCTAACACCATTAACAAGAGCAGAGGTACCTCTAATTGCATCGCGTGCTTGTTCAGCAGTTAATATCGGTTTTTCTCCTTTTGGCTTTCTCATGTGATGAGCAGTAATTATCGAAGCTCCAGTACTACATGCTAAATCAGATAATACGCACATTAGATAATCCCCTACAGCTGGATCAGCATTTATATCTGCATGGATAAATGAAGCAAGTGGATCAAATACTATCAATTTCAGATCTTTAATTTCCTCGAGCTGTTTCATTACGGATTCGAATTCAGGAGAAACTTCGACGATTTTACCACGAACATTTCTGAGTATTGTAAGTGATCCTCTGACGTTTGGCAGTGGTACAATAAATAATTTATCTTTATGTTTCAACCTTTCACACTTAGGGTCGAGTCGTTCTAAGCGGCGGTGTATCTCACTTGCATCATCTTCTGCTGAAAAAATCACTACTGATCCATGTTCAGTAACAAGTGAACCAAAGCCACACATCTGATCCTTATCACTTGCAACCTTAAGCGCTAGGTCAAGAAGAAGCATACCTTTGCCTGTATCTCCCATTGCTGCTATTATTGAAGTAACACCTAAAGGAAATAGACCTTCAACAAGAAACTTTTGCTCTGGTACCGGACCTACAAAGCGCTCTGCACTCCAATCTAAAATGTTAAGTGGCTGTTTTGTGGATCTTTCTAAACTTTTCATATTTGAAGTATTTGGAATGTCAGTAGATGGGGTATCAATAGTAAGTAAAGGAGTTGAAGCTAAAAATTCTTCAATGCTTATACCATCCTTTACACAATCAGCGGCATCCCATTTCTCAGGCTTATCTTGAGGAATTTCAAGCACAGCAAGTGATGCAACTCCAAGATCTAACAGCTTTTTTGCAGCATTTTCAGCATATCGTTTGCCTGCTTCATCATTATCTGGCCAAATAATAATATTTTTACCTTTAAGGGGTGACCAGTCTGTTTTATCAACATCTGCGTTTGCTCCAGACATTGTTGTTGTAGCTGCAATCCCTTGTTCTATCAAGCTTTCTGCACATTTTTCTCCTTCAACCAGAATAACTTTATCAGATTTTAAGATTTCTGGAATGTTGTAGAGTGGCCTTATTTCTGGTGCAGCAAACTTAGATCGTTTTACATCAAAAGGCTTGTATACTTTTTTCTTTCCAGGAGGATCAGAACGATAAACTTTTACAATGATCTGGCCATTTTCATCATAATAATTCCAACTGTGGGTAATAAATTTCTCGAAAGCCTTTGCGCATTTTTTGCCATATCCAAGCCATTCACTTATAGAAGCCATCACTTCACAAAAGTCTCTCTTTGTATCTTTTCCCTGTGCACTTGCCCAAATATCAAGAACATCACCTTTCTGCCCAGTTGCAAAATCCTGCCAGAGTCCGGCTTTTCCACCAGTTAATGCTACTCTGAGGCTTTGTCCTTTGTTACCATGCACATCACCTATTCGGAATTCATCTCCATGAAAAGTTCCCCTTGGGAATAAATAAGAAAGGCATGATCTTATGTTTAATAATAAGTGTCTTTTAATTTCTTCTACATCAAATTGCTCTAATGGTTCTAAATGTGAGACAGTATTGTTAAAATCATAATATTCATCATTTAAAGTATTTTTTTGTTTGACATCAGTTAAAAAATCTTGTACCATAAATTGAAACTCCTTTTAAGATTAAGCGTTTGAAAGGTTTTTGAGTAAGGCTGTTTTGATTGGGGTCTTACTCTCTTCTTATGAAGTAAAAACTCCAATAGGAGGTTCTCTTGGCAAGGCTATATTAAGAAATAAAGGAAGTCAGTTTAGGTTTATAGTGAAAAGTGAAATTTAAGGTTTTAGTATCTTCTTTCTTTTAAGAAAAAATGCTCTACTATAACTCTACTACATTTTACTCACTATGTCAACCTCTTAGTTTTTATTTTGTTGATATATTGCATACTACTAATATGTAAGGAATTTTGGCTAAACCTTCCCATATACGCAGGCATAGTTTAATTTAAGGTGGAATTATAAGCGAATAGAAAACCCTCTACTATATATATACCGGGTTTCTTATGACTTTTTCTGAAAAAATTAAAAACTTTTTTCTTTGGAGGAGTTTGGCCTGATATGCTACCTATTAATGATTTAATGATAATCTTTTCAAGCCATCTGTAAAAATGAAAAGTTTCTGAAAACGGCAATTATAGCTCTTCTCATAATAGTCGGAACAAATCATAAAAAAGCAGAATCAACAGCTTGACGGAAAGACTGAAAAATAGGGATATTTTTTCTAGCTCTGTTCTTTATAGCAAACCAATGATGCTCAATTTCGTTAAAGTCTGGAGAATATGGAGGAAGATAAAGAATTTCAGCACCTACTCCTTTAGCAAGATCATCGATTTTTTTAGATTTATGGAAAGCAGCGTTATCAAGAATTACAGTTTGGCCAGACCTTAAAATTGGAGTCAAAAACTGCTCAAACCAAGCCTCAAAAACATCCTTGTTGCAGTATCCCTCAAAGGTCAATGGAGCAATGATTTTCTTTTTATTTAGAGCTGCAATCATACTGACGCGCTGAGTTTTTTTACCTGATTTTAGTGAATGAAACCTCTCTCCTTTTCTGCAATATCCGTATGGGTAGTCTTCTGTATTGTCTATCCCAGATTCGTCAATATATACAAGATTTTCAGGATATTTTGTTGCTATAACCTTTGCAAATTGAGCTCGCCTTTCTTCATTTCTTTCTTTATATCCGTAGATCTTTTTTTCTTGTAAAGCCAATATTTTTAAGTGCGCGGTGAATCGTTTGTCGACTGATATTGCCCCAGAGTTTAGCCATCTCTGACTGAGTTTTGCCACCATGGTTTTTTGCAAATTCGGTGAAGACATTCCAGTCGGTAATTTTATGGTTATATCCTACGCTTCCAGGCTTTTTTGACTGAAAATCTCCTGTTTCCTCGCGCCTTTTCTGCCACTCATATAAAGTCGTTTTTCCAATTTTAAATCTCTTGGCAACAGTTGCTCTACTTTCTCCCTCATCCAATGCTTCCATTGCTTTTTTCCTTAAGTCATAACTATACGCTGCTGGCATACAAACCCCACTACCATAAATCCATATCTTACCTTATTTGGATTATTATGAGAAGAGCTATACTTTTTGATTCACGAATAGAATTATTAAAGATGCCTTTTATTCAAATTTTAAAGGGCATTACAGGTGCTAAAGGGGTACAGTGGAGTGGTAACAATCGCTTTAAAACGTAATTACAGGCTTTTTGCCTATCAATGAGACATAAAACACAAAATTTTGTCTCCGCTATACATGATGAAATTGGAGACGTACATTTTGATCTTTGTCTATATTTTGAACTATTGAGCGGTAGTTATCTGGTTCTTTACATTAAATAACTCAGCTATATTATAGTGCATTTTTTATATTAACTAAATCTCTTAATTGATCGTTGTTAAATTCTGTAATCCAACTCTCGCCACTACTTATAGTTAGGTTTGCTAATTCCTTCTTGCTTTGAATCATCTCATCAATACGCTCTTCAAATGTACCTGTTGAAAGCAGTCTGTATACCATAACATTACGCTCTTGTCCAATACGATAAGCTCGATCTGTTGCTTGTGCTTCCACTGCCGGATTCCACCATAAATCGTAATGTATTACATGGTTTGCCGCTGTTAAATTAAGCCCTGTTCCTCCAGCTTTTAAAGATACTATAAGAATATTGGCTTGGAATAAGTTTTGAAAATCATTAATCATTGTATCACGTGCTTTTCGAGAAAGTCCACCATGTAAAAATGGCACTTTTGATTTAAATCTTTCTTCAAGTAACTTAGATATAATTTTACCCATTTCAGTATATTGAGTAAATATTAATGATTTTTCTGCAAGATCACTAATCACAGTCAATACTTCTTCTAGCATCTGCATTTTACCGGATTGTTCAATACTCGCATGCTTTTTCTTGCCGTACTGTGATGGATGGTTACAAATTTGCTTTAAAGCATTGATAAGTTTAAAGATTAATCCCTTACGTTCAATTCCTTCACTTCTTTCTATCTTTTCCATAGTTGTATTAACGACTTCTTGGTAAAGTGCTGTTTGCTCTGGAGTCAAAGAACAATAACGATTATTTTCAATTTTATCTGGTAGATCCTGAATAATGCTTTTATCACTTTTTACCCTACATAGCATAAAGGGGTGGGTAACTTTCATGAACCTCTCTAGACAAGCTTTGTCTCTCGCTTTTTCAATCGGTGTTGCAAAGCGTGTTCTAAACTGCGCAGAAGTACCTAGATATGATTTGTTGATAAAGTCAAAAATGCTCCAATACTCAAGCAGCCTATTCTCAACAGGTGTGCCACTCATAGCTATTCTATGTCTTGTTTCAATAGTTTTAATTGCCTTGGTTTGTTCGGTATTAGGATTTTTTATATTTTGTGCTTCATCAATCACGAGCAAAAACCAGCGAATTTTATTAAGTTCTTTTTTATCACGACGTGCAAGACCATAGGATGTTAGAGCTACATCATAATCACTTGCCAATTCTCGATTTTGTCCGTGATAGACGAAAAGCTTTAATTCTGGCGCAAAACGTTCTACTTCTCGTTGCCAATTACTTAAGATGCTTGTGGGAGCTACTACCAAGACTCTGTCCCGATCCAAAAACCCTGTATTTTTGCAATATAGAATAGCTGCTATAACCTGTAATGTTTTACCAAGACCCATATCATCAGCAATTATACTACCAAACCCACTTTCTATGTTCTGTACAAGCCAACTAAATCCACGCTCTTGATATGGACGTAGCTGTGCAGTTAGATTACTTGGTACATCAACAGATGCATAAGTGTTGAACTTATCAAATAAGTTTTTAATTTGCTGGTCAAGTACTACTTTAGCTTCATCTAACTCACCTGCTAAAGCGGCTTGCATCAGCTCTACTTGATTTAAGTGTTCGGGTAACTTATCAAGTTTCTTCAGTAGAGCTTCTACCTCCTTATCATCCAAAAGCACATACTGATCGACTATTCGCACAAGCCCTCGGGAATCTTTTAGCAATTTTTTAAATTCTGTAACGCTTAATTTTTTATCTCCTATTGCTACTTTCCAATCAAATTTTAATAAATTTTCCAGCGTTAAAAAACTTTCTCGATCTTCTTTTATTTTATCCTTGGTAGACAAATTAAGACTTAATTGTGGTTTGAAGATTTTTTGTAAAGATTTTGGCAAAATAACTACGATACCAATTGCTCTTAATACAGGCAAGATATGCAAAAACAATGGTGCAAAATCATCTAAATTAAATGATAATATGCTATTATCGTCAATCGATTTTTCCAATTCAGGTATGTATTCAGACAAGAGTGCAAGGTCAGATAAAATACTAAGTTTTATGTTTTGATTAGAAAGTGCTTTTTCTAGCTTTATGAATGACTTTTCATCATCTAGGGATGCCTGTATATCAAGCTCAAATTTTTCATGGTGATCTTTTATCGTTAAATAGAGTTTGTAAGGTTTATCTGCTAAATAAAGACGTGAAAGCCAGAGATTAATTGCTTGCGGTATTTCTTTGTTACTAAATTTAGTAAACTTGTATGGATTTCCAGTAAAGAATAATTCAAAGATATATTTATCTCTATACTTATCCAGTGATACAGGAAAGTTATCTTCTATATACCCTAAAAGGATAAGAGAGATAGCAACATTTACTTGTTCCTCTGGTTCCACAGCGATTTCTTGATATTTAATCAATAGAGGCGGACAAATAGATGACATCTTGCTATGAATTTCCTTAACTGACGCATTAAACAACGCCGGAATCCACCTAATTATCACTTCTCCTTCTTTGTTTTGTAATATTTGTGGTATTAGCGCTGACTTTTCCATCAGCATATGTGCAAACTGTGAAATCATATGCATGAAGCGAAGTTCAGGATTAAGCCTGTGAAGTAACGAATTAGGAATGTCGTTTAAAAATCGCGCTATATCTTTCAATACATTTCTACTTAGCATAAATAAATTAGTTGTACCATTGCTCACTTGAGTAAGGTAATGCTGATCATTAATGAATAGTTGAAATGTTTGCCAATTCTCAATATTTCCCCATCTTTCAATAAATAGCTCCTCTTCTGATAGTTCCTTCTTAGAAGCTGGATAGTACACTAATTTTCCTGCAGGATACTTTTGCCAGTGCTTATAAGCTATCTGTAAAATATTATGGAAGTTTTTTTCAAAAAAAAGTGGATTATCTGTTAAAATACTACTGATACAATCAAAAAGGTTAGGAATAGTTGATAAATCAATATCATTTAAAATTGCTTGGTTATGTATTCTAATTTTAGAACATGCCTTAAATATATCATCTATCTTTAAAATGTTTTGAGCATTTTCTAATTTTCCATTCCCAAAATCATCGATAAGTGCTGACAAATTACAATTATGAATATTAAAAATCATGAAGGGGTTTTTATCAATTTCTGCAGCAATAAGATAAATTACAGCAGCAATGTGTTTACAAGGCATAGCCCAATCAGGACAGTTGCAATTTGCATTCATCTCTTCCCAATTTGAAGGAAACAATTTAATCCCAAGATCATTAAGCTTATCAAACAAGCTGGTTGGTAATTGCCTATTTATTAATTTAGATAGTATAGAAGGTGAAGTTTCAATTATTTGGCGAATAGTATGTTGTTCTGATGAACTTAATTCATTAAGTATAATTTCGACTTTATATGGGTGAGCACGAATTTTATATGCTGAGCTATGAACTTTAGCTGTAACTATGTGACCATTAATTTTAATACCAAAAGCTCGACCAGTATTAGCACAAGTTCTGCCACGTGGAAGACGGTTATCATAATCAATTCTATTGAAGCACTGAAGCCATTTCTCTCCCCACCATGTTCTTCCATAGATAGTCATTTTTTAAAATCGTATATTTCAATATAAATAAATTGAATATTAACCTTATAGATAATTTTTTTTAAACCCACCTTAGAAAAACTATAGTGTTTCTTCAGAGCAAGCTACCAATTTTAGAACGGTTTAACATCAATTACTACTATAAAACGCCAACAGAAATAAGTTAAAATAAGCATTTGTTTGTTGCTATAGATCAAATTTACTTATGTTGAGCTGCATAAAAGTGCAACCAAGACTATACAAAAAGACTTAAAACTCTCAAAACCTTATGAATTTATATGTAACCAGTGCTCCTAATTTATTTACAATTCATCACTCTCTGGGACCATACACCATAAATTGGGGTTAAAAGGTTTGCTTGGCAAAATTAATGTTTAGTGCTATACTTAATTAGTTATTAATAGAGGATTAAAATATGGTTATTCGAGCTGATTCCCTGGATTCAAGTTGGGTTGATGTAAGCGGAGAAATAATTGGAACTGAAGATCGTCACCATTCTAGAGATTCAGGCATTGAAGATCAACCTGACCAAGACTCTACAACTACATTAGAATTTAAGCTGACACAATCTTTGCTTGATCAGGTAAAAGCTGATAAAAATGATCCCAGTGTAAATTCTGGTAAACAAGCGTATAAAGATCTTCCTAGAATGAGTTTTGTAATCAATGGTCAAGCTATAGATAAGGAATTTGTTAGCCAACAGTGCAATACGCATAGTGAAGGAGTTAAAGATGACAATTACCGCCAAACTGCAAAGCAAGTCTTCACAGAAATGTTCAAGCATGCTAAAGCAGAAGTTCCAAACGATCACATACTGGAAGAATTAATTACTAGTTGTAATCAAGCGGGGTATGAGTTTGCGATGTATGGTCAAATTCAGCCTATACTTGCTCAGTATAATTTAACACCAACAATTCCTGAAAAAACAATGGGCATTCATTGTAATAGTGCAAATTCTGTAAGTGTTGAGTATAGTGAGGTTATAGTTGTAAAAAATCCAGATTCAGAACAATTGGAAGAATATAAATGTGATAGTAAGCTAAGGTTCACGCTTAAGTCTCAAGATGGTAAAGTAGAGTATGAAAATGGCAAAGTAACATTTACCGTTCCTCAAGAATTAAATAACTACAAAACTGATGGTAAAAGTTTATTAGGTGATATTAAGGAATGTTTTGAAGATGTTGATAACCGAACTATTGAGGATTTAACCGATAACATTGGTGATGAACGTCAGTTTAATGAGGAACCTAATGGAGATGATTCAAATCTAGAACAAGATGAATTTGAAATAACTGATATTCAAGAAGAGCAAGGGCCAAGTGTTTTAGGATCAAATAGAACTGAAATTGCAGGATTTAGCCAAGAGAAGTTATTAGAGATCATCAATTTTGTTAAGGTAGGCTATTATGTTGGTGATTATAATCTTAATAATAAAAAGTTTTCTGAGTTAGAGGAAAGATCTTATAGAGTTCCAGCTAAACTTAAGGAAGAAGGTTATAAAATAATTCAATTCTATAATATGCGTGATAATGAACAACCATATCGACATGCTGGTTATGTTTTTATAAAAGATAAGGGAATAACTATAGTTTACCGCGGTAGTCGTAATTGGTTTGACTACATGAAAGATGCTGAAATGATTTTGACTAGTTCAGGTGAGCTTTTGCCTGAAGGTGGAAAAATCCATTCAGGTTTTTACTCTTTATTTAAAGATTCTTGGGAAAGTGTTTACAAGATATTAAAAGGATATGCTAATGATCAACAGTTAGAAATTAAAGATTTTAAAATTAACCTTACAGGTCATAGTATGGGAGGTGCTATTGCCACCATAGCTGCTCTATGTTTAAGTGTAAGAGAGGGTGCAGAAGATTTTCATGTTGCAACTTTTGCTTCTCCAAGGGTTTTCGATTCTGCTGCTGCTGAGGTTTATGAAGAGCGCCTTGGAAAGAAAACTATTAGAGTAGTTAATCAATCAGATTTCATACCTTCATTACCACTTGGTTCTATGGGTTATAAACACGTGGGTGAACAATTAAGAATAAGTAGTAGTTCTTCACTTTATGCTCATCCATTGGACGTGTATCGCAATCTTATTGCAAATCTTAAACCTGACCAATTTAAGTCTGATAATAGTGTATCTATATACTATTATCTTTCTTACCTTGTTACAGTATTGTATAATGTATCCACTGTACCAAGTTACCTCATTCCAAATACCCATTCAAATGGTGATGAGCAATATTTTAAACAAGTAAAGAACAAACATAAAGATGCTTCACTTTCTGAAATGATGAAATATTCTGGATCTAGTAATGAACAGAAAGTAGTAATTTATGAGGATTCTGAACCTGGTGAAGACGGGTTTATAATCTTTCACACACTTGATAACTTGTTAGCCATGATGCTATCTTTACCTAGACATGGAAGAGGTGAAGGGTTAAAAGTTAACGTTCCTGATATTGCTTTTTTTGTTAACAATAATTATTATCTCAGTGGAAACACTATTAGTCTGAGGCTATTGAAAACCTTAGTTGATAACTATCCAGGAAGCTTGGCACTTATGAAGAAAAAGAGTAATAAACTTAATGGAGGTTCTTCTTCTACCGCAGCTATCTCAACGTTAACAATAGCTGAAGTTTCTTCAACAAATTCATCTTTAGGTGATCATAGCAATAATAATGTACAAATCGCAGTGCAGAGTGATGAGAATCAGCAAATGAATTCTGAAAAAGCTGGTAGCAGTAACACTCCAGGAATTCCTGAACAAATACTTGTACCAAGTAATGAAAAAGAGCTTGTAGCAAGTACAGGTTACGGTATGGGAGATGTCATTACCAAAACAGGAAATGCAGGAGATTTGCGTGTTGCAACTTTGGGTGCTCAACAGGTTGTTCCTCGTGGAGGGACTGTTAGTACTATTGAAGCATTAAAGAATTTGCCTAACAACAGAACAATTAAAATTTTTCTCCTTAATGGTCAGAGTGTTGCTCAAATTTTTAAAAAGTCTGATCGAGAGGTCGAATTTTCTTTCTCTAATGGTAATACCTATGAACTTAATTTGCATTTGATTAATGAAGAAAGTCTAAAAGTGCTATTTAATAAAGAAAATTCAGTTCTAGCTAATGCTATTAATGATTTTTCTACTGTTAAAATGCCAATTTTAGAACAAAAAAGTGGTAAGAATGAACAAGCTCCTATTCAATTAGCTGGACATGTAATACGAGAGGATTCCATACAAGTAGTACAACCGAAAAGTTTAGTAAATATTAGGGATAATAATGTTCAACTTGTAAACGAAAGTGATCAACCAATTCAGAATGATAATGTAGTAGCTTCTATTAGTAGCGATGATAATCATAGTGATTCAAGTAAAATTCAGTTAGATGAATCACGAACTGGTAGCGATCAAGTATCCAATCAATCTACCGGACATATAACAAAAATGGATAATGAGCAAGCTCCTCTCAGTGAGGGTAATTCTAAGCTTGAAAGTGATCAACAAGATCCACAACCAGAAGTTTTACCTATAGTGCTCAATGGCAATCCTAATAATATAGCTGTTACAAATGAAAATGTTAAAATGCCAATTCTAGAACAAAAAAGTGATACCAAAACCAACAACAAGCAGTCTACGAATCCAAACAATGTAGGTGTTACTGCACCATCTGTTCAACCAGCTCCACCTAAAAGTGTAGATAAGAATAGTGGTAAAGAAGATACACAATCAAAATCAACAGGGGTACATTTAGTAGCTAGTAAAAACCCTAAACGAGTAAATAATGCTCAAGGTAACAGCAAACAACCTAGTTACAACCCTGCTCCACAAAATGCAAAAAGTAAGTTGCCTGTGATAGCTGCTTCTATGTTAGCAATAACTGGAGTTGCTACAGGGATAGCTATTGCAGTTTACTTGGAAATGCTAATGGTAGGAATAGCAGTTGGAGCTTGTTGTCTGGTTGCTGCTGCAATCATATACTATTGTAATAAACCTTTAAATTCACTTGAAGGAAGTAGTGTTGATAAATTTACAGATGGGGCTTATTACACAGCGGTAAATTAAGGAATAAATATTATAGTTTACCATTTAATAATTTATTATCATTATGTTAATTATCATAAAATAAGAACCAAAGCCTGATTTAAAATGCGTACTCGATAAATACTTCTACGAAAGTACTATTGCTGATGTTTCAAGTAATCTACTGCTTACCAGTTATGATATACACAACAACTGTCGTGTGTCCAGAAAAGGCGAGTATGTTCAGTGGGAGGTAGACCCACCAGGATAAGAGTCGGAGTCCTGTAGCTAGGGTAGCAATATGGAGGGAAACCAAGATATTGAAGCCTACCGACAACGTTATCGTAAGGATAATGGCGAATTATCAGGTTGTAGCGAAAGCGAACACATAGGTGGCCTCGAAAGTGTGTAAAACTAAAGGCTGAGCTCACGGCAGTTGGGTGAAAGCAACATAGATAGCTGAAATACGAATGATACAGCATATCTACTTTAGCGGGGTGGTAGTGATGACATGATAATAAGGGAATACGAGGCAACTGGAGAAGCCCTCCTCATCCCAAGGAGAAATACCTTGGAGTGGTAGGTTCTATAACTGGAAACAGGAAATGAACTGAAGATGAAAGGGTGGCGGATGGGTGTGTAGTAGTGACGAAGTGAGGTAACGCTCATGGAGCAAAGGCACCCTACTAGTAGGAATCTTTTAACAAAAGGGAGGTAAAGGTAAAAATGATAAAAATGCCAATTAAATTACAAGACCTGAGAAGGAAGATATATACCAAAGCGAAGGCAAAACCGGAATGGCGATTCTGGGGAATCTATGTTCACGTATGTAAGATGGAGACGCTAGAAGAAGCATATAAGCTGACAAAGAAGAGTAATGGGGCACCAGGAATTGATAAGGTGACGTTCGAATCGATAGAAGCAGAAGGCTTAGAGAAGCATCTTCAACAAATCAGACGTGAACTAATAACCAAGACCTATAACCCAAATAGGAACCGGAGAAAGGAAATACCAAAAGCTGGAGGAAAACTCAGAGCGTTGAACATACCCTGCATTCGGGATAGAATAGTGCAAAGCGCACTAAAGCTAATAATTGAACCAATATTCGAATCTGACTTTCAGGACGGATCATATGGATATAGACCTAAGAGAAAAGCGCATGAAGCAATAAGCAGGGTAGCGAAAGCAGCAATCAAAGGCAATACAAAAGTTATTGACGTAGACCTAAAGTCCTACTTTGATAATGTGCGACATCATATTCTTATGGAAAAGATTTCCAAAAGGGTAAACGATAAAGAAATCATGCACTTGATTAAGCTAATCCTCAAAGTAGGAGGGAAACGAGGAATAGCACAAGGATCACCACTTTCACCACTACTAAGCAATATATACCTCAATGAGGTGGATAAAATGCTAGAGAAGGCAAAAGAGGTGACTAAAGAAGGAAAATATCAACATATAGAATACGCTAGATGGGCAGACGATCTAATGATACTGATAGATGGACACCAGAAATGGGAATGGCTTGAAAAATCAGTGCACAAAAGGTTACAAGAAGAATTAGCAAAAATAGAAGTAGAAGTAAACGAAGAAAAGACAAAAGTGATTAATCTTAAAGAAAAAGGGACATTCAGCTTCCTAGGATTTGATTTTCAACAGAACATCACAAAACAAGGAAAGTGGAATGTGAGGATAACACCCAAGATGAAAGCACGAACAAACCTACTTCAAAAATTGAAGGAAGTATTCCGCTGTTATAAATCGCAACCAATAGGAAAAGTGATTCATATCATTAATCCGATATTGAGAGGGTGGACAAACTACTTTAGGATTGGAAACACAAATCGAAGCTTTAGTTACGTCAAACATTGGGTAGAGAAGAAAATAAGACGCAATCTAATGAGAGCCAGAAAAGCAAAGAAAGGATTTGGCTGGAAGAGATGGAGTAGTGAATGGATATATAAAACTCTAGATCTTTATTCAGACTATAGAATAAGGTATTACATTCAGAAAGCCTTACCAGCACAATATGTTATAAATTTTGGTAAAGAAACTACTAGGAAAGCGTAGTGCGGGAAAATCGCATGCTGCGTTTGATGAGGCGGGAGCTGGAAACGTGAATATGGGAATTTTGGATTGAGGCCCAACATGAAAATAATGGATCAGCCACCAAACCCTAAAGAGGCGCGCCAGTTCTCGACCCTACCATTTTTCCTTAAAAGTTGGAGAGAAAACAGGAATTTCATCAAGTTAAAAGATGCACTCAGAGCAACAATAGCAGCACCAACTTATTTCTCCCCTAAATACTTAAAAATCAATCAAGAGGAAAGAATGTTGATAGATGGAGGGGTGTTTGCCAATAATCCAGCGGCGTGTGCAAGTGGCAAGAGATTATTTCCAAATGACAACATTATCCTGTTATCAATAGGTACTGGAGAAACAACCAAAAGTATAACTAATTCAAAGAGATTGGGAAAAATAGGGTGGATAAAGCCACTATTACACGTAATATTTGCCTCTGGACTGGACTGGACTGCGTAACTGAATCAAGTAATAGGTGATAGATACATAAGAATACAATCACAACTGAAAGTAGCATCAGCTGAGATGGATAATATTACATCAAAAAATATTAAATGTCTACAGCAAGAGGCAAATGCAATGGTAGAGGACAATCAGAAAGTGATAGAGAAATTCTATGATCTTATATCTTGATACGTAGAAATGCCAAAAAAATTCTGTAGCAAGGGATATCTCTTCTCCAAAAAAATGTTTTAAGAAGCTAAGCCAAAAACACTACTTAAAAAAAATGATTTACTGACAATTGCCATATTCGTCAAGTTAAGAAGTGGCATAAGAAAGAAGAGAAACGGTAAAAATTATTTTAGATATTAAATGATAAAATTAGTAATTTATAGACTCTTTTAAAAAAAATTATCTCATTTCAGATCAAAACTTCTCAAAAAAATAAATAAGATACCTACCTTAAATGGTTGCTATATTGGGTGTATTCTTTTAACTTGACCCGTATGCTTTTTTGGACATTTCTGAAATATTCAAAAATTTCAAATTCAAGTTTATATGATAGCGATAGTTCAAAACTTTAAACGGATAATTAAAATTACCTTCTTATATCTTTATTTGTTGCTACCCAAAAGTATACTATACTTGTCTCATTTTCACTATTCATACTTTTTCAACAGTCCGAAGACTTGATCTGACAAATCAGCTGTCATAACCTATATGAATCACACACTTTTAAAAATTCCTTACCTATTCTATGGTCCTTTCCCATACTTATGTCAATGCAATCAACGCTTACATTGTACCAGATACTACTCCTAATCCTTAAAAATGTAGCTTAGCATCTAAAATAAACATCATTAACAATTTGAGTCATACACTTTTGTTGTTACACTATTTTTCTTAATTGCCTTACCTTCCGAATAAGCTATAAATAAGGTTGATGGTATTAATATCAAAGTACCATATAAAGCACTTTTATCAGGTAATTCATTAAATATAACGTATGCTACTATTGCAGAAATTATTAGCTCTATGTATCTATACGGTGCAAGTGCAGTAGCATCAGTAAGAGCAAAAGCTTTTAACATGAAGAACAGAATTAGGTTTGAACTTATTCCTAAAATCAGCAGTAATATTAATTCTGACAAGGAAGGCATATGCCAATAAAATAACAAAGATGGAGTGGAAAAAATTGTTGTTGTTAGAGCTGAGTAAAATAATATACTTATTATTGTCTCCTTCATTACAAGCTTCTTATTAAGTACATCTAGTATAGCGAAGATTAATGCGGATACAATAAAAATAAGAATTTTAGGATTAAAATCCTCACTATAAGCTTTAGTAGTAATAGCAATACCAATAAAACCAATGACAGCTACTACCCATCTTTGCCAAATTATATTTTCTTCCAGAAAAGGAATTGCAAGAAGCATAACAAATAATGGTATTGAGAAACCTATAATTGTTGCAGTTACTATTGGGCAAATAGTCAACCCATAGGTCCATAAGGTCATTCCACAAAACAACAATGCACCTCTAGTTATTTGAATAGATATTCGACTTGTTTTACAAATTCCTATTCCATAGTAAAATATAAAAGGTATAAGAGTAATAGTGCTAAATAAAAAACGGAAAAAGATTATCTCAAAACTTTGAAGGTGTAAACCGAGACACTTTGATATAGTATCATTAACTACACTACTAAGTAAACTGAGTATAAACCAGGTAACTCCAAGCAAATAAGCTCTTAGTCTGTGATCCATAAAACTCCAAATTTAATATTTTATGAGATAACTTTACTGTACAAAAGATCAATAATAGAAAAGGTTTCTTCTATCTACTGTTTAACCATATTCATAAATATTTAGTAGAAATAATTTGAGAAGTGTTATATAAAATGCAGCTTTATTGCATAATTTTAATAAACAGAAATGCTAACTGATTTTTTTGTAATATATGATAATACTTGCGAATACTATCACATTATCAGGAAAAGTAATCGGGAGTACTGACGGCTGTGGCGATTTTACCAACTAGCTCCTCTGCTAGCATTAGCAATATGTGTTTTCAGCATCAATTTTAAAAGCATTAAATTTGAAGTTTATCAAACAACACGAATTAGCAGCAAAACTTTATGAAAATGCTTCAGTTGAGTTAGCTAAACAAGGATTTAGAATGGTTAATATATTGACTATTTTTACTTGTATCTTAAACACAATTCAATTTTCACACTCATCGGCAGTTAGGCCACTTGCTCGCACGATAATATCAATAGCAATACCTGCCTTAACTAGATCTTTTGCAACCTTGATTTTCTCTGCTTTTTTAACTTTTTCCTTGCCATTTTTCATACTTTCAGATAGAGATTTGACTAGTGATTCTTGTTCTCTGTACTCATCCATTAAACTCAATAGCTTTTTGCTTTCTCTTGTTTTAGGTAGCAGAACTTTAATATTCACTGATAATTCTCCTGCTATTTCATATAATTTATCTAATGATATGGCAGTATACCCTTTTTCATATTCGTGTATTTCCTTGAGCGTTAAATCAACTTTATCCGCCAAATCTTTTTGAGTGTATCTCCTTATCAATCTCCATTCTCTTATTCTTTGTCCTATTCTGTAATATATAGAATCAGTGCAGATTTCTCTCTCTGTACTATCATACTCGTAAATAGATAAACCCGTTGCCTGGGAAATAACATCAATAGAAACTCCTTCTTTCACTAGATTTTTTGCTATTTCCAACCTTGCCTCTTCTTGATTAATTTTTTCGCTAATATGAACAAACCTGACTAATGAAGGTACTATTTTGTCTAACTTTTGATTCTCGTATATTTTTGTTAGATAGAGTATTTCCTCGTCTTCATCTTTATACTCTCTTACTACTACTGATTCAGGTAGCAGATCTGTAACAGTAGCTGATAATGCTTTTGCTATTATATATAATACTTCAACAGGAATAGCGCTATAGCCACTTTCGTAGCTGTTCACCTCTTGATATGTTAAACCTATTTTACTTGCTAATTCTATTTGAGTATGCCCTCGCATTAACCTACAATTTTCTATTTTTTGCCCTATTTTGTAGCTTATAGGACTAACATCACTTACAGAAACAAACATGTATACCTCAATTTAAAAAACAATCTTTTTGATCAGCAGATAAACCAACTATTTGCAAAATAATATCAATAGAAATTCCCCCTTTTACTAGATCCTTTACAACTTCGATTCTTTCCGCTTTTCTCACTTTTTCTTCACAAATACGTATCTCTTCAAACAAAGATTTTATTAGTGCATTACGTAGTTCTTGGCTCTCAATTTCTTTGTATTCTTTAATCAAATCAGGTAGCTCATTTTCTATCTCATCTCCTGTTAGTTCAAGTAGGTCCATGATGTTAATTGATAACACCTTTGCTATTCCGTATAATTTATCAAGTGGAACAGCAGTCCTTCCTTGTTCATAGTTGCTTATTTCGTGACGGGTTGTATTCATTTTCTCTCCTAAATCTTTTTGAGTATACTCTCTCACTAGCCTCCATTCTTTTATCTTCTTTCCTATTTTGTAGTATATAGAACCAACTTTTTCTTCAACACATTCATCAGCAGACAGACCGATTGTTTTTGCAACAACATCAACAGAAATTCCTGCTTTAACCAGACCCTTTGCAATTTTTATTTTTTCCGATTTTCTACTACTTTTCTCACTAACTTGGACAAATTTGGTTAGCAAACAAAACATCTTACGTAACTCCTGATCGTTAATCTTTTTATATTCTCTTACTAGATTTAATATTTCTTCTTCATCTTCAAGACAGCTTTTTGATACAGGAATAAGATCCGTAATACTGATTGATAGTGCCTCAGTTATAGCATACAACCTTTCAATTGGAACTCTACGATTCCCTTTCTCATATTGCAATATCACCCAGTATTTTACACCAATTTTCTCTGCTAAATCTTTCTGAGTGTACCCTCGCTCTAACCTCCAGCTTTTTAATTTTTCTCCCACTTTATAATCTAGACTTTTTTCCACAAAAAGAACCTTGCATATAATATTTTCTATTATAGCTCAAAGGCTCCAGATATAATAGCCAGACTCTGGAACCTTTAAATTAAAGTGCCCTACAAGTTTCTTTACTATTTTCACGTACTTTGTCTGCCCATGAAAACAATTTTTCACTTGGGCTATCAACCTCCTTCATAAGCTGCTTGCTATTCCATATGCCACACCTCATAAAACTTCCCTTTTCTACTGCTTCTTTAAGTTTTACTCCAGCAAAAAGACAATTTTTTCCTATTTCTTCTCCTCTTTGTTGTAGTTCAGCCCACATTTCCTTGTTTTCTACTCTGACTTGTACTTGATCATATTTTTTTACATCGTGGTACAATATAATATTTAGCTTACCAATGCTTGTAGGAAATTCTAACATGATAGAGCTGCCATCTGAAATATCGGTATAGTTTCTTATACCTCCCTTCTCACTTTTAACTTCAACTGCATCATTACCAATTTTTAAAATATTACTTCCTAACTCTCTTTTTACTTCCAGTATTTTGGCTACTTCTATCTTACTATCCTCGGAAAATTCTATATACGATGTTGTATTGTCTATCTCGACATCTATTAATGCTCCTTCTTGAATAGCACTTTCACCAATTTTTCTCAAATTCTCAAGCTTCTTGTCTATATGAAGCTGAACTTCTCGTTGTAGCTCATTATAGATTTCACCTATCAGTTTATTCTGCAGTAGAGTATCATGAAACTCTGCGCCGCTTAGCATTAATTTACGTATTAGCTTTTTTCGATCAGCCTTATCAAATTTATGAAAATGTGTACCCAATACTACATACTCTGCAATGCTCCATTCCCCATCGTTATATGCATTTATTCTTGCTCCAGAGGCTAGTACTTGGTCTATAGTTTTGTGCA
This sequence comes from Wolbachia endosymbiont (group A) of Pogonocherus hispidulus, assembly GCF_964028195.1. Lineage (NCBI taxonomy): Bacteria > Pseudomonadati > Pseudomonadota > Alphaproteobacteria > Rickettsiales > Anaplasmataceae > Wolbachia > Wolbachia endosymbiont (group A) of Pogonocherus hispidulus. The sequence continues at coordinate 704,622 of NZ_OZ034750.1, forward strand.
ATTCATTTACGTTTTTTGCCTCTACCACAGCACTCTTAAACCAGCTCAACTTTTCGCTTTCGCTTATACTTGGCTTTATTTTTTGCAAAGCTGAAGCAAATGGATTTAGCCCTTCTGGATAATCTGCTTGATTACTCAAAGGTTTTGTGCCATAAATATAGTCAAATCCTTTCCTATAGTTGATTTGGTTTTCGCGAACTTCTCTACTAGGGAAAGGTACTACTTCTTTATCTCCAAGCTTTTTAGCATTATTAATTTTGCTTACAAAGGTAGGCTGCTGGCTAGTACGACCAATTCCTACAATAGCATTTAACATCTCACCTTTTGATAATCTATCAAGATCAACGTTTAACTCGTAAACACCCCCCTCTTTATCACTAAAAGGTACAATTATTTTATTATTCATATTAGCCTCCGCTATTAAATATACTTTCTAAGTGTATAGTTATTATACACTGTATTACTTATTATAAATTATAGTGAGTAGATTTGCAAATACTTTCTGCTATAACAATCCGTTTTCTCTAAAACTAAAATAGCCACTACTTGTGATGATAATATGATCAAATAATCTAACGCTTACAGTACTACATGCTGCTGCTAAGCTCTTCGTTACTGCTTGATCTTCTTCTGATGGTTCTAAACTTCCTCCAGGATGGTTATGCGATTATACATATTGATACTCCTATAAAAAATTTGGGTTGTTGAGTTTACCATTTTTAAAATCCATAAGGGTTCTAACAGTTTCTGGTCTATCTTCAAATAAATACTTGCCTCTGGTTTTGCTATAGTCTTTTTGTATTTTTATTTTATCTCTCCTTATTCTATCGTAAAGCCACTGCCTGGAAACTTCAAGGATTTTTGCAACTTGTGAAATAGTAAGGTAGCCAGGCACTTTAATGGGGTGTGATTGCTCCTTTTTTCGCATAATATTATTTTTTAACCGAATATTTTTTACTGTATTTTCTAAAACAATATTCTTTGATTGTGAGGGAGAACGATACCCTTGTGTTTCTAAGTACTTGGCAATTTCTATATCCGTTTTACCCTCTTTACTTGACTTTATTATCGATTGCTCCATTTCTGTTGCAGTAGTCAATGCACGAAAGGAGCTTACTGGAATAGGAGCATGGAAAGTGGTAGTTTCTCTACCATGCCATACAATACGTATCTGCAAGCAATCACGCATGATTCGGTGTGCTACTACCTTATCAATCAGACAACGAACAAAAGATTTTCTTTGCTGACGTGACAGAACTGACTTATGCCAAATTTCTGGTAGTTTCTTACCTACATCTAAAAATATTGTTTTCAGTTCCTCGGATAATTGAGGAGTAGGTTTACTTGGATACTGACGTTCAAATGTAATTTCCGCTTGCTTGAGTTCATTCAATGCCTGTTCCCAACGTCTTTCAAGTTCTGCAGCTACAAGACGATTGTCAGGATCAACTTGATTAAATTGTCGTTCTGCCAATCTTACTTGGTATCTTAAGCGTTCTAATTGTTGTAAATGAGCTTTATTAATTTCTTGTTCAGATTGTAGCTGCGAGTTAATAGCCTTAGTATAAGCATCTAGCTCAATTTGACTAAGTGCTGCAAAAAATTTAGGAATTACTTCATTATCAATAATATCAGCAGGTAAAAACTGACATGAAGGGGAAAGATCACGTTGATGTTGGTAACTGCATTTATAATGATTTCCTCCTTTATACTGTACTATCATTTTGTGTCCACATTCTCCACAATAGATTATTCCATGTAATAATGCTGCACCTGGTCTAGCTATTCCACGTGTTCTACAGCGACGGTAATCCGCATGATTATCTTTAAGTATGATCTGAATCTTTGTAAAGGTTTCCCAATCTATGTAAGCTGGGTATTTATCTTTAATTAGAACTTTCCATTCTTCCATTGGTAGTCTTTTTGTTGTTTTATTAGCAGAAGATAGTTTGTGACGCGTAGTACAAGAACGACCATAAGCAAATGCTCCAGCATAAGCAGGGTTTTTGAGCATTGAGATAATTGCGTCAAAAGTTGGTTTTTTCCAATGCACTTCTTTAAAATTGTCATACCTAGGAATGGTAAGTTGGTTATTGTTAAAATACCTTACAACTTGTGCTGCTGTTCGTTTTTCTAGAAAAGTGTCAAAAACAAGCTTAATATGCTGCTGAACTTCAAGGTTAGGATCCTTACTCACGGAATCATCAATGTTACGAACGAAACCCACTGGAAGAGATAAGGCTAAATCTCCTCTGGTTGCCTTATTTACTAGTCCAGCATTTAGTCTGGCTCTTATAGTAGATAACTCCATTTCAGCAAGCTGTCCTTTCAGACCAAGTAACAACCGACCATTAATAGTACCAGGGTCATACACACCATCCCGATCAGCTATCAAACACTGTTTATAGCCACATATATCCAATAACGGATACCAATCAGAACAATTACGTGACAAACGAGTCACATCGTAGGATAGGATAATCCCTACCTTTGATAAAGTGACTTTAGCGAGAATCTCTTTATACCCTTCACGCTTTTCAGCACTAGCACCTGTTAAGCCGAGATCATTATCAATAACAACAATATTATCAGCTTTCCACCCAAGATCAATAGCTCTTTGTTTCAGCGCATACTGTAACTCCAAACTTTCTTGATTGCTCAGTGCTTGATGAGGTGTTGATTGTCTTATGTAAATTATCGCTTCGCGTGTTAAATGTTGTGCTGTAATTAGCTCTGATGTATTCATGGATGACCTCTTTGGACACTAATAATATGTTTTCTAAAATTTCTGATTTGAGACATTGCGGCATTTTTTTCCACACTCTATTTGGTTTACATGGCATAATTTATACTCCTTTGCTAAAGAAACAAATTCGTATAATGAATCCCATGTTAATTTACTTGTGAGAAAATCTTGCTTACTGGCTAAGTTGGTAGCAAGAAACGGGATACGCAGAATTATGTTATTACGATGAATAACAAATACATTACTACTACAATGGGCTCTTGAACTGATAAAGGATATAGGAAAAGTTCTGCCAAATAGCGGATGAGTTGGATCTGTAACTGTAATCTCTTTTTGGTTGTTGAATGGGGTATTAAGGTGGTTGATCGTGCGATATTATTATTGACGTCGCTTTTCTTATTAATGCCTTTCTTGTTACTTCTCTTATGTAAAAGGGTACCTTATCCACTGTACCAGTGAACACTTCTTCCCCCTTTAAACGGCACTTTTGATCAAAATATATTATTTTCATCTTTTCCTCCTCTGAATAACCAATACTCACCCTTAAATATTTTACGATGATTTCCAAGTTATCCATTACAGGTCCTTTCTTTAACTCTTCTCTTGGTACCCTCTTTGAAGCTTCCTTTAGGCATAAAATTACTGCTACTGTAGAGTCAGTTATCCCTTCTATAGTTTTCAAATCATCTATTTCCTGGCCTAAAACTCCTCCTATTCCAAAACTATCTATTAGCTTTCTAGCAATAATGCGAGCTTCTTCCCTATCATGTACTGCACTTAGAAACGTTTCTATTACTTCACGATCAAGTAGAGCTTTACCGTTGCTTTCTAATGCTCTGAACTCTATTTCTTCTCTACGATCTCTACTACTTTTCTTATTATTCATAAAAATTACCCTTCACTAATAACAAAATGTTTTTATATATTTACTGCTGTTTTTTGTCAGCATTGGCATAAGGCCATAGCTTTTGAGTGAAGTCAAATCAATTTTTCAATCTTTTTTACTTATTTTTTTATCAAAAAGTAAAGATATTAATATATGCTGATTTTTTTTATTTAAATTTGTTGAATTTCGTCTAAAGAGATGCCTACTGTTTTTAAAATAATATTGATAGAAATTCCTTCCTTAACTAAATTCTTTGCAATTCTCATCTTTTCTACTTTCTTCACTTTCTCTTTGTAAACTTGTATGCTTTCAAACAGAGATTTTATTAATACATGACGTAGTTCTTGGCTTTTAATCTTTTTATATTCTTCTATTAACCTTGATAGCTCTGCTTCACTATTCTCATTTTCTCTTGTTTCTGGAAGCAGATCTGTAATATTAATTAATAGTACCTTTGCTATTTCATCTAACATTTCAAGTGAAACAGCAGCTCTCCCTTGTTCATACTCATATATTCCTTGATTTGTTATGCCAACTTTATTCGCTAAATCTTTTTGTGTATATCCTCGTATCAATCTCCACTCTTTTATCCTTTGCCCTACTTTGTATGGAATAGAAATTTTTTTCTCATCATTATCATATTCATCAATAGATAAACCGGTCGTTTGAGAGATAACATGAGCAGAAACTCCTTCCTTAACTAAACCCTTTGCCACCTCTACTTTTACTGCCTTTCCACTTTCTTCCTCACTAATACGGATGAATTTAGTTAATAAATAAAACGTTTCACGTAATTCTTGATCCTTAATCTCTTTATGTCTTCTTACTAGATTTAGTACCTCCTCTCCCTCATACCCTTTCTCATTTGATACTTCTTGTCCGCAAGCTAGATCTCTAGCAGTTGTTGATAATGCTTCTGCTAATTCATATAACTTCTTAATTGAAATTCTGCGTGTTCCTTTTTCATATTGCAGTATTACCTGATATGTTGTTCCGATTTTTTTTGCTAATTCTTTTTGAGTATATTTTCTTTTTAACCTCCAGCTTTTCACTTTTTCTGCTATCTGATACCTTATAGAGATATTTGCCATAAATATTATACAGGTTAATACTACCAAATAAAGATATACAAAAGGGATGCTTCTTTCTATGTTTGAATTTTAGTTGAATATTTCTTCACAATTGTGTATAATTATTAGTGCTTTCTAGGTTAATTCGTCATGGCTTTTTCTAAATTTCTTGATCCAAAAAACGACCTTAGTTTTAAAAAAATATTTGGCTCTGAAAAGAATAAAAATATCTTAATTCACTTCCTCAACGATATCTTAGGCTTTTCTACTTCTGATCAAATAATAGAAATTGAATTCCTTAGTACTATCATGGATCCTGAAATTGCCTCTGACAAACAAAGTATTGTTGATGTTCTTTGCAAAGACTCCATTGGTAATAGATTTGTCATCGAAATGCAGCTCGCTCGTGATAAAGGCTTTGAAAAACGTGCTCAACTTTATGCTGCTAAGGCTTACTCAAGACAACTAGATAAATCTGGTAATTACATTGATCTTCAGAAAGTCTTCTTTATTGCTATTTCCAATTGTAACCTTCTTCCTGAAGAAGTTGACTATATTTCTACTCATAATATACGCGATATCAAAACCAATGGGCATTACTTGAAAGATCTACAATTTGTCTTTATTGAGTTGCCTAAATTTACAAAAAATAGAGTAGAGCAGTTAGAGAATACTACAGAGAGATGGTGTTTCTTTTTTAGTGCGACCCTGAAAGTCGTGGTTTTGTGGTGGTTAAATTCCACTTTCCCTAGACATCGGGGATAATGTATATCTCACATTTTAAAGGGTGGCAACCTTTGGGATGCAAGCATGAGATAAAAGCAGGTAACACTAAACCTCATCCTGCAAACAGAGTTAGATATGATTACGAGAGGAACCTATGTTTGAATTGTCGTCAAAGCATAGTATGCGAAAAGAGGTTGAACTACGCATAGACCAAAATGGTACGAAGCAAAAGGGGAACTAAAGATTGAAGACTTTAGTTATTGATGTTCCCAGCTTCCGGCAAATAGTAGGAATCTAAGTTTAACGTGAAACGAAGCCATGGAACGGAGTAACCACATAAAAGCTCTTATATTCATAAAAATATAAGTAGGTAGCCAACCACAAGCTGCTATGTGGAAGGACTGTTTAAGAAGCTAATGCCCAAAGTAATATCTGGGATACGCAGACGTAAACACTTTAATTTGGAAGGTAAAGTGGTGAATAGTAGTGAATATGTTATGGACCAGCAAAAAGCTAGGTATGAATGGAATGGAATTCCTTGGCGAAAGCTGAAGAAATCTTCATTTAAGCTACAAAAACGAATTTACCAAGCTTCTAAATGTAATGATATCAGAAAGATGCATAATCTTCAGAGATTATTACTCAAATCAACAAGTGCAAAAACACTCGCTGTTAGGAAAGTAACACAGGACAATAGGGGGAAGAAGACTGCAGGTATTGATGGAAAGGCTAATCTTAATCAAAAAGAAAGATTACAACTATCATATTCTTTAGATATAAAAGAAAAAGCAAAGCCATCAAGACGCGTCTGGATCCCAAAACCTGGTAAGCCATCGGAGCATCGCCCGCTTGGTATACCTACTATATCGTGTCGAGCAAAACAAACACTTGTAAAAATGGCTTTAGAACCAGAATGGGAGGCAAAACTTGAGCCAAACACTTATGGTTTTAGACCTGGTAGATCATGTCATGATGCAATTGAAGCCATATTTGATGTGCTAAAACAGAAAACAGCATATGTATTAGATGCTGATATTTCTGGATGTTTTGACAATATTAACCATAATAAACTGCTTGAAAAGCTCAATACCACACCAACGTTAAAGAAAATCATAAGAGGATGGTTAAGGGCAGGCGTTATGGAAGATGGAAAGTTTCAATCCACAAAACGTGGTACAATTCAAGGAGGGACGATCTCACCGTTGCTAGCTTGTGTTGCATTACACGGATTAGAGCAACATATCAAAAAAGCATTAACAAACGAACTCTTTCAATGCATGAAAAGAAAATATGGTAGGATATCGCATAAAAATGCGCAAAAGTCTATTAGTGTAATTTTCTACTGTGATGATTGTGCGCCGTAGAAACACGGAAAGTGTTGAAGCTGTGCAGTAGATGAGGGAGGGCCCCTCGGAGCCGGTTTGCAAGAGCAGGCTTCAAACAGCCATAAGCTGCTTTGGTAAAGAGCTAAGGTAGTGAGCGTTATGGAAAAGGCACAATTATGTGTCATGTATGAAATAGAGAGACGAACGCAAGTGAACCACTGATGAAGTGTCGAAAGCGTAGAGACGACGTCAAAACCAGGGGGTAGTCGTTAACCTGGGATGAATCTACAGGGAGCTTGTTTACTGGGTAGGTGGCGTCCGGCATAAAAGTGGCGTGAATCTATTTTAGGCTATTGCATGGAACTACGGGAACCTGTCGTTTCGATGAAAAGGGAGAAGTCCAAAGAGCTGATCTCTGAGGATGAGAGTACCGATGCGAAAAACAGGGGCGGATTAGCTCGTAGTAGCGAAGAAGTTTCTGTAATGGAAATGGAGTGAAGGGGCTAAGTTATTTAGTTTTAATTATTTATCAACCGAAAGGGAGGAGTTAATGAATGAAACAAAGTCTTTTGATATACCAAAGCAACTTATTTGGAGAGCTTATAAACAAGTATCGAAAAATAAAGGTGCAGCAGGTGTAGATGAGGTCTCGATAACAAAGTTTGAAGAAAATCTAAAGGATAATCTATACAAATTATGGAATCGGATGTCATCCGGAAGTTATTTTCCAGAGCCGGTAAAAGCTGTTGCGATACCAAAAGATACAGGAGGGCAAAGAATTTTATGTGTGCCTTCAGTATTCGACAGGATAGCGCAAACAGCAGCTACAATGTATCTTGAGCCGTTAGTAGAACCGAAATTTCACGAAGATTCATATGGTTATAGACCAAATAAGTCTGCGCTGGATGCGGTATACACAGCACGGAAGAGATGTTGGAAAAATGATTGGACGGTAGATCTTGATATATCTGGATTTTTCGACAATCTGGACCACGATTTAGCACTGCAGGCTATCAAGAAACACACAGACTGCAAATGGGTCATACTGTATGTTGAGAGGTGGATGAAAGCCCCCATTCAGCAAGCAGATGGCAGTAGGGTAACAAGGGATAAAGGAGTTCCGCAAGGAGGTTCAATAAGCCCAATCATTTCAAGCATATTTATGCACCATGCGTTTGATATGTGGATGAAACAAAATTATCCAACAGTACCATTTGAAAGATATGTAGATGATGCGATAGTGCACTGCAGAACTAAAAGACAGGCAGGATTTATGAAAGTAATGATTGAAGAAAGATTGGCTAAGTGTAAATTGAAGTTACATCCTGAAAAGACACAGATTGTGTACAGTAAGGATGATGATAGAAAAGAACAATTTCCTAAACAAAGCTTTGATTTTCTAGGTTATACTTTTAGACCTAGAGTAGCAAAGAATAAGATGAGGAATTATTTCATCTCATTTCTACCTGCAATTAGTAACAAAGCCAAGAAGAAGATCAAGAAAACCATAAAGTCATGGAGAATACATCGGATTACATGGACCACACTAGAGGAAATATCGAAGAAAATAGATCCAATAGTCAGAGGCTGGTTTCAGTACTATGGCAGGTTTTATAAATCAGAGATGTATCCATCTCTCAGAAATATAGAGAGATACCTCATAAGATGGGTCAGGACAAAATATAAGAAACTTCGTGATCACGGAAGACTAGCAAAGCAATTTCTAGGAAAAGTGAGAAAGAGGTCTCCAAGTATTTTCTATCATTGGACACTTGGGTTAGGATCAAAAGGCTAAATAATGGGAGCTGTATAAGCCGAGAGGTTTCCGTGCAGTTCTGCGAGAGACTGGTGGGGAAGTTCCGCCGGTCTACTCTCCTTGTCGTCATACATGAAAGTGAAGAAATTATTCTTAGGGCAAAAGTTCTAGTTGAAGAATGGTTAAAAACCATTGGATTAGAATTAAAGCCTTCTAAGACAAAAGTTTCTCATACATTAAAAATCATTAATGGAATAAAACCAGGATTTGATTTTCTTGGATTTTCAATAAGACAATATCCAACAAAAGAAAGTAAGAAAGGTTACAAATTATTAGTAAAACCAAGTCGTAATTCTATAAAGCAGCATATATTTGCTATTAAACATAAACTTAGAGAAATGCGTGGGGCGCCACAGGAAGTAGTAATAAGGAATCTCAATCCAATCATTAGAGGGTGGAGTCAATATTACTCTTCGGTAGTTTCATGTAAAATCTTTAGCTCATTGGATAATACTATACATAGAAAGCTCTGGAAGTGGGCAGTCTTTAGGCACCCAAACAAAGGGAAATGCTGGATAAAAAGAAAATACTTTAAAAAGTATAATAACGATAACTGGCGTTTTATGACAAGTAACAAGATACATCTTATTATACACAGCGATCATGTTATTAAACGACATATCAAAGTGCAAAAAACCAGATCTCCATATGATGGTGATTGGGTTTATTGGGGTAATCGTCTTAGAGAAATACCAGATAAGCCATCAAGAGTAATAAAACTATTGAAGTTACAACAAAGTAAATGCGGTAATTGTAGACTATGGTTTGAAAGTGATGATATAATAGAAATACATCATAAAGACCGGAATAGACGAAACAATATGATCAAAAATTTATCTTTGTTACATGGGCATTGTCACGATGAATTACACAGGAGGTGTGCATGACAAGCACCAAATTAGAGAGAAGCCGTATGAGGCGCAAAGTCTCACGTACGGTTTTGAAGCTTACTATTACCCATAAGTCTAAAAATGGAGAAAAAGCTGCTATTTTACTAATTCAACTTTCTATTATAAATAGATCTATGGTCTAAAAATGGAATATATGATGAAAAGAAATATAAATACCTCAACTGGCGAATGGGCAGAAAGTGAATTTGGAATTGTTAATTTTGGTGATATAAGATTAAGTAAGAGGCTTTTAAAAATAGTTAATAGTTTTGCTGAATCGCCTGAGCGTTCAATAAATCAAGCTTGTGAAGATTGGCATCAAAGTAAAGCAGCTTATAGATTTTTCCAAAACGATGCCATTTCTGAAAGAAAGATATTAGACAGTCATATAATAAAAACCGTTGAAAGAGCTAAAGAATACTCAACTATCTTAGCTATCCAAGACACGAGTTATATTTCATATAAAAATCATAAAAAGACCGAAGGATTAGGGATTATAGCAGCAAGATTAACATCTAACAACTAATTTTAAAACCCATGGATTAGTGATGCATACAACGTTTGCAGTTACAACAGAAGGGCTACCTATAGGATTATTAGATCAAAAAATTAGTACTAGACCTCCTGTGGCTGAAGACCTAAAAGAGTTGAAAAGAAGAAGCCATAATACTGCTATTCCTATAGAAGAGAAAGAAAGCATACGGTGGATAGCATCACTTAAAGATTCTACTCACTATCCTGGATTAAAGAACGTTAAGGTAGTTACCGTTTGCGATAGAGAAGCAGATATTTATGATTTATTTGAAGTCGCTTCCACTAATCAATCTCTTTTTGTAGTAAGAGGAAATCAAAACAGAACAGTAAATAAGAAGTCGACTTATTCTGAAAAAGGTGGTGAAAGGTTGTGGGATTTAATGAATCGCATGTCTTGTCAAGGAGAAATACAAGTAAATATTCCTGCTCGCAATGATAAACCTCAAAGAATAACAGTTTTAGAAGTAAAGTTTAGTAACTTTGTGATGAATGCATCAAAAAATAATGCTAGACGTAAAACCCGAAAACTTCCTAATTTAAGTTTAAATGCTGTCTATGTTATAGAAAAATACCCCCCATTTGGCGAAGAGCCTATGAACTGGATTTTGTTGACAAATATAAATATTAATAATTTTGAAGAAGCAGTAGAAAAAATACAATGGTATTGCTTAAGATGGAGAATAGAGGTTTTTCATAAAATTTTGAAATCCGGTCTTAAAGTTGAAGAATGTAGGCTCCAAACAGCAGATAGATTAATCCGCTTTCTTACAATTATGAGTATAATTGCATGGAGAATATTTTTTATCACACTAGTAGCTAGAACAAATCCAAATCTTTCTTGCACTGTCATACTGACTGACGACGAATGGAAGGTTTTATATACCAAAATGCTTAAGACAAAAAACTATCCTGAGACTCCACCACCTATAAGAGAAATTGTGAGGTGGATAGCCAAATTAGGAGGGTTTTTAGCTCGCAAAAATGACTTAGAACCAGGCCCTATAGCTTTGTGGAAGGGATGGAAACGTCTCTTTGATTTAGCAGAAGGATGGAGACTTGCTCATGAATTTTATACTTGTGGGTAATAGTAAGGGGATGACAGGAGCACTGCCATTAAGTTAAGGAAATAGGAGTTAAAATTCGACCAAAAATATAAGTAATTTTGTAATGATGACAAATATTATGGTGAACCTTGAGGGAAGTAAAATTCAAGGTAGTGAAAAAATAACAACTGTAGGTTATTGAGTGAAAGATGTAACCTCTAACAAAAAGATATCTTAGGTTCAAAACACATGTTTTCTAGTTCTTTTTTGGTAGTTCAGTGAACGAGTATCAGTTACTTTATTACGCTCGACCTTCCTTCCTTTTCTCACTACTAAAGTATTCATCAAAAATAACTGTGATAATCGATCCATAATGCAGTCTATGTCTGACTCTGTAGAAAAAACATCGAAAGCTAAATTTTTTATTGCATTAAATGAGACAGATTTATTGAGGGAGTGTTAAATAAACTGTGTCAAACCGAAAAAAAAGTAATAAATTGATATAAAAAAATGGAGGTTTGACAATGAGTCAGAAAGTAGTAAACAGAACTACCGGTTTGGTAGATTATAAAGAATTAGAAACAAATATCCTGTCGTCTATACGAGAAGGAAGACCGTTGAAAGGAAGAGATGGAGCATTAACACCGTTTATAAAAAAGTTGCTGGAGGTAAGCCTGGAAGGTGAAATAGAAAACCACTTGTCGGCTGAAAGCGAAGAGAATAATCGAAGAAATGGGAGGAATGCAAAGACTTTACGTACAAGCGCAGGGTCATTTGAGCTTTTGACGCCAAGAGATAGGGAAGGAAGTTTCGAACCACAAATAGTCAAAAAAAGGCAAACAAACTTACATCCAGAGCTTGAAACGAAGATTTTGAGCACATTTGCCAGTGGTATGGGCTATAGAGATATAGTGTCACATGTTGAGGAAATTTATGATCACAAAATATCGGCGGCAGAGATATCAAGTATTACTGACAAATTGCTACCAGTAATCAACGAATGGCGTAGTCGCCCGCTGCAGTCTGTATATCCGATAGTTTTCATGGATGGCATGTTTTTTAAAGTCAAAGAGGACGGGCATTGCGTAAGTAAATGCATGTATAACATATTAGGCATAGATCAAAATGGCAAAAAAGAAGTATTAGGTTTTTATTTGGCTGAAAGTGAAGGAGCTAACTTCTGGTTGGGAGTGCTAAATGACCTCAAAGAAAGAGGAGTAGAAGATATCCTTATTGCCTGCGTTGATGGGCTGAAAAGCTTTCCTGCAGCTATAAACAGTGTCTTTCCTAATGCGGAAGTGCAGATGTGTATAGTGCATCAGATACGCAACTCACTGAAGTATGTGGCCAGTAAAGATGCGAAGAGTTTTTTGAGCGATTTAAAGAAGGTATATCAAGCTTCAAGCAAGGAAATTGCCGAGAATTATCTGTTGGAATTGGATGAAAAATGGGGCACAAAGTACCCTATGGTTATAAAATCTTGGCAGAATAATTGGGAAAACTTGTCTGGTTATTTTAAGTATTCTGGTCCAGTTAGGAGGATAATCTACACCACCAATCCCATAGAGGGGCTACATAGGCAAATTAGGAAATTCACTAAGACCAAAGGCTCATTTACCAGCATAAATGCCTTGTATAAGCAGGTATATTGTGCTATAAAGAAGGCAGAGGAAAAGTGGACGATGCCTGTACATGATTGGGCATTAACTATCTCTCAACTTGATGTTTTCTTTCCTGGCAAATTGAAAATTGAGTTGAACTAAAAATGCGGTTTGACACAGTTTATTTAACACTCCCGTTAATGTGCTGCTGTGTGTAATCTCATTCCTTTGATCAACAGTTAGAGCAAACTTAAGAGGATTTCCAAGTGCATCAATAAGTGCATGTATCTTAGTTATGAAACCACCTTTGTTTCGCCCTAAAGCTTCTTTCTCCTGGGAGTGTTTTGTATAGCCAGCTGAACATTGGTGGATCAATTATAACAGTTTCTAAATCTGACCCTCGTTTTGCGTACTCCAATAAATTCTTCCAAATATCCCTTTCGCACCACCTCTTAAATCGTTTGTGTATACTTCTGTAATTGCCATAGATTTTTGGCAAAAGCCTCCACTGTTTGTGCCATATGCCACACTGCTTCTATTTAAACGTTTTTCGTCTTTGCTATGTATTCCTTTCACGCTTTTTATGAACTCTAAAATTTGTTTCCAATTTCTTTCTTTTATATAATATTCCATTCGTAGTTTTTCCATTCTTATGCTCATTAGATTAAACTACCTCTTTCTTATTTTTTGTTCACAGAGCCTAGTGATGCTAGAATTTTTTTTGCGTAAGTTTCAGTTTCAAAACACACTACAAAATTTTTGGTTTAAATCTTTTTCAAACTATAAGTCCAACGTATATCAGTAAATAGAATAGACAATAATTAAAGTAACCTATATGATGAGAAAAAAACTTTTCTTGTTTCATTCTAGCTAATGTTAAAGGTGTATATTGATTTTTCATGTAAAATTTTAACCTTCACTCTTTTTTTTCATTTGCCACTTCTTGCAAAGGAAAAACCAGATATGTTTTACGATCAAAACAGTGGTTTGCAGCTACCACTACCTAGTAATATGATTATAGGTGATAATAATAGTGCCCTGATAACTCATTACAAAAGTGATTCTCTCATAAAAGACTCAAGAAAAGTTGTCTCATTCGAAATTGATAAGTCTGATATCTACCACTATTACATAAGAGGAGATGTGCTAATTAGCAAGGGCGATGTTTCAGAAGAAACATGTTATAGTAGTTACCCAACATGTATGAATTACGAACGTCATGTTAACAGTACAGGAAAAGTGTTACCAGATAAAATATTGATAAATGGATATCACTTTATATATCTTCATGCAAGTGAAGGTGCAGCAGGTACTGCTTATGATACATATATATACAGAGGTATGATTGATGACAAGTGTGTTTTCTTTGACATTTACTCGCGTCAGGTAAATCCTTATAACTACTTAGATACTACTGGTGATGTATCTTCAGTACAAAATGCATACCGCTCTTTTAATAATGATATTGAAACTGTAAATAATATTATAAGAAATACAAAGTTTAATATTAATAAATAAGTTTATTAATAGGTAAAAAATAGATCATTCGCTGTCATTTTTATGAAAGGTCACATTATCTGTGGGTTAAAGTAAAGGATAGAGCCAACCCATAAAGCCAAACTCTGAGTATTATCATACAATCATTCATTGAATAAAAAAATACTCTACCCTCTTATGCACCATAACAAGTTAGCCTCTAATATATTTAGGATATATTATTCCACCTTTAAAACTTGTCAATTACTATTGTAGAAAATTTTTCTAACCCAAAGTAGTTTATGGCAAAAGCTTCTCAATAGAATAAATGTATAACCTTTTACTTATTTTTTAATTTTGTTTTTGTCATAAGCGTGTCTTAATTCTTATCGTAAAATAAATTACTACTAATTTAGTATTATATATCGCTAAAAATTTAAATAATACAACCATTCCCAGCACTCAAAATCAAGGACGGTGAGAACAAGTTTCTTTGGGATGGGATGGTCTAGCACTGGATTCGTGCGAACTTCTTCCAATACCTGAATGGTTTTTTCTTGAGTCATAACTGTACTCTGCTGGCATTTTACCTTCTTGTTACCCTAAATCACTATCTTATCTTGTTCCCACTATTATGGAAAGGGCTATATCGCTGGGAAGTAGAACGTAAAAAGGCTATTCTTGCTTATGAAGCGCTACTTTATACGGCATAATATCGATTAATCTTTTCTTTATTTATTTTTCCAACTTTTCAATCGTTATCTTTAATCAATTATATTTTTCATTTTGTAAATTAAAAAATTTAGCTTATCCTTTTCAAATAACATTAGCATGACTTACCTTTTTTTCGGGTCTAGGAATTGTCTTCTTGAATTCTATGGTATTTTGTTTAACATTGACGCAAGAGTCTGGGATCCAGTTTTCCATATAATCTCATCGAAAACGTTGTATTTTAACGTAAAACACCTATTTTTATGCTTACCAACTTAATAAAATTCCTGGATCCCAGTGTCTGGGCACTGGGATGACAGAAGAAGGAGGCACTGGGATGACAGAAGAAGGAGGCACTGGGATGACAGGAGAAGGTACTAGCCTGACAACCGTCATCCCGCTACGTGTTAGCGGGATCTAGAGATACCGTGACGGTATGACGAGGGAGAACAGTTAGCGGCTGAGATACTGCGAATGAATCGCGGTATGACGTAGGGAAACCTTTCTTGGGTTAGCTATAAAACTAATCAGCATCTTGTTTAGCACATACAAATTAAGTTTCACAAATATAGTGCTAAACCTTGACATGCTATAGCTACTTCTTTCAATTTAGTGGTGGGTTTTGACAGTACACATGCTATTTTATCAGCTATCAACTCAAGTGTCACAGAAGTTACAATCGCTTTAAGTATCACAGAAGTTACAATTATTGCATCTATATTCTGTGCTTTAACATTTGTTCTACCTTCTATTAGAGGCTTTACCCCCCCCTACATCATTACGTACAGCAGTATGATTTATTTCATTTTCAGTTCCACTACTATGCTGCAACAAGATATCCCCATTAACTTTTATTTCAACATTTTTGTCACTACTACCATTGTTAAAATTTAATCCCTCATCTCTTCTACTTTGTCTTTTTTGTCTTTTTTCTTTTAATTTTAATTCAGTTTCTCTTTTATCAAGGGTAGGAAATGGGATGTGAGTTTTTTCCTGACCATCTTGATTTATAGCTCTTGTTATATTGACAACTTTGTTGCTTTTACATGATATTGTATAAGTAAGTGGTGTGTAGATTTTTTCTTCACTATCTTGATATTTTATGGTTATTGTTGCATTAAGAATGTCTTTCAGAATATCATTTTCTTCAGCTATGTCTAAAATTTTTTGAATAGCTTTGCGATCATGTAATGCGGCAAGTAACTTATCAGTTACTTTTTGATTATTTTGATGTTTTATGGTTATTGTTGTGTTAAGAATGTCTTTCAGAATATCGTTTTCTTTAGCTACTCTTAACATTTTCTCAACAGCTATACTATCTTTACGTAGTATAGCATAAGCAAGTGGTGTAACAGTTGATTCTCTATCTTGATGTTTGCTCACTTTCGTAGCAAAAATCTTTTGTCTTTCCTCTTCAGGCATTTTTTTTAGTTCTTCAGCAATGCTATTTTTTTTGTCTTTCATTTTTGACACTAATTTTAAAATATTTTTTTTATTTTTTTTTTCTAATGTTGAACTATTTACCTCATAAGTCATTTTTTTCCCCAAGATCTTTTTTAAACTAAGCATAACATTTCCTCTCTTCGTGGTTATAATATTTGCTTTTATGAATCAGTTGTGTTGATAATGTATTAATTGCATAGTTAAGACACTGTTTTATAAAGTAAAATTTTAGTAGACCACCTTACAAGAACGTTTCTTGCCAATTCTGAATCGGAAAAAAAGACGCAGTAAAGTCATTTGTAAGGGAAGAATGAAACTTGTAGCTATAGCTAAACTGACTTACGACAATTTGAAAAACGACAAATTCGTCATTCCGCTGCTTGTTAGCGGCTAAGAGATACCGCGGCGGTATGACGGTTTGCGGTGGCATGACGATAAGGTTCCAGTGTCAGCTACTTGAATGACACAGTTTTTGCTTAAACCCGTAACGTTCGTGCATTTTGCTAAAAGTTTAAATATCAACATCATGCACGTTGAGTGCATTGCTATTAATAAAATCACGGCGTGGTTCAACTATATCACCCATTAATATTGAAAATATGGAATCAGCTTCTTCACAATCTTTTATTTCAACCTTCAATAAAGTTCTAGCCTCAGGATTTAACGTAGTATCCCATAGCTGATCAGCATTCATTTCACCAAGACCTTTAAATCTCTGCAAAGTTAAACCCTTTTTACCATAGTCCATTATTATTTTTGCAAGCGTACTTGGAGAAGTGATTCTTATTTCAGTTTCTTGTGACTTAAAAAATGAATCACCATTAAATAAATTACTTATACCATCAAGCAAACTTAATATGTTTTGCATATCTTTGCCTTCAAGCATACTAAGTGCAAATATATATTTGTCTGCCAATCCTTGAAATAATTTAGAGATGTGAATTTCTTTTTCTTCATCTTTTATTTCTACTTCCCAAGTGTATTCGCTATACATTAACTTCAAATATTTTAATATTTCATTAGCCGATGATAGAGCATTCTTTTTGCTTAAAATTAGCAATGACTCTAAGAGATTTTGTGGTATTTCTCTATCATAATTTTTGCTAATATTAGAAATGCTAACGCATTTATTCAAAATAAGGCGCAAGTCGTTAAATTCTGTAGCTGTACCACTTAGTGTTAATCTTTTAACTGCTGAGTTTATTATATACTCTTCAAAAGTTTCGTCATCTTTAATATAAGTGTCTTTAGCATTCTTTGTAACTTTATAGAGGGGTGGCTGTGCTATATATAAATATCCCTTATCAATTACTTCACGCATATGTCGAAAGAAAAAGGTTAGAATCAAAGTCCTGATATGTGATCCATCAACGTCTGCATCTGTCATGATGATAATTTTATGATATCTAGCTTTTTCAATATCGAAGTGTTCACTCCCTATTCCAGCACCAATTGCAGTAATTAAAGAGCCTATTTCTGCAGATGAAAAAATACGATCTAAACTTACACGTTCTACGTTTAGAATTTTTCCTCTTAAGGCAAGCACTGCTTGTGTTTTACGATTACGCCCCTGCTTTGCAGTACCACCTGCTGAATTACCCTCTACTATAAATAATTCCGATAACTCAGGGGCTTTTTCCTGGCAATCAGCAAGCTTTCCTGGCAGAGTTGCAATATCAATATTGTTTTTGCTTTTAACTAACTCTCGTGCTTTTCTTGCGGCTTCTCTTCCTTTTGCTGATCTGATTGCTCTTTCTACTATACTTGCTGCCAATTTGGGATCAGTTTCAAGGATTGTGCTCAATTTATCAGAAACTATGCTCTCCACAACTGTACGTGCTTCAGAACTAACTAGTTTATCTTTTGTTTGTGAAGAAAACTTAGGATCAGGCATCTTGAGAGATAAAACACAAGTTAAACCTTCTCTAACGTCCTCTCCAGTTAAATTTACTTTTGCTTTCTTTAAAAACCCTTCATTAGTTGCATAGTTATTGATACATCTGGTTAAAGCGGATCTAAATCCTGCCAAATGCGTACCACCATCTCGTTGCCTTATATTATTCGTGAAGCATAACATATGTTCATAGTAGGAATCATTCCATTCCATCGATATTTCCAAGCTGATGCCAAGATCTTCTGCATCTCCTTTCATACTGGCAATTTTAGTTACATGTGTCTTATTCTTATCTAAGTACCGCACAAAATTCGCTGTACCAAAATTGTCTTTAGATTGATTGCTCTGATTGAAATGAGATTCTGTATATGGTTCATTGCGCAGATCACGTAAAGTAATGTCGATATTTGAATTTAAAAATGCTAATTCTCTTATACGACTTTCAAGCGTTGAGTAACTGAAATTAATGCCATTAAAAGTCTCTGTTGATGGCATGAACGTGACTTTAGTTCCTCTTTTGTTTGTATTTTCGTTGACTACCTTTAAAGGTTCAATAGACTCACCATCTTCAAAACGCATAAAGTGTTCTTTCTTATTGCGCCAAATAGTTAATTCCAACCAGCTTGATAATGCATTCACAACTGAGATTCCAACACCATGTAATCCCCCAGAAACTTTATAGGTATTACTGTCAAATTTACCACCAGCATGGAGTTGAGTCATTATTACCTCTGCTGCTGATATTCCTTCTTCTTCATGAATGTCAGTTGGAATGCCACGACCATTATCAGTTACAGATACCGAACCATCTTTATTTATGCTAACTTCAATTTTATCACAATATCCAGCTAAAGATTCATCTATTGCGTTATCAACAACCTCATATACCATGTGGTGCAAGCCAGATCCATCGTCAGTATCACCAATGTACATACCTGGACGTTTCCTTACAGCATCAAGACCCCTTAAGATTTTTATTGCATCGGCATTATAACTATTTTCCATTAGATTGCTTCATTTATACACGTTAATTGATGTTACATTCAGATATACTAGTTAGCAACATTTTTAAACTGATAACCCATGTTAAAAGCACAACTTTACGAATGCTTATTTTTGAAGACAGCAAATAGTGTCATTCCAATGTGTCTTCCATAACTGTACGAACATTCATTTTTGAAGGTAAATTGCACAACAGATGATGTCATTCCAGTGCTTGACACACAACTGTACGAACATTGTGATTTTGGCCCATCAGGAGGGTGTCATCCCAGTGCTTGACACTGGGATCCAGGAATTTTATTAAGTTGGCAAGCATAAAAATAGCTGTTTTATGTTAAAACACAACGTTTTAATGATTATGGAAAGGCTGGATCCCAGTGTCTGGGCACTGCCCACTGGTGGCCCAAACTACAACGTTCGTACAGTTGTGTGTGTCTTCCCGTGGAGATTGCTCTCAAAATTATAATGCTCATGCAGTTGCGTGCTCGACTAATTAACAGAAAAATCTATAATTCAGTTTACGTATTTTCTTATCTCAGCCAAAATCTTATCAGATTGACTTTCGTCTGAATTTAAATCAGCTGCAAAGTGTGTAACATATCTTCCTCCAGGGCCAATAAGATATATTATCGAAGAATGGTTGATTTCTTCTTCTCCGTCTACTTTGCTTGCATATACTTTATATTTCGCAACTACTTCGTCTATTTTTTCTCTTTCACCAGTTAACATTTGTATTCTATGGTCAAATTGCTGCTGAAATTCTTTAAGTCTTTCCGTGCTATCGCGCTCAGGATCAACTGTGATGAAGAATGTTTGTAGCTTGTTGTTAGTTTTCTCATCTAACTTTGCAAGTGTTTCTGAAATTATCCCAAGGTTCATAGGGCAAATTCTTTTGCATGAGGAAAACCCAAAGAAAATCATCATGTATTTATCTTTAAAATCACTACTGCGCAGGATCTGTCCGTCCTGATTAATTAAAGAAAAATCTCCACCTATCTTAACTTCTGCGTTGTGAATCGCTGCTGGGGCAAATATGCCTTTTTTAGTGAAATAACAATAACCTAAAAAAACAACTGCTAATGCTGCTAGCACATTAGATGACAATCTTATAAACCTTACCATTAAAATGCTCTCAGTAAAATCAAATTGTATCTTTATTAGTTGACCTATTCAATATATTTATTCCAAAGTGTATTGTTAATTTTGTCTAACAGTTTTTTATGTTCATCAATTTCTTCACTATTTGGTGAATGTTCTCTGGGAGTTAGATTACGCACTTTATGCTGAACGAATGTAGAGTTGCTGTCCTGATTGCATTCATTATCAAACAGAAAGGTTTGTAAACCTCCTGTAAGCTCAACATATACCTTTGCAAGCAATTGAGCATCAACTAGTGCTCCGTGCAATTCTCTATTCTCTAGCGATATATCAAAACGCTTACATAATGCATTCAAAGAAGCAGGTGATCCTGCGAATTTTTTCCTCGCAAGAGGTAATGTATCTAGCACTCTATCTGAGGAAATTAACCCAGCATTCAGCTTGCTTAACTCCATGTTAAGGAACTTAACATCGAATTCAGCGTTGTGAATTACCAAAATATCATTAGATATAAAGTCAAGAAATTCAAGTGCAACATCTGAAAATAATGGTTTATCTTCTAAAAATTCTTCACTAATACCGTGAATCTTAAACGAGTGATAAGGTATATCTCTTTCTGGGTTAAGGTACCGATGGAATACTTTACCTGTTGGAATACGATTAATTAATTCCACACACCCTATTTCAATAATTCGATGACCAGATCCAGTGTCAAGACCTGTCGTTTCAGTGTCAAGTACTATTTCGCGTAGCTTGCTTTCCATGGTTAACTCTAAATAAAACTAATCTTACTTGTCATTTGTCTTATCATTGTTTGTCTTTTTATAATTAATAGAAACAAGCAACCAGCTTGGGTCTGATGAATTAACATTTTTTTTGAATTGCCATACATCCTCAACTTTATTAATGGTGGATGTACTACCTGATATTATATTTTCTGAGCTATCTTTAATAAAGTTAATTTGCTCTGAAAGGAAATATACTGCAATAAACACTACATTTTTTACTAGCTTTATTTCTAAAATCTTTTGTGAAACGACAGAAACAATTATAGATTCGTACACCTCTTTACGATGTTTAATCTTCTCTACGAAGTTGTTGTATAAATCTTTATCCAAGAGAGATTTTAACTGGGACAAATTTCCTTGATTGAAATATTTTATTATTAATTCAAAAGCTATGTTTGAACCTTCTATAAAGTGGGAAATAGAAAAATCTTTGTTTTTTTTTAATATTTGCTCATAAGTAACTTTTATTGAATTTTTATCATTGCTATCAATGTAACCCTCAATGTTTTCTACTACATCTTCTCTACTTCGGCTTACATCCAATACATTAGTTAGCTTTTTTAGGTTGAGATTGGCTGACCTTCCTAAAGAATTATACAAACGTGAAAAAATGAACGCCGCTAATAAAGTATATATTACAAGCTCTATCATAGTAACTCAACTCCTTGGCATATAAAGTATCCGAACATTATTAATTATTAATGAAAATATGTTTTTCATATCAACTCATAATCAGGTTTGCTATTCGTTTGTAAATGAATATATTATATAAGAAAGTATTAAATATCTCAACTTAATTAAAGGAGACGTAAGAAATGCCACAACAAAAAATGAGAATTCACGGTCAATATGTTAAAGATCTATCGTTTGAGAATCCGAATTCGCCATTCCTTTCTTCGAATAAAGCTCCCGATATTAATGTAATGGTTAATATCAATTCAGCGAAATTAGAAGGAATGGAAAACAAAGAAGGAGTGAATGAAGAAAAATCTTTCCATGAAATTACTTTACATATAGAAGTCAGAGCAACGATAAAAGATGAAGGTATAAAAGATGGCGTAGCTTTCATTTGTGAGACAAAATATTGTGGTATTTTTTCAATAGAAAATTTTAAAGAGTTGAGTGAAGAAGAGGTAAGACAAGCTTTATTTATTGGCGGACCTACTTTTCTTTTCCCTTTTGCAAGAGAAATAATTGCAAGAGTTACAAGTAGTGGTGGATTTCCCCCATTGATGCTGGATCCTATAGATTTTGAAACTATGTACGAGCAGCAAAATCAACAACAAAAAAGTAACGGTAGTAATTCCAATTTTAACTAATATGATGTAACCTGATGAATAATTCTTTAAACGCAAAAACAACTTTAAACATTGACGGGAAGTCATACAACTACTTTAGCCTAAGTAGTGCTAGTGAATTTTTAGGGATAGATGTGACTAAATTGCCCTGCTCACTTAAGGTTCTGCTTGAAAATTTATTGCGCAATGAAGATGGAGTAAACGTAAAGCTGGATGATATAAAAATACTAGCAAGTTGCGTTAATAAACACGCTAATCATGAAATTAGCTACAAGCCAGCAAGGGTGTTGATGCAAGATTTTACAGGGGTTCCTGCTGTCGTCGATTTAGCTTCTATGCGGAGTTATGTCAAGAAAAATGGAGGCGATCCAAGCAGCATAAATCCGTCTGTGCCCGTTGATCTTGTGATCGACCATTCTGTTCAAGTAGATAGTTATGGAAGTGTTTCCGCATTCAGTAAGAATGTTGAGCTAGAAGTAAAAAGAAATTTGGAGAGATATCAATTCTTAAAATGGGGAGAATCATCCTTCACAAATTTTAGAGTAGTGCCGCCTGGCACAGGGATTTGCCACCAAGTGAATCTTGAGTATTTAGCGCAAGTTGTGTGTAATAAGGATGGGGTTTTGTATCCTGATACTTTGGTTGGTACGGATAGCCATACTACGATGGTTAACGGGTTATCAGTCCTTGGTTGGGGTGTTGGAGGCATAGAAGCTGAGTCTGTGATGCTTGGTCAACCAATTAGTATGGTGATTCCAGAAGTAGTTGGATTTAAATTAATTGGCAGACTGCCGGAAGGAGTAACTGCGACTGATTTAGTGCTAACAATCACAAGTATCCTCAGAACAAAAGGCGTTGTTGGTAAATTTGTAGAATTTTATGGTAACGGGCTGGATTATTTGTCTCTGGCAGATAGGGCAACTATAGCAAACATGGCCCCGGAGTATGGCGCAACTTGTGGATTTTTTCCAATTGATCAGAAAACACTCAATTATTTACATTTAACAGGGCGATCAGAAGAGTTAATCAAATTAGTTGAAATCTACTCAAAAGAGCAAGGACTGTGGCGCAGCAGTGACGAGTTAGCGTTTTTTGACACACTAGAGCTTGATTTATCAAGCGTGGAACCAGTAATGGCTGGTCCCAAAAGACCACAAGATAAGGTTTTTCTTTCACAAGTGGCAGAGTCTTTTTCTAAATCATTTTCAGTTAATGAGTCAAAGGAAAGCGATAAACTCCAAGATGGAAGTGTAGTTATTGCAGCAATAACAAGCTGCACTAATACCTCAAATCCAAGTGTGATGATTGCTGCAGGTCTTGTAGCTCGTAATGCAATTAAACTTGGATTAAAATCAAAGCCTTGGGTTAAAACTTCTCTTGCTCCAGGGTCACAAGTTGTAACAGAATATTTAGAAAAGTCTGGATTGCAGGTAGATCTAAATGCTTTGGGTTTTAATCTAGTTGGATATGGTTGCACAACTTGCATTGGGAATTCTGGTCCACTTAATAAAGATATAGAAGATGGCATTAAAAACAAAAATTTAACTGTTGCTGCAGTTTTATCTGGTAATCGTAACTTTGAAGGAAGAATTCATCCGTTAGTCAAAGCTAATTACTTGGCATCTCCGCCACTTGTTGTTGCATATGCACTTGCTGGTACTGTGCAAACTGATTTGACAAAAGATTCAATATGCAAAGATAAGAATGGAAATGATGTCTATCTCAAAGATATATGGCCAACAAACAATGAAATCGAAGATTGTGTTAAAAATGTGGTAACACGTGAGATGTTTATACAAAAGTATAAGGATGTTTTTTCTGGTGATGAACATTGGCGAAAGATAAAGTGTGAAAAAAGTGAAATCTATAATTGGGATGCAAATAGCACTTACATACAAAATCCGCCTTATTTTGATAATTTATCACCTAAAAATAATAAAGATAAAACAATCGATATAAAAGGTGCACAAATATTGGCAATGTTTGGCGATAGCGTAACTACTGATCACATTTCCCCTGCTGGAAATATTGCCTCAAGTAGTCCTGCAGGTATATATTTAAAAAATCTTGGAATTGAGCCACAGGACTTTAATTCGTATGGGTCTCGTCGTGGTAATCACAATGTAATGATGCGTGGGACTTTTGCTAACATTAGAATAAAAAATGAAATGGTAAGCATCGAAGGCGGCTATACAAAATATATTCCTTCTCAAGAAACTATGTCGATTTTTGATGCAGCAATGCGCTACAAGGAAGCTCTCATCATTGTGGCAGGAAAGGAGTATGGCACAGGTTCAAGTAGGGATTGGGCAGCAAAAGGTACTTTATTGTTGGGGATTAAAGTTGTAATTGCAGAAAGCTTTGAGCGTATACATAGGGCCAACTTGGTCGGCATGGGTGTTCTTCCACTTATATTCCAAAATGGAATAACCAGAAAGATATTTGATGGTAGTGAGATAATAAGCATAAAAGGTGAAATAGTGCCAAGTGGAAATTTAGAATGTATCATCAAAAGAAAGGATAGTTCAAAGCAATCAATTCAACTCAAATGCTGTGTACAAACTGCAACTGAGATTAAATACTTGATGTGTGGTGGAGTGTTAAGCTACATACTTCTCTTGACTTAGTAAAGTTAAGTAAGTACTAGACTTCTTTTAGCCAGCCCTGGCTCTTTTATAAATAATGATTTATTCTACGCGAAGTTATGATATAATTTTAGCTTACATATAGTAAAGGTGTTTTATAGATAATTATGATCAGCTCTATACAAGAACCTAATGAACTCAGAAAACGTTTACAAGGATTTTATCGTACTGATGAAAAGAGTTATATACGTTATCTTGTAGAAAAAGCAGAGCTTTCGGCTGATTCAAAAAGTAGAATTTATAATATTGCAAAACAAGTTATTGAAAAAATTAAACACAATAAATTAAGTATTGTAGATTCCTTTATGCAGCAATACTCGCTTTCTAATGATGAAGGAATAGCATTGATGTGCCTTGCTGAATCGCTACTTAGAATACCCGATGATTATACAATAGACGAAATAATCAAAGATAAAATTGCCAATCAGGAATGGAATAAATATTTAGGGCACTCTTCTTCGTTGTTTGTCAATGCTTCCACATGGAGCTTGATGATAGGTAGCAGTATATTGAGAGATAATGAAGGCGATTCGAAGTTCTATTACGCAATTTCTAAGTTACTTAAGAATTTAGGAGAACCGATCATTCGCAAAGCAGTAAAACAAGCAATGTCTATGCTTGGTAATCATTTTGTTGTTGGAGAAACCATAGAAGAAGCTTTAAGGTATGCAAAACTAGATGACAATAGTAAGTTTTTATACTCTTTTGATATGCTTGGCGAAGCTGCTCACACAGCTGAAGATGCAGAAGAGTATTTTAATTCATACATGCACTCAATAAAAGCTATAGGTGAATCCACTGAAATAAATGATTGTTTTAAATCGCATGGAATTTCAATCAAATTGTCTGCATTACATCCACGTTATGAATTTGGTCAATTCGATAATATAGCTGAAGAGTTGAGAGCTAAACTGCTAGAGCTTTGTCATGAAGCAAAAAAATACAACATTTCATTATGCATAGATGCAGAAGAAACAGAAAGGCTTGAAATGTCCTTAATCTTGTTTGAACAATTACGGCTTGATGAATCACTTTCTGAGTGGGAAGGGCTTGGCTTGGCTGTACAAGCATATCAAAAACGTGCTTTATCTGTTCTTGACTTTGTAGAGGATGTTGCTATTCGATCAAATCATAAAATTATGGTCAGACTTGTAAAAGGTGCATATTGGGATTCAGAAATCAAGCGTGCGCAAGAATTGGGATTAAATGATTACTCAGTATTTACAAGAAAAAGCTATACTGACGTATCTTACCTCGCGTGCGCACAGAAACTTTTGAGTAAACCAAACAGCTTTTACCCATGCTTTGGAACTCATAATGCCTATACTTTTGCTTCTATCATGGAACTTGCTGATAAAAACCACCCTGGATTTGAATTTCAACGCTTACATGGAATGGCAAAAGACTTATATGATTATGCAATGTCAGAGCTTGCAACAAATGTTAGCTGTCGTGTCTACGCACCAGTTGGTAAACGTAGTGATTTATTACCATATCTTGTTAGGTGTCTTCTTGAAAATGGAGCTAATAGTTCGTTCGTCAATCAAATAAATGACCCTAACGTTAAAATTGATGAGCTAATTTCAGATCCACTGGAAAAAGCTATAAATTTTAATTATGAACCTCATCCAGGCATTCCGTTACCACAAGATATTTTGGGACCAGAAAGAAAAAATTCTTTGGGAATGGATATTAGTGACTCGGTGATAGTCTCACAA
Organism: Wolbachia endosymbiont (group A) of Pogonocherus hispidulus; assembly: GCF_964028195.1. Lineage (NCBI taxonomy): Bacteria > Pseudomonadati > Pseudomonadota > Alphaproteobacteria > Rickettsiales > Anaplasmataceae > Wolbachia > Wolbachia endosymbiont (group A) of Pogonocherus hispidulus. The sequence continues at coordinate 731,332 of NZ_OZ034750.1, forward strand.
TTTGCAGATGATATAAAGGGCTTTAGTGAAAAAAAATGGCAAGTTGGGCCGATAATTGACGGACAGTCACTTTTTGATGATGCCAAATTTACTGAAGTGGTGAATCCTGCACATTTAGAAAATGTAATTGGAGAAGTGTCAAATACAACAAGTGCTCAAGTTTTAAACGCTCTTGAAATAGCACATAATGCTTTTACTAAGTGGCAGAATGTTTCAGCAGAAAAGCGCGCTAAATGCCTTGAAAAAGCTGCAGATTTGCTTGAAGAAAGGATGAAAGAGTTAATTTACATTCTGATTGTGGAAGCAGGAAAAATTTTATCCGATGCAATAGCAGAAGTAAGGGAAGCAGTCGACTTTCTGCGTTATTATGCAACGATAGCAAAGAATAAACTGAGCGACTGGAAAAAATTGCCAGGTCCAACGGGTGAAGATAACTTCATCTTTTTTGAAGGCAGAGGAGTTTTTTTATGCATATCACCATGGAATTTTCCACTTGCTATCTTCATTGGGCAGGTTTCAGCTGCACTTGCAGCAGGTAATGCAGTGCTGGCAAAGCCAGCAGAACAAACGCCGATTATTGCTTATAAAGCCATTAAGATACTACATGAAGCTGGAATACCCAAAAATGTATTACATCTCATCCCAGGGGATGGTGGATACTTGGGTAAAACACTAGTGCCAGACAATAGAATTGCCGGAGTAGCTTTTACTGGCTCAACACAAACTGCTCAAATAATCAATAAAATGCTTGCAAATAGGGATGGACCTATTGTGCCGCTTATTGCTGAAACTGGTGGGCTCAATGCTATGATCGTTGATAGCTCTGCTCTCTTAGAGCAAGTGGCTATGGATGCTTTGCTTTCTGCGTTTCGCAGTAGCGGTCAGCGCTGTTCTGCACTTAGAGTGCTGTTTATTCAAGAGGACATAGCAGAGAAGCAGATAAAAATGATATGCGGTGCAGCGCAAGAACTAAAGATTGGTGATCCAATACAACTTAGCACTGATATTGGTCCAATAATTGACAAAGCATCTATCGATATGCTCACTCAACACACGCAAGAAATGTCAGAGGATAAAGATTCAAATCTATTATTTAAAGTACCCATGGATGCAAATTCTCATAATGGTCACTTCTTTCCTCCGTATATTTATGAAATACAAAAAATTTCACAATTAAAACAAGAAGTGTTTGGTCCTATTTTACATATCATACGTTTTAACAAGTCACAATTAAATGAAGTTATAGGTGATATAAACAATACAGGATATGGGCTTACATTTTCTTTGCAGAGCCGTATACAAAATCAGATCGATTTAATAAGCAAAAAAATATCAGTTGGAAATGTCTACATCAACCGTAACCAGATAGGTGCAGCAGTTGGGATACAACCATTTGGTGGTAGAGGACTATCTGGCACTGGGCCAAAAGCTGGTGGTCCTCATTATTTACAGCGTTTTTCTACAGAAAAAGTTGTAAGTGTTAACACTACAGCATTCGGTGGTAACACCACACTTATGTGTTTGGATTAATTTGCGGGCCCTAATTTTTCTCCTATCTTACTCCTAACTAGACGTTCGTGCAGTTATGCGCGGTATCTCATCCGCTAACAAGTAGCGGTATGACGAGCTTATCGTCATACCGCCACGAACCGTCATACCGCCGCGGTATCTCAAAGCATAGATCCCGCTAACAAGTAGCGGGATGACGAGTTACTATACCGCCGCGGTATCTCATCCGCTAACACGTAGCGGGATGACGGTTGTCAGGCTAGTACCTTCCCCTGTCATCCAAGTAGCTTCCTTCTCCTGTCATCCAGCCCTTCCATCCAAGACGGTGTCATTCCAGTGCCCAGACACTGGAATCCAGAAAACTTAACTTTATACCAGGTAATAAGAACTGGATCCCAGTGTCTGGGCACTGGGATGACATCCTCCTAGTAGAGATCGCTTTTGTAATTGCAACATTCGTGCAATCTTTAGCCATAAATATTTAAGAAATTTACCAAACGAAAAAAAAGGCAAAAGAAGCCCTGTGGTGGTTGGCTATTTACTATGTACTAAAATATCGGCGTTTTTTTATTCTAAAACGCTTGATTAAGAGCGATTTAGCTGCTTTTAACTTGCAACTAACCTACACCGCAAGTGTTTAAGAAATTTACTAAACAGAAAAAAAGGCAAAAGAAACCCTAGGGTAGCTAGTTATTCACTATCCATTTTTTAAGTTGGCGTTTTTTTATGTTTTAAACGCTTTATAAGCGCGTTTCAGCTTATGTAGGTAGAAATTTTAAAGACATAAGGTGCACATAGTGCAAAAAATTAAACATGATACGCCAGATACGTGAGTTTTTTTGTCATTTAATCTGTACAGAGAAGATAAATAAATAGCTTCAGTCTCATGACGTGTATAACAATGTTACAAAAAATAATATCATAGAATTCAATAGGATAATCCCTAGAGAATTACTCATCTACAAAAAGCCAAATCGTGTTAATGCTGTTTAGATGTAAAAGATAAGCTAAATCTTTACAGGGAATTTAAAACAGTAGAATACCTTTGATTGAAAGAAAGAACCAAACTAGGCAACCTAACCGGTTTGCTATTTCAATTACTACAACTAATACCAAATCTCAATGGTAATTGGATAAATGAAAAAGAGCGCTTTCTGCCTATAGCTAGAGGTTCAAGCGAATTTATCGTATGTCCTATTTGTCTTCCCAATAACGAAGTTTGGTATAAATCAATAAATCTTAATAGGGGGAAAAACATTATGAAAACGTCAAAACTGACTGGTGAATTAGTATGTGATATATATGAGTTAACAAATAAAGATAGAAAGAATATACAAAAACTAGCAAGAAAAATAGAAGAAGGGGAAGGTGTTGCCGAAAAGTTCAAAAATGGAATATTCAAAAATTCCAGCTATAACGCAAGCACGATTCTTTTAGCGAAAATAGCTTACAAATATCAGGGTAGAGAGGAGACATTGTCACTACTACATTATGCTATAAGTCATAAAAATAATCAAGCTGTAAAAGATCTTTTAGAAGAAGCCAAAAAACAAAAACTATTAAAGGAAGTTCTGAATGAAGAAATGACCACAAAACATTCAGATGGTCGGGAAGAAAATCATACAATACTTACAGATGCTATATCACGTAGAGACAATGACATTATGAGAGCAGTGTTAAAAATCTCTGAGGAAAATGGTATCTTGAAAGAGATTGTCAAAAAAAGAATAACGATAAAACATTCAAATGGCAAGGAAATGACTTACACCCCATTCACCTATGCTGAAGCGTGTGAAAATAGTGAAGCTGTAAGAGAACTGGGAAATATTCTTAATAAGAGAGCAACCCAGCAGTCCACTGTTGTAACAGCCAAAACTACTACAGCTAGAAGTGAAAAAGTGCTTCAAGATACTATCGGTAATATCGAGACACCGGCTAACGCATATGAAAATAGTAATAAAAGTAGTCTTGAAGAATCTATAGAACATGAATATCTTGAGCCATGCGAAAATAGTAATGAAAGTAATACAATAGCTATAGAGCACATCGCTGCTTCAATAGAAAAGCTTGATAATGCTGGAATATGCGAAAAAAATGAAACTGCTGTAACAGAAACTGACATACAAGAACCAAATGCTTCCAACAGCCTTTCTTCTGCTGCATGTTTTGATAATGGGTCTAGCAAAGAAAATACTGCAGACAAAAAAGAAAAACCATCAATGCAACAAAGACGAGCAATCTTGGCTGGTAGTGTTGGTGCGGCATTACTAGTCAGTAGTGTTGTAGCTTATATATTGAAAATGTATGCCATAGCGATTATTGGGGGAAGTGTTGGATTAGCGTGTATAAGTTTTGCGTTGTATGATGCACTAAAGCCCAGCACACAGCTCGAGAAAGTGGAAAATGTAGAGCAACTAGATGTTAAATCTCTTCCTAGTTTGTGAAGCTACCGAAATTAATATATTTACTATTATTAATAACAAATAAATATTTAAAAAATCTCTTGACTTCCGCCAAAATAGATGGCTTTATGCCAATACTACTAAGAAAACAGTAGTAAACATTTGGAAGAATTGAGTCTTTAATGAGTGGGGATTTGTATGAATAATAGTAATAATAACAATAAACGTAAAAAATTAGAAGCAGGAAGCAACAATATAATAGAACGGCTTCTATTAAGGACCCCTGAGCAGCTAAAACTATACTGCAAACTGTTCGATAATGAGAAAAGACAAGATCTTTATCAAAAGGTGCTGAAGGAAATGCGTGCAAATTCAGAAGTTAATCAGTTGAAGAAGCTGAACGAAATAGCTGCTGTCATAGAAGAGGCCATTGAAGAGGGAAGAAAGTGAGGTTGTTAATTAATATATATAAGATATTAGCATAATTATGAATGCCCTCATGAGAGAGAATGAGCAGTGCATATAGGAATTTATACGGGTTTTACAGTTAATAAAAAAATAATGTTTGTGTCTGTAGAATGGAATAGTTTTTAGTGAGGTTATTATGATAAGTGTTGAAAAAAAGAATAGTGCTAAAGAAATATCTGATCAAAGTGCAAAATATCTGAATGGTGATACTAGTATTGTAGGCAAAATATCTTTAGCTACTGAAAAAGATCTTTTAAATGCTCAAGATGAGAATGGTTGGACTCCTTTGCATCATGCTGTACATTCAGGAGACATTGATTTAGTAAAATCTCTAATAGATAGAGGTGCTAACCTTAGTATTACTAATTACTGTGCAAAAGATACTCCTGTATCACATGCATTCCAATATGGTCCTGTTGAGTTAGTCAAATATTTTGTAGAAAAGTTAGGTATTGATCCTATGACAATCAAAGAATATGACTTTACTTTACTTAGCCAAGCTGTTGTAGGCGGTAACATGGATACTATAGAGTACCTGCTAAACCGAAAAGGTAGTACTTATAATGGCAATAACCTGTTGGAAGTAGCAATATTTTGTAGCTACTTAAATATTGTTAAATATTTGGTAGGGGAGAAAGGAGTTGATGTAAACTTTGCGGAGGAAAACGGTTGGACACCTTTACTCCACGCTGTTGGGCGAGATGAACTCGACATAGCATGGTATCTAATAGAGATGGGAGCTGATGTGAATGCTACAGATGAAGATGGTACTACTGCACTACACATGGCTGCCGAAGATTGTAACTTTGACATGGTCAGATGTCTTATAGAAAATGGGGCAAATGTAAATGTCAGAGACAAGTATGGCAAAACACCACTGGGCTTGGTTACACCAGGTGAAGATATAGCGGAACACCTTATCAGTTGTGGTGCACATATTTAAATGTTTATGTCTGTAGAATGGAATAGTTTTATTAATTTAGTGAGGTCATTATGACAAAAAAATATGTTGAAAAAAAGGATAATGTTAAAGAAACGTCTAATCAAGACAAAAGGCTATATGCCATGGCAAGGCATCTGCATGGTAAGTTCAATCCACCTGATACTTTGCATTCAGCCGCTGAAAAAGGTGATTTTTATCTAACTGTATATATTTTAAGTAAAGGAGCTGATTTAAATGCTCAGGATGAATGTAATTGGACTCCCTTGCATTACGCTGTCTATTCAGGAAATGTTGATATAGTAAGATTTTTAATAAATCAGGGTGCCAATTACAATATTACTGACAATGAAGGTACTCCCGTATATTATGCATTTCAATATGGCCATGTTAGAATAGTCAAATATTTTATAGAAGAAAAGGGTATTGATCCTATGGCACCAATTAATGAATATGGCAGTACTTTATTTGGTGAAGCTATTGTAGGTGGTGGCTTGGATACTATAGAGTATCTGATGAGCCGAAAAGATGTCACTTATGACTGCAGTGATCTATTGAAAATGGCGATATCAAATGGCCACTTGGACGTTGTTGAATATTTGGTAGAGGAGAAAGGAGTTGATGTAAATTTTGTGGGAGAAAACGGCTGGACACCTTTACTCTACGCTGTTGAGCGAGATTATATTGAAATAGTAAAATATCTAATAGAGATGGGAGCCTACATAAATACTACAGCTAAAGATGGCACTACTGTACTACACATAGCTGCTGAAGATTGTAACTTTGACATGGTCAAATGTCTTGTAATAAATGGGGCAAATATAAATGCCAGAGACAAGAATGATAATACACCGCTATATTTGGCTACTCAAGATAGAGAATATCAAGATAAAGATATTAAAGAGGACGTGAAGGAGTACCTTATCAGTCGAGGTGCACACATTTAGAAAAAGGTCTTTTACTACCGGAATTTTTTTGTTTTGAGGAGAAAATATGACAATTAATAAAAAAGGCATACAAGTGATTTACATGGATGCAGAGTGTAACACAATTACAGAAAATACCTACGGTTATGAGTGTATAGAAACTGTACAAAGTGTTATGAAACAGATAGTGCTGAAAGAGGCAATAGCTTCAATAAAAGTTACCCATTATCTCATTGTATCAGAGCCATCAAAAGGTGATATGAAAATTGCTAAGGACCTTGTCTTAATCCTACCAAATATAGGGGTAGAACTAAAAGATTATACCATGGTTACACAAAGTGGCTATGTAAGTCTGATTGAGCAAGGTTTAACAAAAAAACTTATGGTTATTTGGTATTGCTAGGAGGATACAATGAAGCACAAAAAATATTTCGATACACGATTACCAATCACTAATGACTCAAAAAAGTTAGCTGAGTACTTGATGGAACAATCAGATAGAGAACACTTGAGAGTATTTTATATGGATGAAAGGCATTATTTATTGGCAGAAGAAGTATATGATATTTTTAAAATAGATGAAACAGCGATATATACGAGAAAGCTTATGGAGCAAGGATTAAGAGTAGGAGCAAGTTCTATGATAGTATCACACAACTATCCGGAAAGGGAAGCACCAACGGAAGGAGATGTATCAATTGTAAGAAAGCTGGTGATAGCATGTCCAAGTGTAGAAATAGATCTAGTGGATTATAAAACAGTGACAGAGTATGGCTGTTTTAGTTTCAAAAAACAGGGTTTAATACAGGAAGGCTATACAATTATTTGGAAAGATGAAGTAGTGTGGAAAGATGACAAAGAGTATAAAAACGCAATTAGGGAGGATAATTATAAAGTTGAAAAACTGCACTAAGCTCTGAAAGTGACTTTAATAGAATCTTAGGTTAAAGAGTATATCTTTGTCTCAAAATATTTTAAAGAGACATGACTACTGATACAAGGTCTACAGACTACGAAGTAGGGAAAAAATTAAAACATGAGAGGGAAAAGCAAAGACGTACTCAGGCAGGTCTAGGAAGTAAAGTCGGAGTATTAGAGAAGCAAATGTCCAGATATGAGCGAGGGGAAAATCCGATTTCAATCATTACATTCTGTATGATAGTAGTGGAACTAATGATTGATATGGCAAAACTACTACCTGAATCCACGGTATCAGAGAAAGGTAAGGTAGAAAAAACATTAAATCTAGTTAGAGAATGTAAAAAATTTAGGAACCAGGAATTATGTAAGATGGCCTCTGCATTAAACAAATCTATCCAGATGGGCGAAGAAGAAGGTAAAAAAGCAGAAGTAGCAAAGAATCTACTTAAAGCGGGTATTTCCCTTGATATCATTCTCCAAACAACAGGCTTGTCTAAAGATGAACTTGAGAAACATAATAAAACAGAGATAGTTAATTTTATAGCCTATAAAACAGGGGAAAATATGAAAGACTGGAGGCTAGCAAGAGGACGTTCTCAGAGGAAATAAAGTCGGTTTAACAGGTGGTCAAATAAGACGCTATGAGCAAGGAACCCATATCATGACAATAGGAAAACTGCTTAGCATAGCAAACAACGCATGCCAAAACTCTACTGCCAAAAATTAGTGAACTAATAGAAAAAGGCAATGTTGAAATTGAAAGAAGTAATGAGGGAGAAAATGGAGTACTAGATTTAGTGAGAGAGTATAATAAAATTGAGGATGAAGAAATACGTGATAAATTTTATTCATTAATTATGTCAGTATCTAAAAGAATACAGATTGATAAAGAAAAGGGTAAAAAAATAGGGGAAATAGAAGTGGCAAAGAACCTACTTGAGGTAGGTATTCCTATTAATGTAGGCAACTGGCCTACAAAATCTTAAAGCTAGTGGTATGCTTGAAAAACCATAAGGGTCAAGTAATTTTTTTTAATAAGATAATTTCTTTGAAGTATCTCTTAAGCTATTAACTTAACATCACCATAGGATTTAAAACATTCCCCAAAAAATGTTAAAGCTATTTTAGTAAAATACTCAAAACTTGACCCTAAGCAACTTTGAGTTCATGCTCCTGGTACTCTTGCTTTACCTTCCTGCATAATCGCTTTTGAAGGAAATATATTACTGGATGGAGAGCTCACTATATCACCACACTTTAAACCTTTTACTGCTGCTTTGACTCCTTCTGAGACTTTTTTAGATAGACTAATTGTTTCAAAAGATTGACAAAGTTTTCCAGACCTTTCAAAATATCCCTGTTCAATAGCACCGTAGACCCAATATCCACCAAGTGAGCAATTCTCACCTAATTCTTCTTTACAATTTTTGAACTTTTCCAGTATTTCCTTTTTATTACTAACTTCTACTATTATTTTATCTTGCTTGTCAGGGTACAAATTAACTTCTAATTCTCCTAAACTAGTATAGAAAGTTAACACTATATTACTATTGTCCGCAAGATCAGTGTAATGCCTTATGTCATTGTTCGTTATAATTTCCACCTCACTTTTACCGATCTTTATTATATCTCTTCCGTATTCTATTTCTCCTTGAGTTAGCCCTAAATCCCTTGCTCCATTTGTGATCTTTGCAATATCTATTTTGCTATCCTCCGAGTATTCCAAGTAAAAAGTAAAGCTATCCATTTTTGCATTTTTTACTCTACCAGTAGCTGCACTTTTAACAATTTTCATAAACTCTAAAGTATTATTGACATATTCTTCATGAGCTTTTTTCATATTGGTTTTATGGTCTTTAAACTCTGATTCCAATGCATTAATTACTTCCATACTATCTTTATTATAAAGCACTGCTCCTTTTGATACTAATTTACATATTATATCACTAGCAACTTTAGGATCCTTTTTTAATTCACTAATTTCTTTTATTCTTTTTATCACATAATCCATAAAACCATATTTTTCATACATTTTTCCATATAGCTTTCCTTGATGAGGAAAATTAAACCTCATTTTACACTCTATAGCTTTGTTTACAACTTGTTCCAGCTCATTAATGTCTTGAGCTTTATCTACTCTACATAGGAAAAATTTCAAAATTTTCTGCTGGGTTGGTATTAAATCATCCCATAAAGTCCTAGATTTAAACAAGTGCTCTTTGCTATCTAACTCCTTGAAATCCTTTGCTCCCGCTACCAACAACAATCTCTCTGCTTCTTTACAACAAGTTTCATCACTATGAAAAACATCTCTGATATATTGAAAGATTCGTAACTTCCCTTCATTGTTATGAAGGCTTAAAACTCTCTTTAAGTCTTGAGTACCCTTGCGTTCATTCAAAAACTTTTCTAATACAGTAAGACCTTTACTTAGAGAAGAAGGGTTATCTTTGTCAACACCACCAAGAATACAGTCTAATTCTTGCTGCAACCTTTTTTGATCCTCAGTTAAAAGATAACCTTCAGCATAGTAGTTACAATTATCAATTGCTATGTCTAGTGGGATCTTTCCTTGTTTATCACATATATCAGACCTAGCTCCACTATCCAGAAATGAAGAGATGAGATCATTGTAATCAGTGCTTGCAATACAATGTAAGGGTGTTTTTCCTTCATTATCTTGCTCATTAAGATTAGTTCCTTTTTCCATAAGAGAAGCTACACTATTAGGTCCAGTAGCATAATGCAAGGGTGTCTTTCCTCTATCATCCTTTACATTAGGGTTAGCTCCTGCCTTCAAAAGTAAAGCTACAGAATCGTCATATTCTTTTTCTACCCCAGCTATACTTGATATTATGTGTAATACTGTTAATTTAGATTCTCCTCTTCTAAGATTAAGAACTTTTTCTAGATCTTGATTATCTCCATTGTCTTGTAAAAAATTTCTAAGTCTCACAATATAACCATTTTCATTATAATCACCTTCATCACTAAAAGACTGGTATGCTTGGAGGATACTGAATAATTCTTTATTTAATTCTCTTTGACTTGGTGTTAGAGCAGATATGCCAGTAAACCATATGCACATTAAGTTAAATGTATCTCCTCCAACAACATCAACTAAAGAACGATCATCACGACATAGCAATGAGTATTTAAGTGATTCATATTCATCATCCCTTTGCTCTTTTCGAAACTGTTTTAAATTATCACTTCTGGTTAGTTTTTCTAAGTACTTTAGGGTTCTATTTTTATTTCCCAATAAAAGATCTGCTTCCTTTTCCATTAAAGCATATACTGCTTCTTTATGACCATTTTCGGCAGCAAGAGATAATGGCGTCAACCCCTTTTTATCTATTATATTAATTTCTGCACCTTTTTCTAATAGAGCATTCATTGTCTTTATATGACCATTTTTAGCAGCCATATGCAATGGGGTACGCTTCATCCCATCCACCGCATTAACCTTTGTACCTGCGTCTGTTAGGGTTTTCACTATCTCTGTATAACCTCCTTTGGCAGCTAAGTGTAACGGAGTCATCCTGTCTAGATCTACTGCATTGACCTTTGCATCTGCGTCTGTTAGGGTTTTCACTATCTCTGTATAACCTCCTTTGGCAGCTAAGTGTAACGGAGTCATCCTGTCTAGATCTACTGCATTGACCTTTGCATCTGCGTCTGTTAGGGTTTTCACTATCTCTGTATAACCTCCTTTGGCAGCTAAGTGTAACGGAGTCATCCTATCTAGATCTACTGCATTAACCTTTGCACCTATTTCCAATAGAGTCTTCACTGCCTTTATATAACCATTTCCAGCAGCGATATGCAATAGAGTACATCTCTCTACGCAATTGTTTATCCAATAATTCACATTAAAATCAAATTTTTTCCACTCTTTATACGTGGTTGGGTCTATTGCTTTTAACTTCTCTTTTATTTTTTCAATTATGTTATCCCTATTTAAATCATTGTCGGAATTTATTGCACTTAGTATTTCTAACCACTTATGATGTATCATATTTCTACCCCATGCTATTGAATTGTTTATATTTAGCTCTTGCCACTACACCTAGCAGCACTTGTCTCACAACCACATTTTTTTAGCTCTTCCATATTTAATTTGTCACTAAACACAATTAGCTACACAAAAACCCATCTACTGTCAAGACGTATCAGTGGATGTTGCCTACTTACGTTGGACTCGCTTAGCCTATTACTAGGCTTTAATGCTACATCTTATCAGTGATACCTCCAGTCCGACCTAATTTTGAAATGGATGTTATAAGTAACTCAATATTATCTTCTTGCACTTTATCCAGTTTAGTTCTTTTAGCAGCCTGTGAAGGAACATCATTGTTTGCATCAGAAGCAACACGCTTTTTATTAAGAAACTCAACTATACCTGGATGACCACACTCATTAGCGATATCTAAAGGAGTTTTGTTGTTAACATCCACTGCATCAACGTTAGTTCTATTTTCTACAAGATATTTAGCTATATCTAAGGAGCCACATTCAACAGCAAGGTGTAAAGGGGTACTGTCATCATTATTCTTTGTATCAATGTAAACCTTTTTTTCGCCTGTAAGATCCTCTACAAAATATCTAATTATATTTAAGTGGCCACATTCAGCAGCAGAGTGTAAAGGAGTATAACCCCATTTATCCCTCGCATTAGCGTTAGCTCCTCTACCTACAAGATATTTAACTGTCTCTAAGTTGCCACCCTCAGCAGCAAAATGTAAAAGAGTGTGATCACAATATGATTTTATACTAACGTTAACCTTTGTGTGGTTTATAAGGTATTCAACTATGTCAAAGTGACTATTTTGGGCAGCAATGTGCAAAGGAGTGCAGCCATCATTATCCTGTGCATCAACGTTAGCTTCTTTATCTACAAGATATTTAACTATATCTAAGTGACCACGTTCAGCAGCAAAGTGTAAAGCAGTGCAGCCTGAGCAGCTCTTTGCATCAACGTTAGCTTTTTTTTCATCTACAAGATATTTAACTGTCTCTAATTTACCAAGGCAGACAGCTGCATACAGAAATGTCTCTTCTACACCTATATCCTCCTGAGAATGTAACATGGCGGAAGCGTATTCTGTGTCCAATTTACTGTCAAACCACTCTTCATATACATCTTCTAAATCTTTACCTTGTTGTTCTAACTCTTCTTTTATTCTGTTAATTATATGTTCCTTATTTTTAGCACTTATTAATGATTCCAGTAACTGATCAAAGTTCATGATTTCACCTCATCTTAAAAATCCATATCTTAATTATTACATGATTGATGTCAAAATCAAGAATTTTATATACCTTCTCCAGAATTATAAGTGATTGTTTCAGTTTGTTGTAGGTATAAGGCAGCAACGTATTTGCAATTCTTCTTAGCTAACCAAGGGAAGCTTGACTTGAAATAATATAGGGACGGTATTAATCAATAAAAGTTGATTCCGCTCTCAGCACCAAGTAGACCTTTCTTGTGTTAGCTATAGTCTCTGTAGACAAAAAACATGAAAAGGGGAATGAGAATAAAGAGGTAGTCTTTCCTTCTTTCTCTCCTACTTTTCTTTAACTTGACTGTATGGTTTTTGATATTTCTTAGCAAACTTTTCTATCCACTATTAAGTAGGTTGGCAAACAAATGTTTTTTCGTTTATACTAATTTCATTTAGTTTATTGCCAGGCTTCGGTACTACATATGTAATACTGCCAGCAACAGTTCCAGCTGCTAACGCAGCAGCTACAGCTATGCCAGCTATAACTAACATTGATAACCCAACATTCGCAGCAAAACATCCAATAGCCACTGTCAACATGGTTATTATGCCTACAGAGAAGCCAATTTTTACCGCTTTATTAGCGATATGTTTGGCTTCCGCGTTTGATGTAGCTTGCACTATACCCTGTTTACTATTCTCAACAGCCATATATAAAGGAGCTTTGTCAGCATTATTCTTTGCATCAGCGGCAACCTTCTTTTCATTTAAATACTTAACTATATCTGAGCAACCATTTTCATTAGCAACATCTAAAGGAGTTTTATTATAATTCCTTGCATTAAGGTCAGCTCCATTTTCTACAAGATATTTAACCATATCTAAGTGCTTGTTTAAAACAGCATGGTGTAAAGGGGTATTACCAATCGAGTCTTGCACATTAAGAGGAGCTCCGTTTTTTATAAGATATTCAACTATGTTTAAGTGACCTCTTAGAACAGCATGGTGTAAAGGGATATTACCAATCGAGTCTCGCGCATTAAGAGGAGCTCCGTTTTTTATAAGATATTCAACTATGTTTAAGTGACCTCTTAGAACAGCATGGTGTAAAGGGATATTACCAATCGAGTCTCGCGCATTAAGAGGAGCTCCGTTTTTTATAAGATATTCAACTATGTTTAAGTGACCTTCTAGAACAGCAAAATAGAAAGCAGTGTAGATATAACTGTTTTTTGTCTCAACATTAGCTTTTTCTACAAGATATTTAACTATGTTTAGGTGACCATTTGAAGCAGCACGGTGTAAAGTGATACTACCAATCGGGCCTTGTAGATTAAGAGGAGCTCCGTTTTCTACAAGATATTCAACTATGTTTAAGTGACCCTTTGAAGCAGCAGAGTCTAAGGGAGTATTATCATCCCTGTCTTGTACATCAAGAGCAGCTTTGTTTTCTACAAGATATTTAACTATGTCTAAGTAACCACCTTTAGCAGCAGCATGTAAGGGGGTAGTGCCACGATAGTTCTTCATGTTCGGATTAGCTCCGTTTTTTATAAGACATTCAACTATATCTAAGCGACCACCTTCAGCAGCAGCGTGTAAGGGAGTATTATCATCCTTGTCTTGTAGATTAAGAGCAGCTTCGTTTTCTACAAGACATTCAACTATATCTAAGTGGCCACTTAAAGCAGCAGCATATAAAGGAGTATCACCATCCTTGTCTTGTAGATCAAGAGTAGCTCCGTTTTTTACAAGATATTTAACTATGTCTAAGTAACCACCTTTAGCAGCAGCATATAAAGGAGTATCACCATCCTTGTTTTGTAGATTAAGAGCAGCTTTATTTTTTATAAGACATTCAACTATATCTAAGTAACCCTTAATGGCAGCAGCATATAAAGGAGTATCACCATCCTTGTCTTGTAGATCAAGAGTAGCTCCGTTTTTTACAAGATATTTAACTATGTCTAAGTAACCACCTTTAGCAGCAGCATATAAAGGAGTATCACCATCCTTGTCTTGTAGATCAAGAGTAGCTCCGTTTTTTACAAGATATTTAACTATGTCTAAGTAACCCTTAATGGCAGCAGCATATAAAGGAGTATCACCATCCTTGTCTTGTAGATCAAGAGTAGCTCCGTTTTTTACAAGATATTTAACTATGTCTAAGTAACCCTTAATGGCAGCAAAGTACAAAGGAGTAAAGCCGTGATTGTTCTTTGCATTAGGATCAGCATGATTTTTTATAAGATATTCAACTATACTGAAATTATTCTTGCGAACAGCAATGTGTAGGGGAGTATTATCATTCGTGTTTTGTAAATCAATAGCAACATTTTTTTTACCTACAAGATATTCAACTATTTTTAAGCGATCCATGGAAGCAGCTACATGCAGTAAAATAGTCTTTACATCCATTTCATGATCGGAAAATATTATGTCAAAATCTTGTTCTTTTAGCTGATTTTCTATTCTATCAATAACATTACTCTCATCTACACCATCTTGTATTATTACACTTAATATTTCTTGCAACTCACTTGAATTCATAATTTTACCTCAATTTAAAACACGCTTTGATCATTATATACCTGATACAAAAGTCAAGAATTTTATATGTCTTCCTGAAAATTACGAGCGATTGTTTTAATTGCTCTGCTTGATCGGTAGAAGGAGCATATTTGTGCAATTCAATAGAAACATGCCTTTCTTCAGAGCCACAAAAAATCTAATTATTTACTTTCTAAAAAACACAAAAAAGTACGTATATTTGTGAGAGCTTTTTACGTAAAAGGGGTGTTTCAAAAATAAAAACGTAAAATTGTTGCAACAAAGCCAAGCAAATTAATTCGTATATAAATGTGGCTAAAGTAGGCTAATGTAGCTGATTTTGCGGTATAATAAAATTACTATATAGAAAAATTTGCACAGAACAAGCGGTAGACCAACTCATCCCAAGAAAAACACTTCTCACCACCCTTGGTTTTGAGTGCTGGAAATGGGTGTATTGTTTAGTTTTTTAATAAGACACGCTACTAAATTAATAGTAATTTGTTTTAGAATAACCAAAGAAGAATTAAGGCAAGCTTATGACAAAAAACAGAATATAAAAGCAAACAAAAGATCTTATATTGAGCCTGTCAAGAAGCTTTTATTGAAAATTATTTTAGTTAGAAAATTTTTCTACAATAGTGATTGACAGGTTACAAAGATGTATTATCATGTTGAAAGTGATATAGAATGTATAAATCATCATAGTTCTGTATCTTAATAAGCTTTTGTTTATGGGGGGAATTATGGATTTAGATGATCTGACTAAGGTAGCTTTCTCTATTGTTAAGGATGATGATCCTTATAAAGCATCTAAACAACTTCAAATAAGAAATTGGGGGCGGGGGTATTTGGAGACTATCAATACCGGAAATCTTCCCTTTTTTCTTGATATATTATCAGATGAAGAATGTTGGGAAAAAACCGATACAATACATGGCATTAAACTCAATAGAAGAGTAGTTGCTAAAAAGATGATAGAACCTCAGAGTTGGAAGGGTACAAGTAATCCACTGAAGGACTTTTATCTTTACCAAATCGCATGTTGGTGTTGCTTAGAAGAGGATATAATCTCTCTATTTGAACATTTTAAACAGGAAGATAAAATAAAAGATGGAGATTCAGACGCAATAAAAAAATTAGTCAAATCAGTAAGTGGAAATTGGTGTAAAGATGCAATGATGCAATTTTGGTCACATTTCATTAGTGGATACATTTCAGAGTTAGATCTAAAAGATCAGCATCCTTATGTCTTTGGTTTACACCGTGCAGCAATAAGTTCGAGGAGAAGACGTGTAGAAGCGGTGGAATTCTTTTGGAATAAGATAAAATCATTACCTGAAAGTGAGTTAAGTGCTCGGGAGAAAGATGAGGTTTTTATGAAAATTGCAGTGCATGCAGCACATGATAATGGCTATCCTGATGTATTTGAATTTTGTTTAAGTCAGATAAGTCCTGATAAATATCCAGAGCTTTTGAAAAGAGATTTAGAAAAGAATGGTTATTATGGATCTTTAAATAGAATGAAGGACGTGCTTAGTTTTGATAAATTTCAGGAATTATTTGATTGTTTAAAATCAAGTGAAATTTCAGAAGATGATTATTCTCTTTGGTTGAAATTCATGATAAAGGACTGTCCAGAGCATTATTTAGGTGCTGGTGTGGAGGTTTTTATGCATATGTGGAAAAAAGAAGGATTTGATAATCATCGTACCTTCACATTGGACGAGGAAATGATGGAAGATTCTTCTTTTCAAGGAAAATTTTCAGTACATTTGGTTGAAAAAGGTTTTATGAAGCCAGTGTGGGCAATGTTAGATAAGGCTAATTCTAAGCAAATCAAGGAGTTTATGTCTTCTGAGAAAGCAAACTGTATACATTCTATATTAGAACAAAGAGATAATCAATCATTAAATAAGTTTTTAGGCTATGGTAAGTCTGCTGGTGAAAAACTCGATCAAAAAAACATACCTGGCCCAAGTAGTGATTTAGCTGAGGTAGGGATTAGTAAACAGTCTTATGTGGGGTTAGGTGATCATTAAAAATATTATATGTCTAAAAGGAGGGTTATATGCCTAAAAGAAAACAAGGAGAAGTCGATAATCAAGGAGTGCAGGATTTTGAATTAATAGAGCTACTAATTCGAGAGTCAGTAAAAGCTGGCCCAAGTACTTCAGTTCCAAAAGGGAGTGATTTTGAATCTTTCAAAGCAAGGTTTCAATCGTATGTTGACCAGGTTCCATCGTATTTACATTCAGTAGGTAAAGAAGGATTTTTTCCTCATTTCTTTCTAGGAAGTTTTTCTACTTTGATAGACACAGAAATTGCAGCAAAGCTGAACATTGAGAAAATATATTTTAGTTTTGACAGTTCAAAGACTCTAAAAGTAGCTGTTATTAAAAAAGGAGAAATCAAAAGCCCAGAAGATGCTGCTGATAAAGTAAAGCTCTTTGTTATTGCAGAATCTGGTAGCACAAGAAAAAAGTTTAGTTATGGTGAGCTAGATAAAATATTAGGCAATACTAAAGTTGCCAGGAATGATGTTGTGAGGCTAGCTAGAGATCAAGGTAAGCTAGGTGTGAGATTAGTAGAAATCACTAAAGAAAAAGATGCCAAAGGGAAAATGGCAGGAATATCTGTTAATGTGGAAAATAATAAATTGGACAATGATGCTTCTACAATACATGAGTTTAAGGAAATAAAAAAGGGATTATGGAATAATCCAGAAAGTGATATAGCAAAGCTGACTAATCCTGATGTGGAAAAAGTGAAAAAACCTGTTGAAAATATTCTAAAAAAAGTTAGTAAAATTCACTCTGAACATAAGGATTCACTTGTCTATGGTCAAGAAGTAAAAGAAGCAGCACATCATGGATTTGTAGCAGGAGCTTTAGTGAATTTCCGCTATAGGTATAATCTCAGGGTTTACTTAGAGCAATTTGCAGGGAGAGGTTATGCTGATATTGTTCTAGTGCCTCGTGGCAAGGATAGGTCATTAAACGCTGTTCCAATTATTATTGAATTAAAAGCAGGAACAGCTGCTGGTACAACGCCAGGTAATGCATTAGAGCAAGCAAAAGATTATGCAAAAGGTTTTCAGCCAAACACAATGCGTGTTTTAACCGTTTCAGATAATGTGCTTTGTGTAGGGTTAAATTTGGATTCAACTGAAAAGTTTTCAATGTATATATCACCTCGTGAAGACAGAGAAATTGCTCTACCTACAATGCAAGCACTCTTGAAGGAAGCTTCAGATTGGGATGGAAGACAAGATACGATCACTAATGTTAAAGAAAAAATAAAACAGCCACTAGAACGTATTTATCATACATTTCCCGGTACACCAGAGAAAGGAGGTAATTACTTTAGTAGATTTCTCTTGGGGCAACTCCTTCTTGCTAATGAGTTCGAGAGAATTAATTTAGAGAAATCTGTATTTTTATATAATGAGTACCCACTTGTTTCTTCTACAAGGTCTGGTGCACAATCAACTGAAAGGCCTGTGACAACATTCATGCTGACTAAAGGAAATCAAGGGCAGAATAAAGAGGTGTTTATCTTTCACATTAGAGAGGGAGGAAAAGGAGAGTTTAGTGAGAAAAAAATACCCATTAACCTACCAACAGTCAGTAAAATAACAGAAGTATGTATAAGTTTACAAGAGGAAAGAAGATCAGATTTTTTCGATGTAGAGAAGGTTAATAGATATAATTCCTTGGATAAGTATAGGCAGGGAAAAAGTTTTTTTGGTGGAGAGTGGAAAAACATTCCTTATCCTGCTGGGTTAAAGGAAACATTTGATGAGGTATTGAAGTCTCAGCTTGCTTCTTCACAAGATCAATCTCAATCAATAGGCAAGTATAAGGAGTTATTTGGAAAATTAGGTGAGACAGTGCTACCTTTTAAGGTTCTAATAGAAAAGGAAGCGCATACTCAAGCTATATCTCACGGAGCATTTAGCCACTATAGTGATATAAAGCTAGGAGAACTACAAGAAAACAGGGCATTAGTATTAACTGAGTTTCAAACAGGCAGAGGAAAACGTATTGATATGCTGGTTCATGGTATCAAATTTGCAGATCAAGCTAGCAGTGCTAAAGAATACGATCCAGTAGGGTTAGAGCTTAAAGGACCAAGGGAAGGCAAGACAGCTGATGCATTAAAAGATGAGGCAAACAAACAAATAGCCGATGAGTATAAGAAAGGTGTAACTTATAAGACGCTGACAGATGGGAAAAAAGTAGATTTTATAGGTGTTGTATTTGATAAAGGTGCGAATAATGCAGATTCCCTTATCTTAATGAGCAAAGATGCGTTTACTCCTGTTAAGGTAGTTCATAGTTCTATCTTTAGTATTAGTCAGCAGCAATGTTCTAAAGGAAGGAAACAGCGCAGTACAGGTATGGTCTGTATAGATTCACGTGATGAAGAAAAGATTACAGAGAAAGAAAAGGAAAAACTTATTAAAGAGTTGTCTGGTATTGAAGCTTATGACACAAAAATTATAACTATAGATTCTCCTCAAGTGAGTATTGATAGTGATAAGGTGAATATAAAATTCAAGGACAATGACGGTAATGGTAAAGAATTAATAATAGATAACGCTACAAATATTAAAAGTATAGAAAATTATATACTGGATAAGGAAAATCTTGAGATAAAGTTAAAAGTAAGCAGCGATAAAGAGTATGCTATAATAGAAGAAATTAAAGAGCAAGGTAGTGAATATTATTTAAAAATTGATGATTATAGAATAAAATTAGATAGTATATTTAAAGATGGAAAAGAGGTAGTCTTTGATAAATTACATCAACTATCAAATGATAAGCAGTTGTTAGAGAATAAAAAATACATTGAAGACATAGGTGGTGTTCAAACTAATCAAGATTACAATGATATTGTAAAGGAAATTAAACAGAGCTTATTAGCAAAAGAAGTTAGAGAAGATACTTTCGATAGGTTTAAAAGTCATTTTGATGATCTTGGTGAAAAAGTTTTTGCAGATTATATTAGTAATGTAGAAAGCAGCCTTAAAGAAAAAGGAATTGCATTTGATCGTGATAAATTTGATTCAGCAAAAATAAAAGGAGCAAAAGGTGGAAAGTTTTTTTCCCTCATGGCCATATATGACTTGTTTGATAGCATAAGTGATGCAACAACACTTGGACGGCATGATAATGATGCTCTGAAGCAAGTGTTTGGTATCAATGGCATACTAGATGCTATGGATGATGTTAGAGAGAGTATAAGTATTTCTCCTAATAGTAAAGTAGGAAAACTGATTGGTAAAATACCAGGGCCTGCACGTCAAGCTTTTGTTAAGGTTATCAGTAATCCTGTAGTTCAAAGTATTACATTTGCGACTATCGCTTATCAATTTGGATATAGTGTAAATGAAATAGCTCAAGGTAATAATCATCCATTAAATTATTATTGGACAGCTAGTAGTGGTATAAAACTAGCAAGCATGAGTATAAGGCCTATAAGTGCAGGAGTTAGTTTTACGATAAAAAGTGTAAGTGCTACTACTAAGATTTTAAGAGGGTTATCTGCTGCAGGCAAAGTTTTAGGAAGGGTAGCAGTAGTTACTATGGCTGCTGATGTATTGATAACAATTGGTGTAGAAATCCATGAAAGAATGGAATATACAAAAGCAATAGCAGAACAAGTACCTCTGTTACCTGGTAATGAGCAGGCAGAAGTCTTTTTTGCAAAGGTGATCAAGTTTTTTACAGGAAGAGATGTAGAAAAGGAATATGGGGATATAATTAGAGTAAAAGGTTATTTAAACCATGTAAAAGAAGTAGCTATTAAATTGTTAGATGATAATTATAATATAGCTGCAATTGTACAATATGTAATCTCTATTGAAGAAAAATATAGTGAGATAATTAGAGATGCAGATCGTATATGTCAACCGGGTCCAGCGTTCACGGGGTTCTGTCATCAGACGTGTGAGTTAGAAGAAAAATACAATAACATCTCTTTTAGTAATGTTAACACAGCTTCTAATGCGGAGAAAGATTTATCTTCCCTCGATATCTCTAAAACACTACCTATGAGATCTTATACTTTGGTTATGAATGAAGGTTGGGAAAGGTTTATCTGTAACATAAAAAACAATCCTAAATGTGATCAAGATATAGATAAAAAGAAGGTTTATGTTGTTAATACAGATGCAAAACATATTCCTCATCTAACAAAATATGAGTACGAAAATCTTGGTTTAAGAATTATAGATGCACCATTAAGAAAACCGACACAAAAATCTCAGTGCAGTAAAATAATTAATGAAAAGGGTGGTGGATTTTTTCCATGCAATATCAACAAAATCCATAGGAATTGTCAAGAGACCTTTACTCTCTCAGGTAAACCTTTTATTTTTACTAATCCAAAAAGGAAAGATTCTTCCCTTATAAAAAAGGGAACATACCCTAAAGACTCGGTACTGTATATTTCAGGGCCAAGGACATTAACAGCAGCAGCAAATTATCCGGCGGTAATGCATATTCCAGAAGGCAGTGATATACGTTATATTGGCTCAAAAAATAATGAAACTATTTTTATTATTAATAATTCTATATCTGGTACTCTTGAAGGTGGAGCAGGAAAAGAAAATACTGTAGTAATGAGTGTTAAAGCTAATGATATCGTTGCTGATTTGCACAACGGAATTATAAATTATAGTAACAGCAATAACATAAGATTGGTTAACACATATAACTACGTATCTAATTCTGACAACAAGCAAAATATTACTACTCATTGTGAAACAAGATTGATTAATGTGAAAAACGCAGAGATTTGGCAGAATTCATCTAACTGTACAGACAAAGATTATGAAGTTAGAGTAGTTAACAAAGAAAATCTGCATCACAGGGGATTAAAGCAGACAATATTTGTTGTTAATGAAGATAGTGATAATGCTAGGATAGTAAGTGATTTAGGTAGTACAGGAAAAATAAAAGGAAATATTGACGTAATAAGGATTCAAGTTGCTAATATCACACAGTGGAGAATAAATGAAAATATAGAGGAAAGTGGCTATAA
Organism: Wolbachia endosymbiont (group A) of Pogonocherus hispidulus; assembly: GCF_964028195.1. Lineage (NCBI taxonomy): Bacteria > Pseudomonadati > Pseudomonadota > Alphaproteobacteria > Rickettsiales > Anaplasmataceae > Wolbachia > Wolbachia endosymbiont (group A) of Pogonocherus hispidulus. The sequence continues at coordinate 753,323 of NZ_OZ034750.1, forward strand.
CTTAGATCTTTTAGCTGATGATATGCAAAGTATTGTTACAAGTACTAAAATCGGTGATTTTAACAATCTATCAATCGAAGTAAATTGCAATGGAATAACAGAATCTGTTGCAATACAAGATAAGTCTTTGTCTGATACAGTAGAAGATATTAGATACCAAAAATTGAAAAATTCAGGAAATGATATTAGTGGAGAGATAATACAAAATAGCGAAAAAAAGTTAAGAGCATTTATACAAGCAAGTATTCTAGATCAAGAATTGACTAATACTTATCAAGTTGCAAAAGATATTGCTAGTAAGAGTAATTTGGACATACCAATATCTCAAATAGAAGTTACCAAAAATTACATGGGAATACCTAGTGAAAAAGTGATAATTGCAGGTATGTACTCAGATCAGGTAATTGTTGATTTTAGCCCCAGTGGTTCTAATATAGCAAACAGTTATCAGAAATATCGTGGAAACGGAGGAGAGCTTAATTATAATAACTATATTATGGCGTGTAACCATCCTCAGGATGTGACAGTGGAAGGAGAAAATTTTCAACATAAGTATATCATCAAGCTACCAGAATATGATCATGAATTAAGCAGGGAAATTTCATCATCGCCGATAAGGCTCAATCTAAAAATAAAAAACAAAGTAACACCTTACCAAAGTATACCCTACGATGTTATCGATTTTGCTGAGTTGAATGTAACAGATATTGATAGTATAGGTATAGAAGAAGGTGAAAGGAGTTATATAAATGAATGTTATAACCAATCAATCTCTGACCTTACAGAGGACAGTTTAGAGATAAAAGATATTACAGTACTTGGTAGTAAAGGTACTAAATGGTCTTTATCTATTGGTTTAGTTGATTATTTTGAAAGTCTAGAGCATCAACAAGTTGTATTACGAATGAACAATGAGCTTTATAAAATTGATAGTACAAATTCAAAGCTTGAGCATGTAGAGATGGATCCTAACTCTTTCAGATATTATCAGCCAGATGAACAAGGATTACAGATTTATCATAATCAACCTATTGACAATAATGATGTTGGGTTGGTTGATTTTAGAGATAAGTCTATATTGGGTTTTGATATGGAGATTGCTGATGGTAGTTTAGTGCTATCATATGGAAATAGTACCATTGCAAAAGTAGAGAATTGGAATAGTTATCAACCAGCAAGAGAAATGATGTTTGCTTTTAATGATACGATGGTTTCTAATTTGAAATGCATAGTCTCTGCTTGTAATTCGAAAGATGTTATAGAGGACTTTAATAAGGAGAAAGTAACTTTATTAAAGGAGCACATGTTTGATGCTATAGTGCAAAACAATATTAATGAAGCTAAAGGTTTAATTAGAAAAATTGAAAGTATTAATACTGAAAGTAAGCATGAATTAACACCTTTATATATGGCTATTCAAGAAGGTAGATTGGACATAGTAGAAATTCTTTTTGAGAGAAAGTATTTTAGTATTAAAGATAAAGACGTCCATCCTCTTCACTTAGCTGTTCAGGAAGATAAATTAAATATAGCTAAGTTTCTTGTTGATAGAGGTGCTGATATTCAAGCTAGAGATAGTGATGGTAGAACACCTCTACGTATGGCTGCTTACAACGGTGATTTAGAGATGGTCAAATTCTTCCTTGATAAGAATGCTAGTATTGAAGCTAAAGGTAACGACCCATATAAGATGATGGGAGTAGTTGAGGGCGTAAAGAAGGAAATTATTAACCAAGCAGATACTGCACCTAATGTAAAAAGATGGGCAGAGTTTTTTGTAGAGAAGTTAAGATATTCAATAAAAAGTGTAGCAAAAGAGAAGCTAAAGGATGGCATGTTGCGTAATAGGTATAGTTCAGTTAATGAACTTGCTAATGAAATTTATAAATCAGATGGAAAGCTGTTTGATGATATAATTAAAGGAGTTATAAATGATGTGTATGGGAGGGTAGATACGAAAGAAACATTAAGTTATGTACGCAGTCATAATAATGCTGGTCAGCGTATATCAGGTTATGTAGCTGTGTTTGATGCAATGCAAAGAAATGATGATTTAAATAATAGTGCAATATTTAAGTTAGCTTACTCTATTAAAGAGGCAATGAGTTTTGATAAATATTCTAGTCTCGATTCAGAAAAAAGATCTGATCTTGAAAGGCTAAAAAGTAAATTACCAGAATCAGTAAAGAATATAGTATTTGCATCAAAAGTATGTATTAAAAATACTTATCAAAATGAATATTTATATGCTGCTGTTGATTGTTTTAATTATGACACAGAAAGGAGGAGAGCGTTTACTTGGGTTCCTGGGAAAAATGATAAACAAAGTGTGTGGAAGATTGAGCCTGATGGTGATAGCTTTCGTATAGTAAATGTTGAGTTTAATGAACATTTATATGCTGCTAGTAATTATTTTAATTATGATAATGATAGACGAATGGTATTTACTTGGATTCCAGGGGGACAAGTTACGCAAGGTGTATGGAAGATTGAGCCTAACGGTGATAAATGTAATATAAGGAATGTTAAGCATAATGAGTATTTGTATGCTGCTGATTATGCTAAATATGACAAAGATAGGAGAAGAGTATTTACTTGGGTTCCGGGGGGCAAGGTTACACAAGGTGTATGGAGAATAGAAGATTGTGGATCTACTGTAAGAAAAGGTAGAAGTCAGGTTGAAGGTACAAGCGCTGTGGACAATACTGGTGGGGCTTTTGCAGATGCAAGTTCTAATCAAAGCATAATAGAGCCTCCTGTTTGCGATGTTTCCGTGAATAGCCATTTTGGAAAAGGTGTTGATGTTAATACTACAGATGAAAATGGTTGGACACCACTACATTTAGCTGCATGGGAAGGTCAATTAGATGATGCTAAGTTATTAGTCAAGGAGGGAGCTGATATTAGTGCTGAGAATATTTTTGGTAGGAAACCTATACATGTTGCTGCTGAAAATAATAATACAAACATCATAGAGTTTTTTCTCAGTAAGGGAATGAACGTTGATGATACTGATAGGTATGGTAGAACGCCACTATACTGTGCTTCTTGGAATGGTCACTTAGGTGTAGTGAAGTACCTTGTAGAAAAGGGAGCTGACATTAATGCTCAGGACAAAGGTGGTGAGACATCGCTGGATGCTGCTACTGATCAAAAACATGAAGATGTTGTAGGGTATTTAAAACAAGTGCAGCTAGATCAAGAATTACTTATTGCAGCACAATATGGTAATTTTGATGAAGTTAGAGATCTTGTAAGTCAAGGGGCTAGCTTGAATACTAAGTATAGTAATGGGATGACTGTTATGCATTCTGCTGCTTATGGTGGTAATCTGGATATAGTAAAATATTTTGTAGCAGATGCAAAAAATAGCTTAGAAATTAAAGATAATGGCAGTAGAGTTCCCCTGCACTATGCTGCTTACAATGGTAAGCTAGATGTGGTAAAGTATTTTATAGATGAGGAGAAAGTTGATGTTAATCTAAAAGATAGTGATGGGCAGACAGCATTGCACATGGCTTCTGGTGGCGGCCATCTGGATGTAGTGGGGTATCTTGCAAGTAAGGGAGCAGATATCAAAGCTAAAGATAAGGATGGTAAAACACCGCTAGATATCGCCATCAACCGAAAGTATGATAGCGTCGTAAAATACTTAAAACAAGCTCAATTAAATGAGCAATTACTGGCTGCAGTGCAAGATAGTGATTTTAGTAAAGTAAAAGATCTCATAAATCTGGGTGCTGATGTTAATATTAAAGATAAGGATGGTAAAACACCTCTACATTATGCTTCACAGTCTTATCATCGTTTAGGTATGGTAAAGTATCTTATAAGTAAAGGAGCTGGCATCGATGTCAAGGATAACAGTGGTAGAACTCCCGAAAATGAGGCAGATGATACTAATTCTAATACAATGATGGAAGTTTTTATGCAAACACGCTTAGATAAAGAATTGTTACTTACTGTAAAAAATGAAAAGGATCTAAAGACAATCAATGATCTTATTGCTAAAGATATTGACGACAGAACGCATGGCGGGTTTTATTATACTTGGAGTGGTAACTTAGGCACAGTGGAGTTTCTTGTTAGTAAAGATGTGAGTGTTAATGCGACTGATAAATATGGCTGCACATTACTACACTGGGCTGCATTGAAAGGTCATTCAGATATCGCTAAGTTTTTAGTTGATAAGGGAGCTAATGTGAATGCTAAAGATATACTTGGCAGAACTCCTATGCACTTTGCTGTTATGAATAATCACAAGGATATTCAAGGTGTCTATGGTAGGGGGCCTATGTATACTGCTGCTGAGAACAATGATAAAGAAATTATAGAACTTTTCCTCATGAAAGGAGCGAGTATTAATGAGGCTGATAGAAATGGCGAGACGCCACTACACTTGGCTTCTTGGGGTGGTCATTTAGATGTGCTGCAATATCTTATAAATAGTGGAGCTAATGTTGATACTAAAGATAATAGTGGTAAAACATCTCTAGACATTGCTAGAGATAAAGGACATAATAATGTTGTAGAGTACTTACAACAAACACAGTCAAGTCTAAATAGGCAATTGTTAGCTGCAGTGCAAGGTGGTGGTTTTAATGAAGCTAAAGGTCTCATTGCCAAGGGTGCTAACATTGATACTAAGGACGAGGACGGCAGTACACTACTATATTCAGCTGCTGAAATAGGTGATTTAGATAGAATAAGGTTCCTTCTTGACAATGGTTCTAATATTGAAACTGAAAATGGGGAATATCAAGCAACTCCTTTACATGGAGCAGTTGCAAACTACAGGCTAGATGCAGTCAAGTTACTTCTTAGTCATGATGCTAATGTTAATGCTGAAGACAAAGGTCATTGGACACCTTTACACTATGCTGCTGGCACCGATAGACTTGATATAGTGAAGTCTCTTGTAGATGCTGGTGCTAATCTCAGTGCTACAGATGATTACGGTAAAACACCACTAGATATTGCTAAAGATAAAGGACATAGTAGTATTGTGAACTATTTAAAAGAAAGACTCGAGGAAGAAAGATCTGCACGACGCGAACGCCGTCATTTGCCAAGTGAATCCCTAAATTCAGTAGCAAGTAGTGGCACAAGATCATCTTCATGGATAAATGGTTTGTGTGGTTGGGCAAAAGAAAAAGGTGGTAAATTGGCATCAGATTTAGTAAATGGGTTATACAGAGGTACAGCTAAAGAATTAAAAGATTCTAAACTTACAGATATTCAAATGGACTCAAGCAATCAATGGAAATCAAAACAGCCTAGCTACGATCAAGCACAAGAGATGGAATTTCAATATATGTCAAAGTATGATGCTCGTAAAGGTAATGATAAGAATGCCGGTGCCTACAGCAAAAAACGTGGCAATGACAGGCAAGCAAAACAACAATATGAAAGCAAAATAAACAATAAACAGAGTGTTATTAGCGGGAGTGTTAATCAATCCAAAATTATAAGTAATGAAAAACAGCAGAAGTCAGGGGTTTTACATAATAAGTCAAAACCTACTTTATCTTACAATGGCAACAAAAACCATAGTTACTTTGATGATCGATCTAAAAAGATTAGTGAAAGAAAGGAGCACATAGTAAATCATAAACAGTTTGATAACAGCTCCTATGAACATAGTAACCAATACAAACCAATGATTAGTGCAAACAATAAATGGTCTGAAAAGATTAGTAATGAAAGAATAGATAGTAGAAAAATGATAGGTGGTGCAAATCAAAAACAACAAGGTTTTCATCAAAACCAGCAAAGTTCTCATAATTCTAAACATGCGCATTTAACAAGAGCTACAGTGCAAGTTGATGTACCAAGTACATTGTTTGCATTGAACATGTTGGCCATGAAAGCGACAAATCAGAAATTTAACAATATGCCATTACCTAAGAAAATCCAAAAGGGAATGCTGCATGCTGAAAAAGTTAGAGCTGAGACTTTAGGAAGAAAAGTTGGAGGAAGAATTGAAGGTACTTTATGGTTTACCAAATAAGTAAAAAAGGATGTCATTCTGTTTAACTCTTCAACTTTATCAGAAGGGAGATCAGTAGCAAGTTTGAGGGTTATAGATAGATAAAGTAGAAATTAGAGGTACAAGACTGAGATTAGGAAATAAGTGGTAATGTACTCTCCGTGTTAAACTTACAGTATGTATTTTTGATATGGAAGGCTGAATAGGAGGGTTTCGTTATGATAGTAATTTAGTATCTGTTCAGGGGAACGGTTTAAGAAACGATAGATAGAAGATTGTGAAAAGGGTTTAGTCCCTTTTGCTTCCATGTTAAGTATAACGAAATTATCCGCTCAAGGAATGTGTTTCCTTGCTCCGGTTGTGTAAAATATGAATTTTTGCGGTAAATGACAAAATGCCGTATTTGCCGTTCAGCATGATTGTTTGTCAGTGGAATGTTTTCTGGATCATCCAAAAATTTCCACATCATCGTTTCGGATTTCAAAATATTTTTTGCAACTCGAGAAGCTCCTATTGCTTCAGGTAAACGGGATATTTCTCTCAAGTAATACCTTGTACGTTTTCGCAACTTTCTGGTACGTCTAGTAAATCTTAAAACATCTATTTCACTTTTTAGTAAAGCTTTTTTCAGTGCAAATAATTCAGTAGCTACGTTTCTTAAGTAACAACCCAGAACTTTAACTTCAATATTCCAACTATGTGCTAATCTTTCAAAATCTCTTGATAAATGTGCCCAACAGATCTGCCTTTTTTCTTTAGCAAAATGGTTATATGCTGCATATCTGTCGGTTACTACTAGACTTTGATAGTCAAAAAATATGCTACCTTTTAAAACTTTCATTCCTCTTGAGTTTGCTAACTTAACAAAACTTGCCTCTTTACTGCTGAACATCCAGCACCATCCTTGCTTACCTTTATTGTAATGGCTAGTTTCATCTATATGTAAAACATTGCTTTCTTTTATCTCTTGTGCTATTTGCTCATATTTTTGCTTACATTTAGCTGCAACTCTAAATTCACTGTTTGAGATACTACCTACACTTATGTTTAAATTGAAAATGTCATTTATAATACTTGTTATTTCACGTTTGGAATTTTTATAAAACCCACTTAGTGCTGCAATTACTGACTTAATTCTCGGTCCAAATACATCTGGTGTAACGTTTTCTGGCAATTTACTACTTCTTCTTTTGCCGCACTTTTTACAACGTCCATGTTCTAATTGGTATTCCACTACATAAGACCTAATTTCTGGAAGATCAACTTTCTGATGAATATACGGTTTTTTGCATATTGTGATCTCCCCTCCACATTTGCAAGTAGATGACAACTTTACTTTTACCACTTCATCTACATCCATTTTAGCCCGATAATTGCCTTTGTGCCCGACCTGACCACCGACGTTCCTGTCGCTCTTTGGCTTGTCCTTTTTTATTTTGTACAACTCTCTAGAGCTTGGTAGAGATGAATTTTTTGAGTTTAAACCAAGCCTTTCCTTTAATTCAGCGTTCTCTATCCTCAGGGCTTTATTTTCTGCTTTTAAGTTTTCTACTTCTACTTCCAACTTCTCTATTTTTTGCTGTAAATTTTTGCAGAGCTCTGACCTTACCCAGAAAAAGTAGAGAGGAAGTTAAGCCATTTTTGAGGTAAAATAAAACATGATTATGAGGGCTTATTATGGTAAACAATAGAAAAAAATACACAGTGGAATTTAAATTAGAGGCAATAAAGTTGGTAAAGGAAACAGGGCAGCCAGCAAGCAAAATAGCTAAAGATTTAGGAATAGATAACAGTACACTAAGTGACTGGATAAAAAAATATAAAGAAAAAGGATCAATAGAAGAAGCATTTCCTGGCAAGGGAAAGTTGGCACCATGTGATAAAGAAAAGTTTGAATTAAAGAAAGAACTAACAAGAGTTACTAGAGAAAGAGACATTTTAAAAAAAGCCCTGGGATATTTTGCAAGTCACAAAGAGTAAAACATTTATTTATAAAAAAGCATAGAAACTACTATAAAGTACAGGAGTTATGCAGGGTTTTGAAAATATCTGCTAGCGGCTACTACAAATGGACTAGTAAGAAGAAAAGTAGCAAAGAATCAACAAGGGAGCAGCCTCTAGCAGACATTCAAAAAATATACCAAGCATCTAATTGTAGATATGGAGCACCTAAAATTCATGCTGAACTAAAGGCTTTAGGCAAAAATTGCAACATCAAAACAGTGCAGGATATCATGCAAAAAAATGGTATTCAAGCTAGACTGAGGCGAAGATTCAAAAGCAAAAAACAGCAGACTGACAATAGGGTTATAACTCCCAATATATTGGACCAAAACTTTACTACTAGTCAGCCAAATAAAGTATGGGTAACTGATATTACATACATAAAAACTAAGGATGGCTGGCTATATTTGGCAGCAATAATTGATCTATATTCACGTATGGTAGTTGGCTGGTCAATGAGTAGTACAATAACTAAGCGATTAGTTATAGATGCTTTATTGATGGCTGTTGATAAGCGCAAACCAGCCAAAGATCTGCTATTTCATAGTGATCAAGGTTCACAATATACCTCTAAAAATTATCAGTTTTTGCTGAACACAAAAAACATCATTTCCAGCATGAGTCACACAGGCTGTTGTTATGACAACTCTGTTGTTGAAAGCTTTTTCAGCTCACTCAAACGGGAGCTTCTTATTGATACTTCGCAACACTCTGCTCAGCAAATTAGAACTGCTATATTTGAGTACATAGAAATTTTTTATAACAAACAGCGTAGACATTCTACTATTAATTATTGCATTCCTGAGAAATTTGATTCATCATTTTCATAATAAAAATGGCTTAACTTCCTCTCTACTTTTTCTGGGTAAGGTCACTCTTCTAGATCAATCATATTACCTCACGTTTACCCTATGATTATCTTTTTGGTTTATCTTGTCTACCTATTTTGCCACTCCCCTGAACGGATACGTAATTTATATAATTCTATGTTCAATCTTTATAGCCATTTTAGACAGTTCACTAGATTCTTAATTAGGGAATATGTCTAACTTAGAGAAGGTTTTCATAAATGTTAAAGTGAATAATTATGTTTTTTCTTTGAGTTGTGAAATTTCAGAATTAGAGAGACCGGTAATTTGAGCTATAACATCTATAGATACACCGGCCTTGAGTGAGTTTTTTGCAACTTCAATTTTACCTTCAATTTTACCTTTTTCATGGCCGATTAGGATGCCTTCTTGTTTAGCATCATCGAGTTTTTGAGCAAGGACAGCCTGTTCATCACGAATACGCTTGATCTCTTGTTCATAGGCTATAAATTCTTTTTCTGACCAGTTGAACCTATTTAGTTCTTCATATGCTCTTTTAATTATTAGATCACTTCCTATTATTCTCTCTAGCTCTTCTTCACTAGTTTCATCTGCATATCTAAAGAAGTAGACCCATTTTTCAACTATACTTGAAAGCTGATCTTCTTTGGTTTTTGGAAATTTAGGCAACTCAATAAATATAAAGTAAAAATCTTTTAGATCATGCTCATTAGTATATTCATCGCGAATAGTATGCTTTGATTTATACTCAGATTTATTAGGAAACAGTACACAATCTGCTATAGCAATAAAGATAATTTCCTTAAGGTCTTGGTATTGATCACCTTTATCAGCTTGTCTTGAATAGGCTTTAGCTGCATAGTATTGGGCACGTTTTTCGAAGCCTTTGGTTTTAGCGACCTGCATCTCGCAAACGTACTGAATACCTGAAGAATCTCTACAGAGAACATCAACAATACTTTGTTTTTTAGAGGCAATATCAGGGTCTTGAATAGTACTTAAAAACTCTATATCCTGTATTGCATTTTTGCCAGTAAAGCCGAGAATATCGTTGAGGAAGTGAATGAGGATATCTTTATTCTTTTCAGTACCAAAGATACGGCGAAAGGCGACATCATTTTTGGGATCAAGAAACTTAGAAAGAGCCATAACGAACTAACCTAAAAAGCATTAATAATTATACACAATTCTGAAGAAATGTTCAACAATTAAACGTAGTTGATTTATGTTAACCTGTATAATATTTATGACAAACATCTCGATAAGGTACCAGATAGCACAAAAAGTAAGGAGCTGGAGGTTAAAACAAAAATATACTCTGAAAAACTTAGCAGACAAGGCAGGCATAAACTATCATACACTGATAAGATACGAGCAAGGAACATGTGGCATTCCAACTGAAAAGTTAAAAATCCTAGCAGAGGCGTTATCAATTAATGTTAGAAATCTCTTTCCAAGACGAAAAGTACTAAAAGAAAGTAGTTGTTTCGACAAAGCTAAGATTGAGGAAATGTATAATTTCATAGAAAAAACAGGAGGACACAAAGCAATTTATGCATTAGCCAAATCTGTTCGAGCTGAAGAAGAAAGTAATATAAAAGCAGCAAGAATAAGAATTGCAAAGAATCTAGTTAAGGCGGGGTTTGATACTGAGATTATCTATCGAGCAACGGGCTTATCAATTGAAGAATATGCTGATAGAGAGAGTATCGGTTGTACAAGCCAAAACGGAGGACAAGAGATAAAAAAGTGGAAGAGGATATACTCAAGAAGAATTAGCAAAAAAGCTAGATGTAGGACCCTCGCAGGTACATCATTATGAACAAGACTCTTTTAAGTGAAAGGTTATGGGAAATAGCAAAAGAACTATCAGTAGATGTTGAAGATCTGATAAAGGAATACAAAGAAAATGATTGCGAAGATGGTGAAACAGAAAATGAATTATTAAGTTGGGCAAGAGAATATAGAAAAATTGACAATCAAGAATCACTAGATGAACTGAATATATGGGTAGAATTTTTATTGCAAAGAAAGCAAATTTACAAAGAGAAGATTGATAAAATAGAGGGAATGAAAGTTGCAAATAATTTACTCAAGTTAGGTTTTTCTACTGATGTTATTTCTAAAATAGTAACAACTTCTTTTACATAAAGGGTTAATTTTCAATTAGATAAACAAGCATCTGTTAATATCTTAATTTTTTGATGAAAAAATAAGTAAAAAAGATTGAAAAATTGATTTGACTTCACTCGGAAGCTATGGCTTTATGCCAAGACTGCTAAAAAAGTAGCAGTAAACAATTAAAAACAATTTGTTATTAACGAGGAGTATATTTTATGAATAATAGTGAAAAACTTACAGAAGAAATAGAGAGAGTACTACAAAGCGGAGGAGGAAGTGCTCTATTTGATCGCGAAATAGTGGCAGTGCTTCTAGGAGCAGTTCATGACAGAAAGCAAGCACAAGATGTGACTAAAACTTTAATGGATAATTGCCCAGGAATAGGAGAAATTTTAGGGCGAGAAATCGATGACCTGAAAATGATAGACGGAATGACTGAACATGCAGCCGCAGCAATTGAATGTGTTAAAGAAGCTTACAAGAGGGCACTAAGAGAAGGGTTAAAGAGAGGCCCTGCAATGGATAGCCAAGAAAAGCTCATAGAATATGTAAGGGTAAGTATAGGCTTTTCAGCAAAAGAAGCTGTCCAGATAATATATTTGGATACACAGTACCGTTTGATAAGAGACGAAGTGTATTTTGGTACAATAGATGAGGTGCACCTATCTGAAAGGAAAGTGGTAAAAAAGGCATTATCAATGGAGGCAGCATCGATAATATTAGCACACGATCAACCACCTTAATACCCCATTCAACAACCAAAAAGAGATTACAGTTACAGATCCAACTCATCCGCTATTTGGCAGAACTTTTCCTATATCCTTTATCAGTTCAAGAGCCCATTGTAGTAGTAATGTATTTGTTATTCATCGTAATAACATAATTCTGCGTATCCCGTTTCTTGCTACCAACTTAGCCAGTAAGCAAGATTTTCTCACAAGTAAATTAACATGGGATTCATTATACGAATTTGTTTCTTTAGCAAAGGAGTATAAATTATGCCATGTAAACCAAATAGAGTGTGGAAAAAAATGCCGCAATGTCTCAAATCAGAAATTTTAGAAAACATATTATTAGTGTCCAAAGAGGTCATCCATGAATACATCAGAGCTAATTACAGCACAACATTTAACACGCGAAGCGATAATTTACATAAGACAATCAACACCTCATCAAGCACTGAGCAATCAAGAAAGTTTGGAGTTACAGTATGCGCTGAAACAAAGAGCTATTGATCTTGGGTGGAAAGCTGATAATATTGTTGTTATTGATAATGATCTCGGCTTAACAGGTGCTAGTGCTGAAAAGCGTGAAGGGTATAAAGAGATTCTCGCTAAAGTCACTTTATCAAAGGTAGGGATTATCCTATCCTACGATGTGACTCGTTTGTCACGTAATTGTTCTGATTGGTATCCGTTATTGGATATATGTGGCTATAAACAGTGTTTGATAGCTGATCGGGATGGTGTGTATGACCCTGGTACTATTAATGGTCGGTTGTTACTTGGTCTGAAAGGACAGCTTGCTGAAATGGAGTTATCTACTATAAGAGCCAGACTAAATGCTGGACTAGTAAATAAGGCAACCAGAGGAGATTTAGCCTTATCTCTTCCAGTGGGTTTCGTTCGTAACATTGATGATTCCGTGAGTAAGGATCCTAACCTTGAAGTTCAGCAGCATATTAAGCTTGTTTTTGACACTTTTCTAGAAAAACGAACAGCAGCACAAGTTGTAAGGTATTTTAACAATAACCAACTTACCATTCCTAGGTATGACAATTTTAAAGAAGTGCATTGGAAAAAACCAACTTTTGACGCAATTATCTCAATGCTCAAAAACCCTGCTTATGCTGGAGCATTTGCTTATGGTCGTTCTTGTACTACGCGTCACAAACTATCTTCTGCTAATAAAACAACAAAAAGACTACCAATGGAAGAATGGAAAGTTCTAATTAAAGATAAATACCCAGCTTACATAGATTGGGAAACCTTTACAAAGATTCAGATCATACTTAAAGATAATCATGCGGATTACCGTCGCTGTAGAACACGTGGAATAGCTAGACCAGGTGCAGCATTATTACATGGAATAATCTATTGTGGAGAATGTGGACACAAAATGATAGTACAGTATAAAGGAGGAAATCATTATAAATGCAGTTACCAACATCAACGTGATCTTTCCCCTTCATGTCAGTTTTTACCTGCTGATATTATTGATAATGAAGTAATTCCTAAATTTTTTGCAGCACTTAGTCAAATTGAGCTAGATGCTTATACTAAGGCTATTAACTCGCAGCTACAATCTGAACAAGAAATTAATAAAGCTCATTTACAACAGTTTGCAAAATGCAAGGATTATCAAGATAGTCAAAGTACAAGTCCAGGTGGACTTCTTATGTATATAAAGTGTGGTGAAAATGAATATCGCATTACTGGTGCTAATAATGATAATCTTCCTAATACTATATGTATAAAATCAATACTAAAGAAAAGTAAAGATGGTAAATATGTAAATGGCAATATAGTGCTTGTTGAAGAAGAGATTAAGCATGTGAAAAAAATGTTAGAATTAAATAATGATGGAGTGGTTAAAGTAGATAGTGTATCTGACAAGTCATTCGAAGTTCCAACGCTGGAGCAACCTAATTCCAATGTTACTAGTCATAATGCAACACAACAGGTGGTTAACAATGAGGGAGTGGCTACTGAACTAAAGAAGTTTTTTGATGCAGAAGATGATGGAGTTACACAACCAAGATCATTAACTACTGACCCAGCAGTAGAACAATCAACTCCTGTCTCCTCGTCTAAAGCTCCTACTAATGGTACGCTACCAAAAGTAGCAAGTCCTAGTGAAACTAAAAATGGTAGCAATAATGGTGCTGTTGTGCTGTATCAAATGCTACATGATCAAGGGAGACTGCACCCTTCTCCAGAATTATACGACTATTTGCTAAGAGCAAGTTTGGTAAAAGAAATGCTGTTTTGCAAGGTGGCACCAAACTCGTTATTTACTCAACCAATACCAAAACAAGTTACTGGTAATGATCATTCTCGTTAATTAATAACCACTATAACAACCCCTTCATAAAAGAGCACCTAAAGAGGTGCTCTTTTTTTCTTTCTTATACACACAAAAATCATATAGAATTGTAAACACAGTTTTTTCATTCTGATGCTTTTCAATTTTATAGTTCTGGTTGTCTCTCTATTACTATTTTTCTACATTATCGTAAAAAAACTGAGCGAAAAGAAAGCAAACCTTGAGGGTAATTTATGTAAATTAGAGCAAGAACTTCAAGAAACAAAGCAAAGTTTGCTTACGAAGAATGAAGAAATAGTTGATTTAAGGGTCAAAAGAGCAGAACTTGAAGTAACTCTGCAAAAAGAACGTGAGGAAAAGAAAAGAGAAATAGAATTACTGACAAAAGCAGAGGAGAGATTAACAAACACTTTTAAAGCACTGTCTCTTGATGCTTTGCAAACAAATAACAATAATTTTCTGAACTTAGCGAAGGAAGTAATTGATAGTAAATTAAAAGAAACAGAAAGTGATTTCAAGAAAAGACAAGCAACGATCAACGAAGTTGTAACTCCAATAAAAGAAAAATTAGAAAAATTCGATAATGAAATACGTGAGCTAGAAAAGGAGAGGGTAGGGGCCTATGAAGGTTTAAAGGAGCAAATTGGAGCACTGATGAACCAAACTTCCAGCCTTGCTAATGCCTTGAGAAAGCCCCACATTAGAGGAAAGTGGGGTGAAATGCAACTCAAAAGAGTGGTAGAAATGGCGGGAATGATTGAATATTGCGATTTTTTTACTCAGCCATCGGTAATTGATAAAAATGAGGATAATTTATTGCGTCCTGATTTAATAATCAAAATGCCATCTGGAAAGCAAATAATAATAGATGCTAAAGTGCCGCTTGATTCTTACATGGATGCTATATCACAAAATGATTTGCAAATACAAAAGGAGAAATTAAAGAATCATTCCCTGGCAATAAAAAAACATATAAATGACTTGGGTAAAAAAGAGTATTGGAATCAATTTGAAAATACGCCAGAACTTGTGGTGCTTTTCTTAACAGGGGAGGGGGTTTTTAGCGCAGCACTGGAATATGAGCCTGCTTTGATAGAGATTGGAGTGGAAAAAAAAGTGATCATTGCAACACCGATCACTTTAATTGCGCTGCTAAGAGCAATAGCATATGGATGGAAGCAAGAGATGATAGCTGAAAATGCAAAGAAAATCAGTGAACTAGGTCATATTTTATATGAGCGCATTTGCACAATGGGTGAAAACTTTGATAATTTGCGCAGGAGCTTAAAAGGTGCTGTCGATCATTATAATAAAACTGCTGGTTCGCTTGAAGCAAGGGTGTTTCCTGCTGCCCGAGAATTCAATAAGCTTGGTATACATGCAAAAAATAAAAGTTTAAGTACTGCAAAGGAATTAGAGTCTTTACCACGCAATTTACATACTGGAGAATTGAAAGTAGATTAGACTTCTATTGCACTAGCAAACAAAGAAAGTATTGTTTGTGGCGGAAAATTATTACTTAAATATTTCTCACTCAAGTTTCATTTTATTAACATATTAAGAAAAATTGACTTTTTGTCTAAAATAATATAAAATAAAATAATAGTTGGTGAGTATCCGTTCAGCGGAGTGGTAGAATAAGGTAGACAAGGTGATCTAAAAAGATAATCATAGAGCAAAAGTGAGATAATATGGTAAACCTTTTAGAACTTTGCAAAAATTTACAGCAAAAAATAGAGAAGTTAGAAGCAAAAATAGAAAAACTGGAAGCAGAGATAGAAAACTTGAAAGCAGAAAATAAAGCTTTAAAAATAGAGAATGCTGAATTAAAGGAAAGGCTCGGTTTAAATTCAAAAAACTCATCCCTGCCCAGCTCAAAAGAGCTATACAAAATAAAAAAGGACAAGCCAAAAAGCGAAAGGAATGTTGGCGGTCAGGTGGGCACAATGGCAATTATCGAGCTAAAATGAACGCAGATGAGGTGATAAAGATAGAGTTGCCTAATACTTGCGAATGCAGAGGGGAGATTGCAGTGTGTGAAAAACCATATATTCACCAAAAAGTTGATCTTCCGGAAATTAGGTCTTATGTAGTGGAATATCAGTTGGAACATGGCCGCTGTCGAAAATGTGGAAAAAGAAAAAGTAGCAAATTACCAGAAGGTGTTACATCAGATACATTTGGTCCAAAAGTTAAATCGATAATTGCAGCACTCAGCGGATTTTACAAGAATTCAAAGCGCGAAGTGGCTAGCATTATAAATGATATTTTTAATTTGAATATAAGTGTTGGCAGCATATCAAATAGTGAACATAGAGTTGCATCAAAATGCGAAAAAACATATGAGCAAATCGAACAAGAGATAAGTAGGAGTAAAGTTCTACATATTGATGAAACGAGCCATTATAACAAAGGTAAACTCGCTTGGTGTTGGATGTTTGCAAGCAATACGGCAAGTTTTGTAAGATTTACAGAATCAAGAGGAATGAAGGTTTTACAAAATAGTAAGTTCTGCAATCGCAATAGCTTAGTAGTAACCGACAGGTACGCAGCATACAACTACTTTGCCGATAAAAACAGGCAAATCTGTTGGGCACATTTATCAAGAGATTTTGAAACATAGTTGGAATATTGAAGTTAAAGTTCTGGGTTGTTACTTGAGAAACGTGGCCACTGAATTATTTGCACTAAAAAAAGCTTTACTAAAAAGTGAGATAAAGATTTGCCAAACGTGCAAGAAAGTTGCGAAAAAGTACAAGGTATTATTTGAAGGAAATATCTCGCTTACCTGAAGCAATTGAAGCTTCTCGAGTTGCGAAGAATATTTTGAAATCTGAAAGAATGATGTGGAAATTTTTAGATGACCCAGAAAATATTCCGCTGACAAATAACCATGTTGAACGGCAAATACGGCATTATGTCGTTTACCGTAAAAACTCATATTTTACACAATCGGAGCGAGGAACTTGAGCGGATAATTTCGTTATACTTAACATGGAAACAAATGGGTCTCAATCCTTTCCAAAACCTTCTATCTATTGTTTCTTAAACCACTCTGCTGAACGGATACGAATTATCTTATTTTAGATCAAAATTTCCCAAAAAATAAATGTAACAAACAAGATACCCACTTTAAATGGTGCTATATTGGGCCTTAACTTGACGCGTATGGTACGACCGACGCGGCGTTGGTGTTATACAACCGTTTATATCAAGGTACACTAGCCCTCGATACGTTTGAATAGTTGCATGGGACATATGTATGCACCCGTTTACAATCTTAAATCAATAAACTATCGAGGTTATTAATATGGTTACATCTTATCAAAACTTTATTGACATCGGAAAATTTAAAAATGTTGTTGCGGTTCACACACAGAAGAGTGTTGTCGAATTTGATAATAATGCTTCTGGTTGGCAACAATTGTTTAAAAAGTTTTCAGATATCTTACCTAATTCTTTAGTAACTTTAGAAAATACAGGGAATTGGTTTATCGCATTTTCTTATTGACAAGAATATCGCTGAGCTAATACCCAAAAGCTTTATCTTGTCTCACGGAACTTTAGCAAAGTCTAGATGCAATGGCTCTTGCTCAGTATGCGTCGTAGAACTCTTTCTCTATTTGTACCTACCTCTAAAGAACAATCAACTTTGTTTGTCAACGTTGTTACACAAATGAGAGCCCAAGAGAAATGTAGGTTCTGAAAATGACTATACAAAAAAAAGTTGCCAAAAAACCATTGACTTTTTTAACAGTCAGATAAATAAGCTCAATAATGCCATACAAAAAATCATTGATAAAAATCTAGAGTTACAGAAGCGCCAAAAAATTCTGAGAACAGTGCCAGGCAAAGTTATCTCAAGATTTTGTGTGTCTGATGCCAGAGCTTGGCTACTTAAACAGAAAAGAAGTAGCAAGTCTTGCTGGCGCATCCAAAAGAAAGTGGAAAAGCTATTGGTTATCGAAGAATAACAGGCGGTAGAAGCAATGTTCGTACTAACGGCTGCAATGGCTGCTGCAAAGTCCAAATCTGTTGTTTGATATAAAATTTTTCTATGATAAATTAGGGTGTTTATTGTCAAAAATGCATTTTCTAATTGAATAAAAATACAAAATTATAAACAAGAGTTGTAATAAAACTAAATTCAAAAAATTTAAAAAAAGCATAGTTGATATGACGTAGGGAGATCTAATTTGTGCCAGCTATATAACCATAGTAATAGTCGTCAAGCCTAAAAGTAGTTAGCTAATAGGTTTAATAAAAATTCACATATACAGGAAAGATTGGTAACATTACTTGAATAGAGACCGTTATTGTAATTATGCCGAAACGCACAGATATAGAATCTATATTAGTAATAGGAGCAGGCCCAATAGTTATAGGTCAGGCATGTGAGTTTGATTATTCCGGAACGCAAAGCTGTAAAGTATTAAAAAGTGAAGGTTATAAAGTCATTTTGGTTAACTCCAACCCCGCAACTATAATGACAGATCCTGAGTTTTCTGATGCAACTTATATTGAGCCGGTACTGCCTGAAATCATAGAGAAAATTATAATGAAGGAGATGCCAGATGCAATATTGCCAACAATGGGCGGGCAAACAGCACTCAATTGCGCAATAAAACTTGCAGATGATGGAGTGTTAGACAAATACAACGTAGAATTAATAGGGGTAAATAGAGAAGCAATAAAAAAAGCAGAGGATAGAGAGTTATTCCGTCAGTCCATGGATAAAATAGGGCTAAAATACCCCAAAAGTATCATTATAAAAAATCAAGAACAAATAAGAAGGGCTTTGGATTACATTGGATTACCAGCAATCATCCGCTCGTCATTCACCCTTGGTGGTGCAGGTAGCGGCATAGCATACAATAAAGAGGAGTTTTTCAATATTGCAGAAAGTGCTCTCAAAATTTCGCCAATAAATGAAGTTCAGATAGATGAATCAATTATCGGCTGGAAAGAATATGAAATGGAAGTTATCCGTGATTGTAAAGATAACTGCATAATAGTCTGTTCGATAGAAAATATTGATCCAATGGGAGTGCACACTGGGGATAGCATAACAGTTGCTCCTGCTTTGACTCTGCGTGACGTAGAATACCAACAGATGAGAAATGCATCTATAGCAGTGCTGAGAGAAATTGATGTTAGTGCCGGTGGTGCAAATGTGCAGTTTGCAGTGAATCCTAAAGAAGATGGAAGCCTCGTTGTGATTGAAATGAATCCAAGGGTTTCTCGCTCTTCTGCACTTGCTTCAAAAGCAACAGGTTATCCTATTGCAAAAGTTGTAACTAAACTTGCTATCGGCTATTCACTCGATGAGATACGTAATGATTGCGCTCCAGTTATACCTGCTGCATTTGAACCAGTGATTGATTACATCGTCACTAAAATTCCTCGTTTTGAATTTGAGAAGTTTAAGGGGACGAATTGTGAACTATCAACTTCCATGAAATCAGTGGGGGAAGTGATGTCGATCGGCCGCACTTTTAATGAGTCGCTGCAGAAAGCTTTTCGCTCGCTTGAAACTGGGCTTACGGGACTTAATGAAGTATTTCCTGAAAATACTGATATTGATCACATCAGATCTCAATTAGCAAAATTGCTGCCAAACAGATTACTGATTGCTGCTGACGCAATGCGTCATGGAATAAGCATAGAAGAAATAAATTCGATTACAGGATATGACTTATGGTTTTTGCAGAATATACAGCAAATTATATTAGCTGAACAAAAAATCAAGGAAAACGGCCTTCCTGAGACTGCATATGAAATGTTAGAGCTGAAAAAAATGGGGTTTTCAGATGCAAGATTGGCAAAATTAAGCAATAAGAAAGTAGAGCAAATTGAAGAAATAAGAAAAAAATTTGGCATTAAACAAGTTTATAAGCGTGTAGACACCTGTGCAGCTGAATTTGAATCGAGCACTGCTTATATGTATGGCTGTTATGAGGGAGACATTACAAATAGGACAGAATGCGAAGCGGACATTTCTGACCGAGAAAAGGTTGTCATTTTAGGAAGTGGTCCAAATCGCATTGGTCAAGGTATTGAGTTTGATTATGCATGCGTACATGCAGCTTCTGCCGCCAAAGAAATGGGGTATGAAACAATAATGATCAACTGTAATCCAGAAACCGTTTCAACTGATTATGATACCGCTGATCGTTTATATTTCGCCCCACTGATTGCAGAGGATGTGCTTGAAATACTAAGTAAAGAGCAAGAAAATGGCACACTGGTTGGTGTAATAGTTCAAATAGGTGGTCAAACACCTTTAAAGTTAGCCAAAGTGCTTAACGAGAGAGGTTTCAAAATTCTGGGAACTTCGTTTGATTCTATTGACCTTGCAGAAGATCGCATGAGGTTTAAAAACCTTGCTTTGCAACTTAATTTAAAACAACCTGAAAGTTCTATCTGCCATTCAGTAGAAGAAGCGTTAACCAACGCAGAAAAGGTGGGGTTTCCACTAGTAGTCAGGCCATCATATGTCCTCGGCGGTCAGTCTATGTCGATTAGACACGATACTCAGAGCTTTAAAGAGTATGTCTTGAATCAAACCAAAATTTTTGAACACGGATCGCTGCTTCTTGATAAATTTTTAGTCAATGCAGTTGAGGTTGACGTTGATGCTGTATGTGATGGGGAAAAAGTTTTCATTGCAGCGGTCATGGAGCATATTGAAGAAGCTGGTATCCACTCTGGCGATTCAACATGCTCAATACCGACAAATACATTGAGTGACGAAGTAATAAAAGAGATCGAGCTCCAAACTGAGAGAATAGCATTAGCATTAAAAGTGAAAGGTCTGATAAACATTCAGTTTGCTGTTCAAGAGAATAGACCTCTTGCAGAACCTGTTTGTGATGAGAAATTTTTAGGAAAAGTGCAGATGAGCACCACAGAATACTCGAATGTATTTGAGGAGCGCAGACAAGCTTTGACGACAAAATTGCCTTCAGAAATCGAGTTATGCAAGAGGTCTAGTGATGTATACATACTTGAAGTAAATTTACGAGCTAGTCGAACCGTTCCTTTTATTTCCAAGGTAATCAATATTCCTATTGCAAAGCTTGCCACTCAGGTTATTTTGGGTAAAAAATTGAATCAGGAAAACAAGCCTTTCAATCATTTTGCAGTTAAAGCTGCTGTTTTTCCATTCACGCGTTTTTCGGGAATTGACACTCTACTTGGTCCTGAAATGAAATCAACAGGAGAAGTAATGGGAATTGACTCATCGTTTGAAGCTGCACTTGCAAAAACGCACATGGCTGCAGGATACAAGTTACCAATAGAAGGAACAGCTCTGGTTTCAGTAAAAGATGATGATAAAGAGTATATATTGCCTGTTGCACGAATGTTGAAAGAACTGAGTTTTGAAATATATGCAACCAAAGGCACAGCTTTATATCTGAATAATAACGGCATTGCTGCAAAAGCTGTAAATAAAGTGAGAGAAGGCAGACCCCACATAGTTGATATGCTCAAAGATGGAAAAATAAATCTAGTAATCAATACTTCAAAAGGTGTGAAATCAGTCTCAGATAGCAAAGATATCAGGAGAACTGCTATTTTGCAAAATATAGCTTACAGCACCACAGCTTCTGGGAGTAAAGCGTTAGTGCTTGCAATTCAATATGTAAAGAATAGCAAATTGGAAGTGAAATCATTACAGCAGATACAAAACGTTTAAATATCAAAACTAAAATAATTCATTACTCTATCTCGAAATCGTGGTAGAGTAATGTAAGTCAAATTTCTTTACTGACTTGCCTATGTATTATAGTATTTATCAAAGAATTAATGGGTAATGGTTATATAACATGACTTATGAGATAAAAAAGCAACAAACAATAGACCAACAAATTCTTGAAAGTGATATAGAAGATCCGACGAAGTTCTCTCTTAATCAAGAGTATAACTTTGCCAAAAATGATTTGTCAAACAAAACAGATGAACACGAAAGTGATAATCGACTACAGAACTCTAGTGATCATGATTCAGATGATAGTTCCGCTGATAGACGCCTTACTGAATCAAGTGATTGGGACTCAAATTCGAGCTGTAATTCAGATTATTCTTGTTTTTCGGAAGATGGCTCACTTTTAATGGATCTAGAAATACTATTAACTGAAAATGAAAAGAAGCTGATTGGTAAATTTTGTAAGAAGATGAAAAAGGTGGAAGAAGAAAATAACAAAGGAAGTGCTTTAAAGCTTATTCAATACATAACAAATGAATACTTAAGGAAAGGGATAAGACTAAATTTATGTTATGGTGATCGTTATAGAACTGTAACAAATTTGATATTTGAAGAAATAATAGATGTTATTAAGAATGAAGGTCTATGCCCTAGCAGTAAAGCGCATGCATTTGGAGGTCAGGATGTTTCCTGTAACAATGAAGATCAAGATGATGACAACACGAATGAAGCACTGGAAGATGGTAATTTAGACATCATAAGAAACACCATTAGGGATTTATTGTTAAAAGGTGGGAAAGTAGAAAGAGGTCTCTTCGATGGTGGTGAGCTAGGACATGTAACTTCTGATTTTGGTTATGTAAATGATCTCTTTGCACAATGTGAGAAAATTGAAAACGATCTAAAAAATGTAGCATATGAAAGTATTGTAAACAAAAATGAGCAAGCTCAAAAGGACAAATTAGAATTAAAAGTAGAGATAGATAATGAGTGCTTTTGTATAAAATATCCACAAGATAGTACTGTTGAAGTTGCAAAAATCCTAAGCAATGAAAAGAATAAAGGTTTAAACTTAAGAGTTGGTATACTGCAAATTGGAGAAAGTATAGTAAGAGTTGAAAGCTACAACGGAAAAAGAAATTATCTGGATGTTTGTAAGCAAGGTGTAACATTATCTTTTGATAGTGAAGCAGGAAAAATCAGTATTCATCTAAATCCTAAGGAAAATAGTAATGAAATAGAAGTAGAGATTGATAAGGAGAGCGAAGCAAGGCTTAACGAGTTAGAAGATAAGGGGAAAAATTTAGGAGAAAACTGTCTTTTAGGAGGAAAAAGCGTTCTGGAAGCTATACGAGATGGAAATTTTGAAAGAAATAGAAGTATTATACCAACTAGCGTAATTGAACAGCCAAATGCTGCAACGAATATTCCACAATCTTACCTAGAGAACATTTCCCTGGACGTAGACAATCACAGAACTAAATAAGTAACCGTTCACTGTTAGACTGCATTCTGTGATTTTTAGCAAAACACGATCTTTCATTTGAGCTTTCTTCAATTTAAAATAAATACAGAAACTAGCTATCTTCAAAAATATGGTTGAATAATTATTAATAATAGTGTATAATTATTAATACTTTTAAGCACTTTGGCTATGGCTCTTTCAAAATTTCTCGATCCTCGCAATGATTTGTGTTTCAAAAAAATCTTTGGAACGGAAAAAAATAAGAATATTCTCATACATTTTTTGAATGATATCTTAGGATTTGCTGAGGTAAATGCAATACAAGAAGTTGAGTTCCTCAGTACTATTATGGATCCCGAAGTTGCCTCTGATAAACAAAGTATTGTTGATGTTCTCTGCAAAGATTCTATTGGTAATAGGTTTGTGATTGAGATGCAGCTTGCTCGTGATAAAGGTTTTGAGAAACGCGCTCAACTATATGCTGCTAAGGCTTACTCAAGACAATTAGATAAATCTGGAAATTACATTGATTTAAAGAAAGTCTTCTTTATTGCTATATCAAATTGTAACTTACTTCCTGAAGAAGTTGATTATATCTCTACTCATAATATACGTGATATAAAAACTAATGGACATTACTTAAAAGATTTTCAATTTGTCTTTATAGAATTGCCCAAATTTTCAAAAAGTAAAGTAGAGCAGTTAGAAAGTACAGTAGAAAGGTGGTGTTTCTTTTTTAAATACGCAGAAGAAACAACAGAAGAGGACTTAAAAGAGATAGCAGAAAAAGCGCCAATAATAAAGCTAGCATATGATGAGTTAGATAAGTTTCGTTGGAACGAAAAAGATTTAGTAGCTTACGAAGAAAGGATAATGGATCTACGCAAAGAAGAAGCTATTCTTGAATACAGACTTGATCTTGCTGAAGAGAAAGGTAGAGAGGAAGGTAGAAAAGAAAGGGAAATTGAAGTCGCAAAAGCAATGCTGACTAATAATGTTGATGTCAACACTATTGTCAAGTTTACTGGCCTTTCTATTAGTGAGATTGAAGAATTAAGTGAAAATCTGTGAACGGTTACACTAAACAATAGGCCTATCTATCATTCTAATGTGATTTCAGTTTTTTTTACGTGCAAACTCTCTAATCCCACCTTATAGTTAGGATAAATTAGAGAGACATTAAGATCTTTTTTAATTTTAACATTACTTACTTTTTTTGACCCTAAATAAAAACTCTGTGCATAATCTGGTAAGGAAGAAACCTCAATTGGCTCTGGAGGACTAACATTGAGAAGTTTGGCTGCATACATTATCACTTCAGATTGTGTAGTGGGTAAATCATCTGCACAATTGTATATTTCACCAGGTTTTATGTTTTGCATGGAAGAAAATAGAATGTTCGATATATCTTCAACGTGAATACGAGAAAAAAAATGCCCTTCTTTTTTCACATTTTTTGCTTTGCCAAGCTGCAAGTCAATTAACACGTTCCTACCAGGACCGTATATTCCAGCTAAACGAAAAATATGTACAGGCAGTTTGCTATTCAGCCACTTCTTTTCAGATCTAAGGCGCTTTTCTCCTCTGATTTCTATAGGTTTTGTTTCAGATTCCTCATTCACCCAATTACCAGAGTAATCACCATAAACGCTAGTTGCAGACAAATAACCAAACCATTTAACATTTTGCAGGCAATCACCATATCTCTCCATAACATCATCACCATCTGGAGGAATAGAAATTAAAACGTGCGTTGCGCTTTTAAGCAGATCTTGACTAACTTTCTCATAATTAAAGAGGATTACATTTTGTATATTTTTACTTCTTGATGTGCCACTGACTTTCCAACCTAAGTTCAGCAGTTTTTTCGATAAAAATTTAGCTACATATCCATAACCAAAGCAAAACAAGTGCATGAAAATTAATTTTTAAAATTCTTCTTGATAAATTCTACTCCTAATTTTATCCCCTCTTCATTAATAATATGCCCTAATGCATGAATTGGGTGCCCTTCAACATTTATTCCATTTTCTTTCAAAGCTTTAACCGCTAAGTCGAGGGACGAAAAAGGTACCACGTCGTCAGCATCACCATGGATAACACATATGTTAGGTTTTGACTTGATCTCTGGTGCAGTTTTTGAAGGTGAAAGAAACCTACCAGAGTATGCAACAACTGATGCACATGATTGAGAGCGGGTGAGAGCTGTATGTATTGCAAGCATTGCTCCTTGAGAAAATCCAACTAAAGAAAGTTGCGTATCTTTTAAATTAAGCTCCTTTAATTTTGTATCAATGAAATGATTTACAATTGATGTAGCATTTTTTACTCCATTATATAGCGCTTCCTCACTACGATCTTCCAAGCTGAACCACTGATAACCATCACCTATTTCTCTTTCAAACGGAGCATTGGGTGCTACAAAATATGACTCGGGTAAAAACTTGCTCATAACTTTAGCAAGGTGAATGAAATTATCGCCACTTGAGCCCCAACCATGTAAAAAAATAATCAAATTTTTCTTATTTCCGCCTGCACAAATTTCTTGGCCTTTAAGTTCAATCATTTCTTTTCCTTTTGCATTTATATTTTTATTTAACACTAATTTTCAAATTTGTAAAAACATACTGTAATTGCTGTTGAATGATGGAGAGACATACTCCATTATTTTATACCTATAGCTAACTGAAAAAAGGTGACCTTACCCAGAAAAAGTAGAGAGAAAGTTAAGACGTTTTTGTCATGAGAATGATGCATCAAATTGTGTAGGAATGCAATAATTAAGGGAGTGTTAAATAAACCATGCGCGTCAAGTTAAGGAAAAAAAGATATGAAGGAGATAGAATAATAAGGTATAAGTTCTCCCAGATATGTTTTTAGTGAGAGAACTAACGATGAATAAAATAGCTTGCCTATCAAATAACCTCAACAAATTTTTCAATGAAAGGGCAAATGAGGTATCAATTGAAACAGGATTTGTGAAAAGGAAGAGAAAACTGAGCGGTTCATCATTCATAAAAGCTATAATTTTTGGCAATATAGGAATTGAAAATTGCAGCATAGATACAATGTGCCAATTATTAAACGAAGAATCTGTGGTAATGACGAAACAGGGTTTAGATTTCAGATTTACTAAAGAA
Source organism: Wolbachia endosymbiont (group A) of Pogonocherus hispidulus (assembly GCF_964028195.1). NCBI lineage: Bacteria > Pseudomonadati > Pseudomonadota > Alphaproteobacteria > Rickettsiales > Anaplasmataceae > Wolbachia > Wolbachia endosymbiont (group A) of Pogonocherus hispidulus. The sequence continues at coordinate 779,625 of NZ_OZ034750.1, forward strand.
GCAGTGGAATTTATGAAAAGAATGTATAATGAATCTATGGCTTTATTTAAAAATATCTTGCAAGTTGATTGTAGAATCTTGCAGCAATTTAAAAGCGTCAAGTTATTGGATAGTAGCTATATTAGCCTGCCTAACAGTATGGAAAACCTGTATAAAGGGTATGGTACTAGTTACAAGGTTATGAGAGTAATACTAAGTCTGGAATAAAGTTGCAATTAGTTTTTGATTACTTAAATCAGACATTGGATCAACTTAACATAACGGAGGGAATAAGGTCAGATCAAGGTTATAGGGAGCATTTGATCGATATATCAAGTAATGATTTGCTAATATCTGACCTTGGTTATTTTGTGCCAAGTTCTTTTAAACAGATCAATGAAACGGGAGCTTATTTTATTAGTCGTTGATACCAATATATATGCTATAGAAACAAATCAAAAAATGGAATTATTGGAATGTTTAGGAGACAAGCTATTTTTAGAAACTGAGGTATTATTGGGAAAAGAAGCAAAGATTAGAGTAAGAATGATATGTCAGAAACTAACTGAAGAGCAGTCTATAGCCAGAAGAAGAAAAGCTAATAAATTGGCAAAATCGCATGGATATACATCTTCCAAAAGGAATCAAAAATTGTTGAACTGGTCAATATTCATAACTAATATTCCAGAGGATAAAATTAGCGCTGAGCAAGTATTAACAATCTACAGAGTAAGGTGGCAAATTGAGTTGTTATTTAAACTATACAAGAGCTATATAAGACTTGATGAACTAAAAGGGAAGCCACATAGAGTATTGTGTGAATTATATGCTAAATTATGGTATCCGTTCAGCGGAGTGGCAGAATAAGGTAGACAAGGTGATCTAAAAAGATAATCATAGAGCAAAAGTGAGGTAATGTGGTAAACCTTTTAGAACTTTGCAAAAATTTACAGCAAAAAATAGAAAAGTTAGAAGCAAAAATAGAAAGGCTGGAAAGAGAGAATGAAAGTTTAAAAGCAGAAAATAAAGCTTTAAAGATAGAGAACGCTGAATTAAAGGAAAGGCTCGGTTTAAACTCAAAAAATTCATCTCTGCCAAGCTCTAAAGAATTATACAAAATAAAGAAGGACAAGCCAAAAAGCGAAAGGAATATTGGCGTTCAGGTTGGGCATAAAGGAAGTTTTCGTGCCAAAATGGAAGCAGATAAAGTAGTAAAGATAGAGTTGCCCTATAGTTGCGAATGTGGTGGAGAGCTTGCAATAGGTGAAAAGCCGTATATTCACCAGAAAGTTGATCTGCAAGAAATTAAGCCGTATGTAGTAGAGTATCAGCGTGTGTCCAGAGAAGGTGAGTATGTTCAGTAGGAGTTAAACCTACTGAGATAAAAGTCGGAGTCCCGTAGCTTGGGTAGCAGCATGTAGGGAGACCAAAGTGTTGAAGCCTACCGACAACGTTATCGTAGGATAATGGCGAATTACCAGGCCGTAGCGAAAGCGAACACATAGGTGGCCTCGAAAGCTACAAGTCCTAAAGGCTGAGCCCACGTTGGTAGGGTGAAGGCAATATGGATAGCTGAAAACCCGAATGATACGGCATATCTACTTTAGCGGGGTGATAGTGATGGCATAGTAATGAGGACATATGAAGCAACTGGAGAAGCCCTACTCATCCCAGGGAGAAATACCTTGGAGTGGTAGGTTCTATAACTGGAAAACAGGAAATGAATCGAAGATGAAAGGGTGGCGGATGGGTGCGTAGTAGTGAAGAAGTGAGGTAACTCTCATGGAGCAAAGGCACCCTGCTAGTAGAAATCATTTAACAAAAGGAAGGTAAAGGTAAAAATGATAAAAATGCCAATAAAATTACAAGACCTGAGAAGGAACCAAAGCAAAGGCAGAACCGGAATGGCGATTCTGGGGAATCTATGTTCACGTCTGCAAGATGGAGACACTAGAAGAAGCATATAAGCTAATAAAGAAAAGTAATGGGGCACCAGGAATTGATGGGGTGACATTCAAATCGATAGAGGCAGAAGGCTTAGAAAAGTATCTTCAGCAAATAAGACACGAACTAATAACCAAAACCTATAGCCCAAATAGGAATCGGAGAAAGGAAATACCAAAAGTTGGGGGGAAACTCAGAACGTTGAACATACCCTGCATCCGGGATAGAATAGTGCAAAGTGCACTAAAGCTAATAATTGAACCAATATTTGAATCGGACTTTCAGGACGGATCGTATGGATATAGACCAAAGAGAAAAGCGCATGAAGCAATGAACAGAGTAGCGGAAGCAGTAATCAAAGGCAAAACAAAATGTATTGACGTAGATCTGAAATCCTACTTTGATAATGTGCGACATCATACTCTTATGGAAAAGATTTCCAAGAGGATAGATGACAAAGAAATCATGCACTTGATCAAGCTAATTCTCAAGGTAGGAGGGAAACGAGGAATAGCGCAAGGGTCACCAATTACTCCGCCAACAACGTTGCAAAAAACATAAAATTAGAGAAAAGCATTTCTCGAAAACTTCTGTGTCCAAAGACAAGAGTGCCATTTATTTATAGTGCCAACAATCAATTAACCATCAGTTTCAATGAATGATATGAACATATTATTTCAAGGAAAGTTCATGGGAAATAAGAGATTAGCTATACGGATTAGCTGTAGCTATGAAACTAACCGGTTGGCAGAAAAGTATTTGTTAGATACTTATGAAAAAGCCGTGTCAAAGCAAGTAAGCCAAAAAAATTTAAAACATAAAAATGGGATTCAAGGAGGATCAAATGGTAACAGTGAGTTTATATGCAAGAGTTTCTTCGGGGAAACAAGCACAAGAAAATACAATAGCAAGTCAAGTTGCAGCTTTAGAGAAGCAAATTAGTACGGATGGGTACAAATTATTAAGAGAGTATAAATTTATTGATAATGGCTAAAGTGGATCTAATTTAGTCCGTCCTGATCTAGAAAAGTTACGTGATAAAGTAACAGAAGGTAAAATTGATAGATTCATTCACCTGATCGCTTATCTAGGAAATATGCATATCAAATGGTATTACTTGAAGAATTTGAGAAAGCAGGAGCAGAAATGGTTTTCTTAAATTATGAGGTTAACGATAAACCAGAATCTCAATTGCTGTTGCAAATGCAAGGTATGATAGCAGAATATGAACGAGCGAAAATTATGGAACGAAGCCGTCGCGGAAAGATTTATGCGGCTAATAAAGGTTGTGTAAGCGTAATGGGAGGAGCTCCTTATGGTTATCGTTATATAGATAAATATATGGGAGGAGGACAAGCTTTATTTGAAATAAACGAAGAAGAAGCTAATGTTGTTCGGAAAGTATTTTTGTGGGTAGGAAGAGAAAGGACAAGTATTGGGGAAGTCGGCTAAATACTATGTCTATTATAACACGAACAGGAAAAAAGTGCTGGGATAGAAGTGTGATTTGGGGTATGTTAAAAAATCCTGCTTACAAAGGACAAGCGGCTTTTGGTAAAACAAAAGTAGGTGTAAAGTTACAACATATCAGACCACAGAAACATTCTTGTGAACAACCGAAAGATAATTACTCTACCTATTCTGTTGAAAAAGCAAATTGGATTTATGTTAAAGTGCCAAATATAGTGGACGAAGATATATTTGATATAGTTCAAGAACAATTAGCTGAGAATAGAAAAATAGCAAGGACAAGAGAAAGAGGAGCAAAACATTTACTACAAGGTTTAATCGTATGTAAGCGTTGTCGTTATGCATATTACGGAAGTCCTGTAAGAAATAAGCGAGGAGAAAAAGTTGATCATTATGCTTATTATCGTTGTATTGGTAGAGATTCTTACCGTTTTGGTGGTAATAAAATTTGTGATAATAAACACATTCGTACAGATGCATTAGAAACAGCTGTGTGGGAAGAGGTTAAGCATTTATTAAAAAATCCAAATAGGGTTTTAGAAGAATACAAACATAGACTTTCAGAGTTTAAAAAATCATCGTGGGATAAAAAAAGCGATTTACTAGAGAAACAAGAAAATAAATTAAAACGAGGTATTGCTAGACTTATTGATAGTGATGCTCAATAATCAAGAAGAATTTGAACCACGAATTAAAGCAATGAAACAAAGCTTAAAAACAATTGAAGAAGGGAAAAAAAGAATATTCGATCAAAAGAAATTAAAACAGGAATTAACTCTAGTTGTAACCAATTTAGAAGACTTTTCTTCTAATATTGCATTGAACCTTGATAACGCAGACTGGCTGTGATACTATCAGAACGTTAGTCAAGAGAATTGAAATTAATCTTGAGGATGTAAACGTGGTGTTTCGCGTAAAAGAACTACCAAACTCTTCTAGACATAATGGAGAAGAAAAGAAAAATTTGCAACGTTGTTGGCGGAGTAACTGGTGACCCTTGCGCTATTCCTTGTTTCCCTCCTACCTTGAGAATTAGCTTGATCAAGTGCATGATTTCTTTGTCATCTATCCTCTTGGAAATCTTTTCCATAAGAGTATGATGTCGCACATTATCAAAGTAGGAGTGCGACCCGAAGTCGTGATTTTGTGATGGTTAAATTCCATCTTCCCTAGACATCGGGGATAAAGTATGTCTCACATTTCAGAGACTGGCAACCTCTGGGATGCAAGCATGAGATAAAAGCGGGTAATGTTAAACCTTATAACAAATCCCTGCGAACAGAGTTGGATATGATTATGAGAAGAACCTATGTTTGAATTATCGTGATGATAAATATGCGAAATAAGGTTGATTACGCATAGACCAAAAGGTATGAAGTAAAGAGGAATTAAGGTTTCCTATCCTTAATTATTGATGTTCTCAGCTTCCGGTAAACAGTAGGGATCTAAGTCCAACGGGAAACAAAATTATGGAACGGGGTAACCATATAAATGCTCTTATATTCATCTGGATATAAGTAGGTTGCCAGCCATAAGCATTTATGTTGGAAGGATTGTCTAAGAAGCTAAAGCCTAAAGTAATACTTAGGATATGCAGACGTGGACACTATAATTTGGAGGGTAAAGTTGTGAGTAGTAGTGTATATGTTATGGACCAACAAAAAGTTAGGTATGAATGGAATGAAATTCCTTGGCGTAAGCTGGAGAAATTTTCATTTAAGCTACAAAAAAGAATTTACCGAGCTTCTAAATGTAATGATATCAAAAAGATGCATAATCTTCAGAGATTATTACTCAAATCGACAAGCGGGAAAATGCTTGCTGTTAGGAAAATTACTCAGGATAATAGAGGTAAAAAGACAGCAGGAGTTGATGGGAAAGCTAGCCTTAATCAAAAGGAAAGATTGCAATTAGCATATTCTTTAGATATAAGAGAAGAGGCTAAACCATCAAAACGTGTCTGGATTCCAAAACCTGGAAAAACTGAGAAGAGGCCATTGGGGATACCCACGATAACAGATCGAGCAAAACAAACGCTTGTAAAAATGGTGATAGAACCAGAATGGGAGGCAAAATTTGAGCAGAACACATATGGTTTTAGACCTGGTAGGTCATGTCATGATGCTATTGGAGCCATATTCAGTGCACTCAAACAGAAAACAGCATATTGTTTAGATGCTGATATTTCTGGATGTTTCGACAATATCAAACACTATGCATTGCTTGAAAAACTCAATACCACACCAACTTTAAGAAGCATTATAAAAGGATGGTTGAAAGCAGGTGTAGTAGAAAACAGAACTCTCCAACCAACTAGAAGTGGTACGATTCAAGGAGGAACTATTTCTCCATTATTAGCTTGTATAGCACTACACGGTCTGGAACAATATATTAAAGAGTGAACTTTTTCTATATAGAAAGAAAAAATTTGGTACAACATCGCATCAACGGGCACAGCAAACTCTCAGTATAATTTTTTACGCTGATGATTGTGCGCCGTAGAAACACGGGAAGTGTTGAAGCTGTGCAGTAGATGAGGGAGGACCCCTCGAGCCGGTTTGCAAGAGCAGGCTTCAAACAGCCATAAGCTGCTTTGGTAAGGTAGTGAGCGTTATGGAAAAGGCACAATTATGTGTCATGTGTGAAATAGAGAGACGAACGCAAGTGAACCACTGATGAAGTGTCGAAAGCGTAGAGACGACGTCAAAACCAGGGGGTAGTCGTTAACCTGGTACCGGGAGCTTGTTTACTGGGTAGCGGCATAGAGGTGGCGTGAATCTATTTTAGGCTATTGCATGGAACTACGGGAACCTGTCGTTTCGATGATAAGGGAGAAGTCCAAAGAGCTGATCTCTGAGGATGAGAGTACCGATGCGAAAAACAGGGGCGCGTAGTAGCGAAGGAGTTTCTGTAATGGAAATGGAGTGAAGGGATTTAGTTTTAATTGTTTTGTTAATCGTAATGGGAGGAATTAATGAATAAAACAAAGTCTTTTGATATACCAAAGCAACTGATTTGGAAAGCTTATAAACAAGTATCCAAAAATAAAGGTGCGGCAGGTGTAGATGAGGTCTCGATAACAAAGTTTGAGGAAAATCTAAAAGACAATCTATACAAACTATGGAATCGGATGTCATCCGGAAGTTATTTTCCAGAGCCTGTAAAAGCTGTAGCAGTACCGAAAGATACGGGAGGAGGACAAAGAATTTTAGGTGTTCCTTCAGTGTTCGACAGGATAGGGCAAACGGCTGCTTCTATGTATCTTGAGCCGCTAGTAGAGCCAAAATTCCACGAAGATTCATATGGTTATAGACCAAATAAATCAGCACTGGATGCGGTAGATACAGCACGCAAAAGATGCTGGAGGTACGATTGGACGATAGATCTTGATATATCTGGATTTTTCGACAATTTGGACCACCAATTGGCATTGCAAGCTATCAAGAAGCATACAGACTGCAAATGGATTATACTGTATGTTGAAAGGTGGATGAAAGCCCCTATTCAGCTAGCAGATGGCAGTAAGGTAGTTAGGGAAAAGGGAGTTCCGCAAGGAGGTTCTGTAAGCCCAATCATTTCTAACATATTTATGCATCATGCATTTGATATGTGGATGAGGCAAAACTACCCCACAATACCATTTGAGAGGTACGTAGATGATGCAATAGTGCACTGCAAAACCAAGAGACAGGCAGACTATATGAGGGAGGCAATCGAAAGAAGATTGGCACAATGCAAACTAAAGTTAAATCCTGAAAAGACAAGAATAGTGTATTGTAAGGATGACAGTAGGAGAGGTGAGTTTCCAACACAGAGCTTTGACTTTCTGGGTTACACGTTCAGACCTAGACTGGCAAAGAACAATAAAATAGGAAACTATTTTGTCTCATTTCTACCTGCAATTAGCAACAAAGCCAAGAAGAAGATTAGTCAAATCATAAGGTCATGGAGAATACACAGGCAAACATCAACAACTTTGGAGGAAATATCGAAGAAGGTAAACCCAATAGTCAGAGGCTGGCTATGGCAGGTTTTATAAATCGGAGATGTATACATCTCTCAGAAACATAGAGAGATACCTCATAAGATGGGTCAGGACAAAATACAAGAAACTTCGGGATCATGGAAGGCTAGCAAAGCAATTTCTAGGAAAAGTGAGAAAGAGGTCTCCAAATATTTTCTATCATTGGACACTTGGGTTAGGATCAAAAGGCTAAATAATGGGAGCTGTATAAACCGAGAGGTTTCCGTACAGTTCTGCGAGAGACTGGTGCATAAGTGTTGAAAGTATCAAAAATGGCGTGATATAAGATGATCGACAACATGTAAATTACCTCCTGATAGTAAAACAATTGAGCGTATAAAAGAATCATTAAGATCTAGTGTAAATTGCAATAATGCCATTTTAAATCCATGTAAATTGTTTTTAATTTTATAAACGAGAAACAGCAGGGCTGTAATAATAATCATATAAATATATACTTTCATTCCGTTCATGCTATGGCTCAAAAAGTGTTTATATCCAAGGTTTTGCTTTATAAATTTGAAGAATACTTCTATGTCCCACCTTCGCCTATACGCCTGTGCAACATCATAAGCAGGCATTGTAAACAAGTTAGTTAAAAACCTTATTTCATTTCCTGCCTTGTTTTTGATTTTTATCAAACGTAAGTTATGCTTTTCTGCAATTTTGCCCTGTGCGCGATAAAGATTAACTATTATATCTTCTAAAATTTCTGATCCATCTTGCTGTTGTCCTTGAATAACTTTACTCCTACTTACAACATCATGCTTTCTGCTTGTTTCAACTCTTGTTATAAATTTGTATTCCTTCTCATCAAACTCAGCAAAAGTTCCAACCTTTCTGATTCCCCTATCAAATAGCAAAATATCCTCTTTTTTAACTTTTGCTTCGTTGATTGCCCTTACCAGTGCTATGTCTTCACTACCTTCTTCTTGCCCTTTACAAAACCTTATACTTGTTGGCAATTGTCCTTTTAATCCCAGACTTACTTTGACTTATTACTTTGGTTACCTAACTTTAGTCCATCTTTTATAAGATACCCTGATAAATTTATGATTGTTGAATCAAATCTATGTAAATCATGTGACGTTTTTTTGGGCAACAATTTTTCAACTTTGTTTATCAGATCAATATATACTCCCTTAAAATAATCAGAACTTTTAACCTTTTCGACAAGCCACTTTATGTGACTGTACTTTTGTCATCATTTTTATCTATCACACACCTGTTTATTACCATTGCTAATGCTCTTAAGCTTGTTTTCTGACCCATTAATATTAACTTCATTAAGCCTTTAAATATGATTTTGCCCACTAACTTAGTATTGCATTTATCTATCTCACTTAATTTTCCTAGCCTTTCCAAATCCTTGTCTTTAATTAAGTTTAATATGCCTTCTATTTGATCCATTATTGCCTCCATTTTTCTGCAATAATAGCTCTTTATATCCTTTTTGTATTACTTTCAACACTTATGGAGGCTGGCGGGGAAGGTCCGCTGGTCTACTCTCCTATGATCACAAAATATCGGTGGCAGAGATATCAAGTATTACTGACAAATTACTGCCTGTAATCAATGAATGGCGGAGCCGTCCACTGCAATCAGTATATCCAATAGTGTTTATGGATGGGATGTTTTTTAAGATCAAGGAGGACGGACATTGCGTGAGTAAATGTATGTACAACATATTAGCAAAATGGCAGAAAAGAAGTACTGGGCTTTTATTTGGCTGAAAGTGAGGGAGCTAACTTTTGGTTGGGAGTACTAAATGATCTAAAAGAGAGAGAAGTAGAAGATATTCTAATTGCCTGCGTTGATGGGCTAAAAAGCTTTCCTGCAGCTATAAACAGCGTGTTCCCTAATGCGGAAGTACAGCTATGTATAGTGCATCAGATACGCAACTCACTGAAGTACGTGGCTAGTAAAGATGCAAAAAGTTTTTTGAGCGATTTAAAGAAGGTATATCAAGCTTCAAGCAGGGAAATTGCCGAGAATTATCTATTGGAATTGGGTGAAAAATGGGGCACAAAGTACCCTATGGTTTTGGCAGAATAACTGGGAAAATTTATCTGGTTACTTTAAGTATTCTGACCCAGTTAGGAGGATAATTTACACCACCAATCCCATAGAGGGGCTACACAGACAGATCAGAAAGTTCACTAAAACTAAGGGCTCGTTTACCAGCTTGTACAAACAGGTATATTGTGCTATAAAGAAAGTAGAGGAGAAATGGACGATGCCTGTACATGATTGGGCATTGACTATATCTCAGCTCGACATTTTCTTTCCTAACAGACTGAAAATTGAGTTAAACTAAAAATGCGGTTTGACACAGTTTATTTAACACTCCCAATGGCCTTGGCATCATTCTACCTTATCTAAAGCCATTTTATACCTTTTTATCCCTTCTGGGGAAACCTTTTTTCAGTTAGCTATAGATTACTTGTCTACCTTATTTGCCGTTCTCCTGAACGAATATACAGCAGCTATAAAAACTGTTTAATAGCCACCCAAAACCCTTATTTCCCACTCAAGTTCAACATTAAATTTATCCTTCACTGCATCTTTTACTCTGTTGCCAAGGTTTTCCAAGTCAGATGCAGTTGCATTATCGTAATTGAGCAAGAAGTTACAATGTTTCTTAGAGATTCTAGCTCCACCAATATTTAACCCTAGGCAGCCAGATTTATCAATTAACTCCCATGCTCGGTAGTTTTTTGGATTTTTGAATATGCACCCAGCAGTTTTTCCTCTCGTTGGCTGGCTTTTGTTTTTTTTATCGATAATTTCCTTTAACTTACTGAGTATAACCTCATGCTCTGAGTTTACTCCTTTAAACTCAGCTTCAACAAAAATCCAATTTCCTTTTAGGCTATGTCCACGGTAAAAATACCCCATTTCTTCGCTGGAGAACTCATATAGGTTTCCATCCTCTAGATTCACTGCTTTTATGGATTGTACAACGCTTGCGATGTCACTACCATACGCACCTGCATTCATTTCTATTCCGCCACCAACTGTTCCTGGAATTCCAACTAGAAACTCGAGTCCACTAATTTGTTGCTCTCCTGCAAAGTAAGCAAGGTTCCTGAGCAGCGCAGCTCCCCCAGCTACAATAGAGTTGTTACCCTTACTTTTAATATATGCAAACTCCTTACCTAATTTTACTGTTATTCCTCGAATGCCACTATCTCGTACTATTATGTTGGATGTTGCACCAATAACACTAACTGGCAGTTCAGTATTTTTAATCAAGTATGTTAAATCTTCAATATCACATGGTTTAAATAACACATCAGCTCGTCCACCGACGTTTAACCACGTCGCTTTAGACATTAAGATGTCATAACGATAGATTCCACGTACTTTAGGTAAGCTTATAAGCATTTTGATTTCAACTCTAGTCCTGCATTCATACCCATTTTCTCCGCATCTTCTATAAATGAAGTGCGCTCAGTGAAGTATATATTTTTTCCACTTGCTAACATACAACAAAGGTGTAGCATATTTTCGTTCACATATTCAGCCAAAGCTGCAAGTGGTGTAAAACATGAACCATTCACTGTCTTCATAAAACTGCGCTCTGATTTCACTCTTATAAAAGACATATTATTATTAATTTTCTCTAAAAGATCGATAATTTTTACATCATTCCTTCTACATTGAATACAAATCGCTCCCTGTCCCACTGCACTTAACATAACTTTTGGTGGCAATACCTCTGTAATTAAGTGATGCTTTTCTAATCTTATGAGTCCAGCTTCAGCCAAAATTATTCCATCAAAACTTTGATTTTGCAATCTAGTTGTTACATTTCCACGTAGCGGTACTATATTTAAATCTGGTCTAACATTTAACAACTGAACTTTTCTTCTTATTGAAGAAGTGGCAATAGTAGCCTGCTGTGGCAAAGACTCAAGGCTATTGTGTTTATGAGAAATAAACGCATCGCATGGACTTAGCCTTTCTAAAACACAAGGAATTGTTAAACCCCCTGAGAAAAACGCAGGCACATCCTTTAGCGAGTGAACTGCCATGTCTATATTATTTTCGAGCAATTCAGCCTCAATTTCTTTAATGAATAATCCTTTACCTCCTATTTCAGCAAGGTTTGCATTTGCATACTTGTCTCCGGAAGTTTTTATTTTAACAATTTCAATAGATAAGTTAGGAAAAGAATCCAGCAACTTTTGTTTTGCTTCCAAAGCCTGGGCAACTGCAAGCTTACTTCCTCTGGTACCTATTTTGACTAGCATGTGTACGATTGTTTGTCTGATGTCATTCAAGTAGCTGACTACTTGGATCCAGTTTAATTCATTATATAAACCTTTGCATTTATTGTACTTTAACTTAAAACCAAAAGCAACTTTGACTTTACAAAATAATAACCTTTTATATGCATAAATAAGCTTACTGGATTCTAGTGCCCTTTCTTGTCATCCAAGTAGCTGACACTGGTTCATTCTATAATGGTGTCATCCAAGTAGCCTTCTCTTCCTGTCATCCCAGTGCCCTGACTACTTGGATCCAGAAAAAAGGACGGTGTCATGACAAAAAAGGGAGCTGCTTGGATAACGCCCTTTCTAATGATATGGAATAAACACTTCCTAGTGGAGATCGCTTCAAATCATGCAGTTACGGTGCTTCTTTAAGAAGCACCACCTAGCTAATGTTTTTTGAAACTTTAGATCTATGATGTACACGTTCCTGTTGCTGCATCCCACTTTCCACCGTTAGCAGTACATCCTGCTGTGGTACAAGTCGTCTCTTTTCCTGTTATTGCCTTTACAACTGCAGGAGCACCAAAAAACACAGCAGTAAATGAACCGAATGCAAAAAGAGCTGGCCATGGCATTCTGCCAAATATTGCAAGCAAAGATTTGCAACGCTGTCACATAGCACGCTCCTACGGGCATGCTTGCACTGTACCTGGTGCTATTGCCTTTACAATCTTAGGAGCACCAAAAAATACAGCAGTAAACACACCTAATGCAAAAAGAGCTGGCCACGGCATTCTGCCAAATATTGCAAGCAATGCTGCACCTATTATCACTATCGTGATCATCGGCCCACCTAGGTCTTGAGTGTATTTTACTATACTGCATATTACTGTTGATGTTTCATCAGCATTTGCGTCAAACGCAAAGGAGAGAATTAACGCCACAAGTAGAAGAAATTTTTTCATTATGCCTCCTATAGTTCCTATTTCACTAGATTATCCTTCACTTTGATTAAGTTTGAGTAAATGATACAAGAAGTATCACTTACCCAATACTTTTATTTACACTTATACTTCCCTGATCCTACAGGGTCCTCTTGCAATGTTTTATTACCCGTACATGTCTCGCACTTACTTGCTGTGCCTGGTGCTATTTTTGAAACGACGGCAGGAGCACCAAAAAACACAGCAGTAAATGCACCGAGTGCAAAAAGAGCTGGCCACGGCATTCTGCCAAATATTGCAAGTAAAGCTGCACCTATTATCACTATTGTGATCATCGGCCCACCTAGGGTGTGAGTATAGCCCATTATTTTGCATATCACTGCTGATGTTGCATCTAGATCAGCACGCGCATCGAATGCAAAGGAGAGAATTAACGCCACAAGTAGAAGAAAATTTTTCATTATGCCTCCTATAGTTTCTATTTCACTAGATTATCCTTCACTTTGATTAAGTTTGAGTAAATGATACAAGAAGTATCACTTACCCAATACTTTTATTTACACTTATACTTCCCTGATCCTACAGGGTCCTCTTGCAATGTTTTATTACCCGTACATGTCTCGCACTTACTTGCTGTGCCTGGTGCTATTTTTGAAACGACGGCAGGAGCACCAAAAAACACAGCAGTAAATGCACCGAGTGCAAAAAGAGCTGGCCACGGCATTCTGCCAAATATTGCAAGTAAAGCTGCACCTATTATCACTATTGTGATCATCGGCCCACCTAGGGTGTGAGTATAGCCCATTATTTTGCATATCACTGCTGATGTTGCATCTAGATCAGCACGCGCATCGAATGCAAAGGAGAGAATTAACGCCACAAGTAGAAGAAAATTTTTCATTATGCCTCCTATAGTTTCTATTTCACTAGATTATCTTTCACTTTGATTAAGTTTGAGTAAATGATACAACTTGTATCATTTACCCAATACTTTTTACTGACACTTGTATACTCCATTTGCATCAGGCTTCAATGTTTGTCCACCAGTACATGTCTCGCACTTACTTGCTGTACCTGGTGCTATTTTTGAAACGACGGCAGGAGCACCAAAAAACACAGCAGTAAATGCACCGAGTGCAAAAAGAGCTGGCCACGGCATTCTGCCAAATATTGCAAGTAAAGCTGCACCTATTATCACTATTGTGATCATCGGCCCACCTATGCCGTGAGTATAACCAATTATTTTGCATATTACTGCTGATGTTGCATCTAGATCAGCACGTGCATCAAATGCAAAGGAGAGAATTAAAGCTACAAGTAGAAGAAAATTTTTCATTATGCCTCCGATAATTTCTATTTAACGCTGGATTATCTACCATTTCGATTAAATTTAAGTAAACGGTGAGGATTTTTTGCTTAAAAGTATCCTTTATTTCATTTAGAATACTTTTCTTGGTTCGTTTATATTACAGTGCTACAGAAATTTTACAGCATCGTTTATTGCCTTTATCGTGCTTTGATTGACACAATTCATAATGATGGAGTGGAGCATGCAGGGTATCTATCATTTTTAATCCTGTTATCGATATTCCCTTTTCTTATTGTTTTAATGGCTGTGGCGTCAACATTCGCAAATTTCTTAGACCAGTATAACATTGGCTGGGTATTTATCATTGATAACATGCCACAGGATATTTTGGCATCTTTGATGCCGCGTATCAGAGAGATAATATCAGGCCCGCCGCAAAGCTTACTAACTTTAGCAATTGTAGGCGCTGTTTGGACCGCCTCGTCAACAATTGAAGGGCTAAGAACAATATTGAACAAAGCTTATAAAGTTCCGGTTTCACCACCTTATATATTAAGAAGGTTGTTAAGTATACTACAATTTTTAGTGATCACGCTTATTATAACTCTAACTATAGTGTTCTCTACATTAGTGCCAATGCTAATTGATTTTTCCTATCAGGGGATTAGTTATACTAAATATCTCCTCATTGAATTTGTACTTTTCACAGTAGTCTCTTGGCTATATTTTATGTTGCCAAACATAAAACAAAATTTATCAGACGTCTTTCCTGGATCTTGTGTGGCTGTTATTCTTTGGACAATTTCTGCTTCAGCTTTCAAGCAATACTTAAAAGCTTCCTTTGATCAACTGAATTTGATATATGGAAGTTTAGGTGGTATGGTAGTGTCATTACTATTTTTTTATATGCTAAGTTTGATTTTTATATATGGAGCAAAATTTAATTTTCAGCTAAAATATTTCAATGAATCTCGCTAAGGAGAAAGAAATGGGTAAGTTAGAAGGTAAAGTAGCTTTAATCACCGGAGCTTCAGGTGAAATAGGCTCTGCTGTTGCAAAAAGATTTGTAAAAGAAGGTGCATGTGTGATTCTGATTTCAAGATCTCTTGATAATCTCAAGCCACTATATAATGAAATTGAAGAGCTTGAAGAATTTAAAGAAGGCTCTGTGAAATTAATTCAGCTTGACCTTTTAGACTTTGAGAATGTAAAGATACTGACAAACATGATAGAAAGTCTGAAATTATCAGAATCTGGAGCACTTGATATATTAGTTGCATGTACTGGAATTTTAGGCAAATTGAACCCTATTCACGACTGTGAGATTGAAGAGCTACAGAACGTAATGAATACAAATTTTACTGCCAATTGGTACTTACTAAAAAACTTAGATCCAATGCTAAAGAAGTCTAATGCTGGAAGAGTGATATTCATGACCTCAGAGGTGACACTTTCTCCTTCCTCTTATCCATATTGGATGCCGTATGCTGCAAGTAAAGTTGCACTAGAAATAATGGTGCAGATATATGCATCTGAGACAAAACATACAAAATTATGTGTAAATGCTGTATACACGAAAGGACCTGTGGGTAGTGAGCAGGCATTTCCTGGATCTGAATTGGTGTCACCTGATAAACTAACAGATAAATTTGTGGAGTTAGCTTCTAACGATTGCAGCGTATCAGGAAAAATCTTACCACTCAGCAAATCTCTCGAATAAATTACATATAGCTAACGACAATTTGAGAAGCCGTCATCCCGCTACTTGTTAGCGGGATCTAGAGATACCGCGGCAGTTGTAAGTTAAAAATATGTTATAAAAGAAACAAGAGGGAAGATAACTCTACTCACTATAGGAATAGCGGGCGTGTGCGACCGACGCGGCGTTGACAACCGTTTATATCAAGGTACACTAGCCCTCGATACGTTTGAATAGTTGCATGGGACATATGTATGCACCCGTTTACAATCTTAAATCAATAAACTATCGAGGTTATTAATATGGTTACATCTTATCAAAACTTTATTGGTATTGACATCGGAAAATTTAAAAATGTTGTTGCGGTTCACACACAGAAGAGTGTTGTCGAATTTGATAATAATGCTTCTGGTTGGCAACAATTGTTTAAAAAGTTTTCAGATATCTTACCTAATTCTTTAGTAACTTTAGAAAATACAGGGAATTGGTTTATCGCATTTTCTTATTGACAAGAATATCGCTGAGCTAATACCCAAAAGCTTTATCTTGTCTCACGGAACTTTAGCAAAATCTAGATGCAATGGCTCTTGCTCAGTATGCGTCATAGAACTCTTTCTCTATTTGTACCTACCTCTAAAGAACAATCAACTTTGTTTGTCAACGTCGTTACACAAATGAGGGCTCAAGAAAAATGTAGACTGGAAGCACCGGAAAATGACCATGTAAGGGAAAGTTGTCAAAAAACTATAGAATTCTTTAATAGTCAAATAGATGAACTCAATAATGCCATACAAAAAATCATTGATAAAAATCTAGAGTTATAGAAGCGCCAAAAAATTCTGAGAACAGTGCCAGGCAAAGTTATCTCAAGATTTTGTGTGTCTGATGCCAGAGCTTGGCTACTTAAACAGAAAAGAAGTAGCAAGTCTTGCTGGCGCATCCAAAAGAAAGTGGAAAAGTTATTGGTTATCGAAGAATAACAGGCGGTAGAAGCAATGTTCGTACTAACGGCTGCAATGGCTGCTGCAAAGTCCAAATCTGTTGTTTGATATAAAATTTTTCTATGATAAATTAGGGTGTTTATTGTCAAAAATGCATTTTCTAATTGAATAAAAATACAAAATTATAAACAAGAGTTGTAATAAAACTAAATTCAAAAAATTTAAAAAAAACATAGTTGATATGACGTAGGGAAACCTTTCTTGGGTTAGGTGTGCCGTAGAGACACAAAGAATGTTCAAGTAAGAGCAAACTAAGTGCAAAAGCTACGCAATAGATGAGGGTGGGCCCCTCGGAGCCGGTTTACAAGAGCAGGCTTCAAACAACCATAAACTGCTTTGGCAAGGTAGTGAGCGTTATGGAAAAGGCGCAATTATGCGTCATGTGTGAAATAGAGAGACGAATGCAAATGAACCACTGATAAAGTGTCGAAAGGAACTAGACGACGTCAAAACCAGGCTAACCTGGTATCGGGAGCTTGTTTACTGGATAGGTGGCGTCTGGCATAGAGGTGGCGTGAATCTATTTTGGGCTATTGCGTGGAACTGCGGGAACCTGTCGTTTCGATGATAAGGGAGAAATCCAAGGAGCTAAACTCCAAGGGTGAGAGTACCGATGCGGAAAACAGGGGCGCGTAGTAGTGAAGAAGTCTCTGTAATGGAGATGGAGCGAAGGGATTTAGTTTAGTTACTTGTCAACCAGAAATGGGATGAGCAATTGATTAAAACAGAGTCCTTGATTATGCTATAATTAGTAGCAAGGGCCGAATAATGGGAGCTGTGTGAGTCGAGAGGTTCATGCACAGTTCTGCGAGAGGCTGGCGGGGAAGGTCCGCCGGTCTACTCTCCCTATACCTGTTTTGCCACTCTTCTGAACGGATACTTTGAAAGTAGATCTATTATAGAATTGATATGAGCCTTATTTTACCTTAATCGTTTATAACCTTTGGCACTACGAAATACCCATGCTCAGGTTTTGTATTGGACAATATCTCTTCTTTAATGTTTTGAGAATTTATAACATCATCGCGTACATGAATGTCCTTGTCTATACTGCCATAACGCATAGGAGAAACACTTTCAGTATTAACTTGCAATAAAGTATCATGTATCCAATCCAGCATTGTCAGTTCTTTGGAGTAGTGATCAATCTCGTCATTTGATAACTTAATCCTTACAAGCTGTGCAATTTTAAGCATTTCTTCCTTGGTAATTGTTATTTTTCTCTTATTTGCAAATTCTATTAGTGAAGTAATAACGTCTTCTGTTGACTTAGCTGGCATCTTTACCTCCTTGGATGAAGTGAGTTAAAATATCTACGACCGAAACAACTTCTATTTTACCAGTTTTTTCAAGTTTGTGAAGTATGGTATCCGTAATCACTAATTTATCTAAAGAAGAGGAAGAAATTTTTTCAACTGCACTTCCTGAAAGCACGCCATGTGTGATGCATGAAATTACGGACTTTGCTCCGTGGCCTTTTAAAGCAAGGGCTACATTACACAATGTTCCACCAGAGTCAACTATATCATCAACAATGACACAATTTTTATTCGCAACTTCTCCTATTATGTTCATTACTTGAGATGTGCCTGCTTTCTCCCTATATTTATCTACTACAATAATCTTATCACTTAACCCTATCTTGTACTTTTCCTCTAAAGTCTTTGCAAAAGCACGTGCTCTGCCAATTGCTCCAACATCAGGTGCAACAATTGCCAAATTTTCCGTGTGTATACAGTCAACAAATGCTTCAAAGCAGTTCAAATTAGTTATCGGTACATCAAAGAATCCTTCAATTTGACTTGAGTGCAAATCAATCACTGCAACACTACTTGCACCTGCAGTTTGAATAAGATTTGCAACTAATTTGGCATTTAAAGCAGATTGCATATCATTGTTCTTGATAATTCTATCTTGCCTGCTATATCCATAATAAGGAATAATTACTACTATCCTTTTGGCTCCTAATCTATTTACTGCATCAATTATAAGCAAAAGCTCCATAAGGTTATCATTCACAGGGGGAGAAAGAGATTGTACTATATATACTTCTTGATTATATAGATCATTTGCTACTTCTACATTTACCTCGCCATCGGTAAACTTTGATATCTGAACAGAGGATGGTTGAACATCTAGCCGGTTAACTACTGATTCCCCTAATTCCTTACTAGCATTACCTATTATTATCTTCATAACGCACTAATTGAGTTTTTAAGATTATACAGAAATTATGAAATAATTGAAATGTAAGTTTCTTTATCTAGCATTCTTGTCGGCGAATTAGGTACCTCTTGTACAATGACCTGTCATTTTCACGCATTATTTCAATAAATAGGTCTAAATTGAAACAATTACACAAAATCCTGCTTTATATTTCAAGATAAATCGCTTTAATGAAATATAATTTACCTTACCACTTCGTTTTGATTCTTCAGTTCAACATAGGATAAATTACTCATACATTCTTCTAGTATTTCCTCCTTTTTATCATTACCTAGTCCACTGCTAAACCCCTGACACTTTTTCTCAAGAGCTAAGCGTGTAGCTATGATATACATTACTGTTTCAGGTGAGACCTTTGGTAATTCATTTCGGACTTTTTCTTGTTCTTCTTCAGAAAAATTACTGAGGTTTTCCCTGGCCATTTCAGGAAATTTTTGAGTAATCGTTTCTTTTATCATTCCACCAACTTCCTGTTTATTTAGTGTAATAACTACCGATGGATGCAAGCCAGATAAAGACTCAACCATTTTATTATATGTTCCACCAGCACAACTTTGACCGTGATTACCATAAGTTGTTGCTGCATCTATAAGACCTTTAATAAACATATCCTTTCTGTTTTTTATGTCCTCATTACTTAAAGGAATTTTTTGGTCTATCGTTCCTGTGTTTCTATCGTTGCAAGCTTTCCAACACAAAACAGCTGTTTGTTTTAGTGTTAATTTGCTATAACTATCTTTAAAACTATCTCCTGTTGTTTTATTAATAAACTCCAAGCATTTAAGCGCATGAGATTTTTCATCTTCTGTAAATTCGCTTGACTGCCTAATATACTCTTCAACTTCAGTTGTATTTCCTCTATTTAGTTGTGTATAGAATTCATCCTTACTTAGGTTCTCCTTATATTTTTCTATGAGTCTATCAACACTTAAATTTATACTAGAAACTGCACTTGGATCATGAGTAGTTTGTGCAACAAAAGGAAGAACATTAACTAAATCGTGCACGAGAAAGTGCCTTTCTTCTTCTGGAGCTTCTTGTATAAAATTAAAAACCTGCCGTATCTCCTCAGTGAGTGCTTGGTTTAGCAAACTTAAGAACAACATAGGCAGCACTAAAAGTATACAGGAAATAATAATACATACGGTTAAAATAGCTTGCAATATTACCCTAATGATATTTTTTGGCCAGGCCGATAATCTTGTTTCATTTTCTCCTGGTTTAAAAAAATAATCTACTAACCATGAATACAAAATGAACTGTACAAGAAAAAAGGATGGAGGAATCATACTTACCAGTAAAATTATGTTAATAAATTTTTTGATTTTACCAGTATTGTTATAAACATTTTGTACTCTTTCTCTTATAGCTTGTACTCTATTTTGCTGTTGATTATTATCTGCATCTGCTAACATATTATATTTCCTCTAAAGCGCCAGATCTAGTATATTATACCAATTCCCGCTATACAAGTAACGGATAGACAATAATGAAAAAAAGCCATACTGAATTAAGTAAAATAGCGAGGTTTAAATGGCATTAAGATCAAAATTATTGGATGAAAAAGTGGTTCACTAATAATGAGAATTGGTATTAGAAGCAATAGAAGAATCGATAAGGAAACTTGACAAAATGCTCTCAGAGCAAGGTAAAAAAGATGAGGATTGTAAATTATTAACTACTGCTTCAGGAGTTGGTATTATAGTAGCAATGACATTTAAAGCTGCGATCATATAGGTTTGAAACATCTTATACAGTTGGAGCCTATATGGGCAAAAAGTACGCTTCTGGAGAAGTTGACCGACATGGTAGTATATCAAAAATGGGTCCCATGGAATGTAGAAGTATGTTGTATGAAGCTGCACAAGTCTTACTTACAATCAGTAGGAAAAATTTCAAGTTGAGAAGCTGGGGTTGCGAAGAAAAAAGGGATGAAAAAAGCAATTGTAGCAGTAGCAAGAAAATTAGCTGTAATTATGCATAGAATGTTAGTCAATAAAACAGAATTTTGTTATTAGAAAATGTAGGAGGAGCATGAGTGCGCCAAGCAAAGTGCGTAAAGTCCAGTTGGTGAAAATCCAGGCAAAGCCTAGCCAGCAGCCTGGAACAAACCACTATGCTGCGCAAGGTAACGAGCGTAGTAAAGCTAGTGGAATGGACAACGCAGGGTACAACGAAAGTGAAGGTAATGAGTCCCGAAATTCTCGATGAAATAGAGGTCGACACTTTTCATGTAGTGGAAGACAGCAAGAAGGGTAACAATAAGGCAAGTTATCACTCACTCTATCGGGATCTGAGGCCGTATCATGTGTTGAGATGGAGTTTTCGTAAACTTGGGAGATCCTTTGCATTCCTATTAAGGTACGTTGGAACAAAGGCGAGGACTGACGGAAGATGCAAAGGAAGTCGGACTGACTGATAGTACTCAGCAACTGAATTAGGCACACCTCAGGGGGGAATAGTAAGTCCTATACTAGCTAATATATACTTGCATTATGTACTGGATTTGTGGTTTGAAAAGAAATTCAAGCCAAGATCTAAAGGTTATATGGAGCTAGTTAGGTATGCAGATGATCACCTGTTTTGCTGCGAAAGAGAAGAAGATGCTAAAGAACTCTTAGAGTCGCTGAAACAAAGGCTAGGAAAATTTGGACTGGAAATATCTGAAGACAAAACAAGAATAGTAAAGTTTGGCAAAAAGGAATAAGGGAGAAACGAAAAACGGAAAGTTTCAACTTTCTAGGATTCACCCATTATGGTACAAAAAGTCGTAAAGGTAGAGTAATGATAGGTCATAAAACCTCGAAAGAAAGTCTATCTAGAAAACTTAAAGAAACCAAAGAATGGGTGAAAAAGATCCGAAATAAGGTTCACCTTAGAGACTGGTGGCCAGTACTTAAAGCAAAACTAACAGGGCACTATAACTACTTCGGAGTTAGCGGAAATTACCGTTGGTTGAATAAATTCTTCTGGCAGATAATCAAGCTAGCGTATAAATGGATAAACCGACGTAGTCAGAAGAAGAGTATGAATTCAAAGCAATTTACACACTATCTACAAGTTAATCCATTACCAAAACCAAGAATATGCTACTCATTATATACAAAATAGGAAATGCTGTGAATACTACATTGTGGAGCCGTGTGCGGGAAAGCTGCAAGCACGGTTCTGGTGGGGGAGTCATAGCGATAAAACTTAATCAGGAGGATTTAAAACTATGACTTCTACCAAACAACAATAATTTTACTCAAGGTAGTAATGCCGATGGAAGGGATAAGCAAGATTGCAGAGTGAAGCTTAGACTTCGTAAACAACATGTTGCCGTCCACTTCCGCCTAACAAGTATAGTGCAGCTTGGCTAAAATATAGACTAGCCATATCAGACCGCGGAGAGAACCATGGAAGCGTGCTACTTTAATCTATGTAAAATTATTAAAGATTATGGAGGAAATATGCTATTTTGATTTGTGTAAAAATTATTGTTGACTCATGCGCAATTAGAGAACTCTGCAATGCCTCTTATTTGATTCACTAATAATGAGAATTGGTATTAGCTATAGAAAACTTGTATAGATTTTTTCTACTTCTGTGATATCATAAGCCTGTAATGATAAAATAAGCAAATATGGATAAGTCAGCGTATGAGATCATAGAACATGAGTATGATGTGGTAGTAGTGGGTGCAGGTGGAGCAGGGCTCAGAGCAACGCTTGGGATGGCTGCAACTAATTTTTCAGTTGCCTGCATTTCTAAAATTTTTCCTACACGAAGTCATACAGTTGCAGCACAAGGCGGAATTAGTGCAGCTTTAGGTAATATTGGTGAAGACGATTGGCGCTGGCATGCATATGACACAATAAAAGGTTCAGACTGGCTTGGTGATCAAGATGCAATAGAATATATGTGTAAAAACGCTGCTAAAGCTGTTATTGAACTTGAAAATTTTGGCGTACCTTTTTCCCGTACAGAAAATGGCAAAATATACCAGCGCTCTTTTGGTGGAATGACAACTCACTTTGGTAAAGGAAAATCAGCTCAACGCACTTGTGCGGCGGCAGATAAAACTGGGCACGCAATCCTTCACACTCTATATCAGCAGTGTCTTAAATTCAACGCTGAATTTTTTGTTGAATACTTTGTGATTGATTTAATTATGGATAGCGAAACCGGAGCATGCTGCGGAGTTCTTGCTTGGTCGCTATGCGACGGCACATTACATAAATTTCGTGCGCATAAAGTGGTGTTAGCAACAGGTGGATATGGACGTGTTTATTTCTCTGCAACAAGTGCGCATACCTGCACAGGTGATGGTAATGGCATGGTAGTAAGGGCTGGATTACCACTTGAAGATATGGAATTTGTACAATTTCATCCAACAGGAATATATGGCTCAGGGTGCTTGATGACAGAAGGGTGCCGTGGTGAAGGGGGATATCTTGTTAATTCTCAGGGCGAAAAGTTTATGGAACGCTACGCGCCAAAAGCAAAAGATTTAGCTTCCCGTGATGTGGTAAGTCGTGCAATAACAATTGAAATTAGAGAGGGAAGGGGAGTTGGACCGAAAAAAGATCACATGTATTTAACTATAGCACATCTTGATCCGGAAGTAATAAAACTCAGATTGCCGGGCATCAGCGAAACCGCAAGAACTTTTGCTGGAGTTGATGTCACTAAAGATCCAATACCGGTCATTCCGACTGTTCACTATAACATGGGTGGCATTCCAACCAATTATCATGGAGAAGTGATCACGCTGAAGCAAGGTAAGGAAGAAGTGGTAGATGGACTATTTGCAATTGGAGAAGCTGCGTGTGTCTCTGTGCACGGTGCAAATCGACTTGGTTCTAACTCGCTTCTTGATCTTGTGGTTTTTGGTAGAGCTGCAGCACTCAAAGCAAAAGAGAAACTAAAATCCTGTACATCACATAAAAAATTGAGCTCAGATTGTACAGATTGGATAATAGATAGGTTTAATAAAATGCGATTTGCTTCTGGAAAGTTTAGGGTGGCAAAAATACGCAGCGAAATGCAGAACACTATGCAAAAGTACGCATCAGTGTTCCGTGTTGCTGAAGTTTTAGAAGAAGGTAAAAAAGCTATAAAAAAGGTAGCAAAAATGATGCCTGATATTTCACTTGAGGATCGCAGTATGATGTGGAACAGTGATTTAGTTGAAGCACTGGAGCTTGCTAACATGATTCCACAAGCGGTTATTACCATGGAATGCGCAGCCAATCGAAAGGAGAGTAGAGGTGCCCATGCTCGTGAAGACTTTCCTGAACGTGATGACAAAAACTGGATGAAGCACACTATAGCGTGGCTCGAAGAAAAGAAAGGTCAAATTAACGTAAAAATTGATTATAAAAAAGTGGCTGAAAAAACTCTGAGCGATGAGATTGACTTCATCGCTCCGGAAAAGAGGGTATACTAAACTAGGAAACCTTCAACTCATCTGCGGGAGATTTTGTTGATGTATCTTTTATTTTACTTTTTGGATGCTTTGTCTGTCGGTCATTGTCAGTAGGGTTCTTTGTTTTATTAGTTAATTTCTCAAAACGTTTCTTAACACCACTAAACCCTAAAGTGAGAGCAAGACATGTAGCTATAGCAATAGCTGCGAGGAATAAAGCTGCAAGGGCTCCAATGTAACCCCGAGAGAGACCATATGCTACAGCTGAAATGAAAATAACCGTTGTTATGGATATTAATGTTTGACGGGTTCTCTTTGCTGGATCTATGTACTTTCCAGCAGCAAATACTGCTTTTCCTGTAGTAGATGCTGCTTTCCTTATGGAAGAACCTGCTCTTTCAATGCCAGACTGACATTTTTTTAAAGGAGTTTTACAGTGGTATTCTTCCTCAAGTTCCTCTTTCAATTCTCTAGCTTTTTCTTGTGCTTTATGCGGAGTCTTCGGATAATCTTTTAAACCACATAAAGTTAGATAATACTTTCTAGTATCAAATGCTTGACCTTCCAACTCCAGAGAACGGGGATCAGCGCCCATTTCTAGCAGCATTGCACAAAACTTCGTTGTATTGCTATAACTAACCGTTGGATCAAAAATTTTTCCTTTCTTTAGATATTTAATTCCTCCTTTCCTCGCTTTTGTTTTCAGCGCCACTTGTAGAGGCGTGTTTTCTTTCTGGTTGGTAGCATCTATAGCTTCTCTCAATTTATTTTGAGATATCACTCCTTTTTCTACTAAATTCAAAATCAACTCCAAATATGCAACTTTTTGCTCTCCTTTAAGTAAAGCAATATGATGTAAAGCATTGTTGCCATTTGTGTCTTTCAGGCTAATATCCGCCCCTTTTTGTAGTAACTCCTCAAAAAGTTTTTTATCATTATTTTCAATTGCTGAATGTAATTGATAATTATCATTACTATCTGGAGTATTTATGGTATACTCTATAATTTCTTTGGTTTTTGTTTCTGTATTGGTTTTTATTTCTGGCTTTAATTTAGATTTCTTTCCTTGCTCTGCTAATTTTTCTAAGAAATTACGGTAGTATGTCTTTTGCTCTTCTTTTAAGTATTGTAATTTTTCTTCAAACAACTGCAAATCATCAATATTTGCTCCTAATTTGAGCAATTGTATAGCAGATGCTATTGTATTGTCGTAGTGTGGTATAATAAGTTTTTTTAAAGGTTTTCTAGGTGTAAAACTATGTTTTTCTTTTGTTACTTTACTAAGTAACAATGCTTGCAGTGGTGTTTGACCGTTGCCATTTTTATCGTTTACAGCTTTTTCAAGTTGTGCTTTAAGTTGCTCTTTTCCTTCCTTCTTACTCACATCTAGTACTGTATTTAAGAAATAAAACTTTTGTTTTTTCTCTAATTGTGTAACTATTAGGTGTAAAATATTATTTTCCTTTTCATCTTTTACACTGCTAATATCCGTGCAATTTTCTAGATATTCTTCAAATTCCCTTTGATTCCCATTTTTGATTGCTTTGAATATTGGCCGTTCCTCATCAGTATATTGAACACTGCTGTTCATTATTCTGTTCTCTACTTCTTGGTTTTCATTTGCTGTGTGGGAAATTGGTATACCCGAAATGTGGTCTTTCTCATCAGCATCTTCAGCTTCGCTGCTGTTGCCGCTTTCAATTCCACTGTCTTCACTGTTACCCGTTCTCTACTTCTTGATCTTCGCTTATTGTGTTAGCACTACTGATTGAATGCTTCTTACTAGCGTCATGATCATCTTCAGCTTTGCTACTGTTGCCGCTTTCAATTCCACTGTCTTCACTTTCTATACTCCCTCTACGACTTTGAGCAATGTTATTAGAAAGATCCTTATTGCTGCTCTGGCTAATAATTTCTGAAATTACTTGTTCTATCTTCTCTTTTTTTATTTCCTCTAGTTCTTTTGACTGTTTGATTTTTTCTTTCAATACTGGAAGGAAGCGTTGAGTATAATAATACTTATAATATTTTTCTTGTTCTTCCGGTAATTCTCCTAATTTGGTCAATACTTCGGTTAATACCTTAGGACTAGCCCCTTTCTTGAACAGTCTCTTGCATTCTTTGAGAGTCCCGTCTTTCTTAATTTCTGGGTATAGGTGTTCGTGCTTTTCTCTTGTTACTTTTTCCGTTATAATGCTCAATAATTTATTGTTGTGTACTAAAGGTGTAGAATTTTCTTTTGTCATACCAAAGCCTCGCTAAAAATTAACT
This sequence comes from Wolbachia endosymbiont (group A) of Pogonocherus hispidulus, assembly GCF_964028195.1. Taxonomy (NCBI): domain Bacteria; kingdom Pseudomonadati; phylum Pseudomonadota; class Alphaproteobacteria; order Rickettsiales; family Anaplasmataceae; genus Wolbachia; species Wolbachia endosymbiont (group A) of Pogonocherus hispidulus. The sequence continues at coordinate 806,122 of NZ_OZ034750.1, forward strand.
ATTTGTGTATCTTTGTAGTTGTAGGTGTTAACAATTTGAGATTGAGAACTAACAACTAAAAAACTAGATTTAAATTTTAAAATGTTATATATGTAATCGAAATATAGGCGGAAGAGCGTTTCTGCTAGTATCATAGTTAAACCTCACTTCAACGATTATCTACTATTTTAAATGTTTAGTTTTAAGAAAGGGTGAATATTTATAGAACGTTCCCTACTAGCTTATTCATGAATTGACGTAGTATTGATACATCGCTCATTTTAGTAGCTGGGTTTTCTGTATATTCTGATTGACTTGATGATTTTTGCACCTCTTGCTCTTCTAAATCGTTGGACTTATTTTCTATATCCTTAACAGAGTTATTGCATTGTGTATCATTTTTTGGTGCGTTATCTTGAAGTGTAAGTTGCTTTTCTTCAGTAAACTTTCCTTTAATTTTTCCAAATCCTTCATAAATATTTTCTAAATTCAAGTAAATAAGATAACAAACTCCAATAACTGCTATAATAGATGAGGCAGTTGCAATTGTAATACTTCCTTGAGAAGCGCTGAATATTACCGCACAGGCTAAAGCAGTAAATACAAGCGTTGTCACTACTTTACAAACAACATTATTGACATACTTCACAATATCGCGTGCTTTTAACTTCTTGCCAAAATTGCACTTCAGTTCAGTTCTCATATCATCTGGAATAAGCGCTCTACCCATTGATTTCTCTATTCCTTTTATAATTTTATAATACTCTTTGCTCCATAATCTTTCGGGTAGTATTAACTGCTTTGGGTCAACACCATTTTGCACTAATTTTACACAGAACTTGATCGTGTTATCACGGCTCTTAGGATTGACCAAATTATGTTTATCTTTTGTCGTCTTAGTAATTAGCGCTACTTGTAGTGGTGTGCGTTCTTTTTCGTTAGTGGCGTTTGCAGCTTTACTAAATTTCTCTTTTTCCACCGAATTTAAAATCAACTTCAAACATGCAACTTTTTGTTCTCCTTTGAATGAAGCAATATAGTGCAGAGCATTTTTTCCATCTTTATCTTGCACAGTAATATCTGCACCATTTTGTAGAAATAGTTCTAGGGTTTCATACCTTTTAGTTTTTTCAAATTTTCTATCTGTACATGATCGATCCTCATTCTTTCCTTTTATATGCTGAAGCAGCTGATGAAGAGGTGTTAATCCTTCCCTGTTAGTAGTATTTACAGCATCATCTTTATCTGAAATCAACTTCAAACATGCAACTTTTTGTTCTCCTTTGAATGAAGCAATATAGTGCAGAGCATTTTTTTCATCTTTATCTTGCACAGTAATATCTGCACCATTTTGTAGAAATAACTCTAAGGCTTTATACCTGCCAGTATCCTTAAATTCTTTTTTTACTACATTTTTTATTTTATGTTTCAATGAAGGTTCTTTACTCTTTTCTTGTATGCGCTGGAGTACCAGATGGAGCGGTGTTTGCCCTTCTTTTTTATCATTTACAGCTTTTATAAATTGTTCTTTTTGGCTTGCTTTTAGCAATATATTGAGAAGTTTAAGTTTTTGTTTTGTTTCAGGTTTAACAATCAAGTGTAAAGCATTATTACCATCTGTGTCTTTAAGGCTAATATCTGCCCCTTTTTGCAATAACTCTTCAAAACGTTCTTTATCATTATCTTTAATTGCTAAATGTAATTGATAATTATCATTACTATCTGGAGTATTTATGGTACGTGGTATAATTTCTTTAATTTTTGCTTCTGTATTGATTTTTATTTCTGGCTTTAATTTAGATTTCTTTCCTTGCTCTGCTAATTTTTCTAAGAAATTACGGTAGTATGTCTTTTGCTCTTCTTTTAAGTCTTGTAATTTTTCTGTAGATAATCCTAAATTATCAGAGCTGGCTCCATGCTCTAACAATTTTGTAAGAAACTTAAGTGTGTTATCATTATTTTGGATCGTATGAGACTCATGTTTTTCTTTTGTTATCTTGTTAATTAGTGCCACCTGAAGAGCGTCCTGATTTTTACTATCAACAAGTTGTGCTAAATCTTCCTCGGTGACCGTTTTTATTAGGGTACCCAGAAACTTGCATTTCTGTTTCTTTTCCAACGACGCAATGAGGTGTAAAATATTATTTCCTTTTTCATCTTTTATGCTGCTAATATCCGTGCAATCTTTGAGATATTTTTTAAATTTCCTGTTATTTCCATTTTCGATTGCTTTTAATAATTGAACATTATTATGCGTTACTTTATGATCGTTTTCAACATCGCTACCGTAGCCACTCTCTGTTTCACTGTCCCTACGATCATTTTGGTTACAATATCTGCTATTACAAGTAATTTTTAAAATTATTTGCTTTACTCGATCTTTTGTTTCATTTGGTATTTTTTTCGATCGTTCTATTGCTTTATCTAGCACTGGAAGGAAGCATTGGACATAATACCTATAATATTTTTCTTGTTCTCTAAGTGATTCTTCTAATTTAGTTAATACTTCAGAGCTAGCACCTTCCTCAAATAACCTTTTACACTTCTTGAGGGTTCCATCTTGACCTCTTGGTTTTTCACGCTTATGTTCTTCTTTTTTTGCCTTTCTCTCTATAGTGCCATACAATTGCTCGTCTTTTCTATCCTGCTCTCGCTCTTGCTTTTTATTTTTATCTATGCATTCGTCTAATTTATTTGCATTAGTAGTTAGTGCGCTTAGATCTATACCCATACTAAAACCTCAATATTAAAAGCTGCGTATCTTTTGGCTGTAAGTATTAATATTTTTTTCTACTTAGACTAACAACCAAAAAGTTGAATTTAAGATTCAATTTTTTTAATTAAGTCAAACGTTGTATATAGCTAACGAAGCCCACTTCTGTCATCCTATGGCTTGACCATAGGATCCAGTTTAAAAAGATCTGGATTCCAGCGTCACGCGCTGGAATGACAACTTAAGATATCGCCTATAATTAACCATAAACATATTTCGGTAAACCTAAGTTACTTTTAGCTATATGTAGTTGAAATACAGATAGAAAGGCAGGTAAGAAGGCAGAAAATTAATTTCTGTGAGAAAATTTGCCGTCATAGTTGAACCTCACTTGAACAGTTGCTACTATTTTAACCGTTTAATCTTAAAAAATAATAAATATAGCTAAAGTGAGTAACTGCAAAACGTGCTACTAGCTAAAATATAGCTAAACTGACTTACGATAATTTGAAAAACAAAAATTCGTCATCCCGCTACTTGTTAGCGGGATCTATACCGCGAATGAATCCACAACTGTACGAACATTGCAATATGGGCCTACCAGAAGGGCAATACCTCTTATCCAAGTACCCTCTTCTTGTCATTCCAGTGCTTGACACTGGAATCCAGGAAACTTAATTGCAAGTAATGCATTGGGTTTGGTGAGTATGGGTTTTGCGTTATAGAATGAAGCACTTTTGGTGAATTTGTAAAGAAAACTGGATCCCAGTGTCAAGCACTGGGATGACACCCTCCTGGTAGGCCCATATTGCAATGTTCGTACAGTTATGGAATGAATCGCGGATGACGGTTCGCGGCGGTATAGCTATAGGATAAGAAACTATAGCTGCAAATATCCAAATTGATGTTTTTATCAGTCTTCCAGACTTGGTTTTTCTTTTAGTTTTTTAAGTCTTTCTTTATTTAGTATGGAGCTTATCTCTTCTACACTTTTATCAATATCATCATTGATTATTACATAATCATATTTATCACGTTTGCTTATCTCTTTTTGAGCTTCGGCTAATCTGCGCTCTATTTCGCTTGCATCATCACTATTACGCTTTTGCAAACGCAACCTAAGCTCTTCCATTGAAGGGGGAAGTATAAAAACACTCACAACTTTTTTTCTCATGAGCTTGAATAAGTGAAATGCCCCTTGCCAGTCTATGCTTAGTAAAACGCTTATTCCACTGCTCAGGTTTTGCTCTATAAAATCTCTTGGTATACCATAAAAATTCTCAAAAACTTTGGCGTATTCAAGCATCCGACCAGCTTTGCATAACTCGTGAAATTTTTCTTCGGTAACGAAAAAATAGTCTTTTCCATTTATTTCGCCGGGGCGAGGCTTGCGCGTAGTCGTAGAAACAGACCTAACTAAATTAGTTGATCGCTCAAGTAATTTTGCTGATATAGTAGTTTTTCCAGCTCCAGAAGGGGAGGATAGAACCAATAATACGCCCTCACTTTTTACGGTCATTTTTCTTTGCATTTTTTAACATGGCACTTTTTGGATCAGAGTTTAAAAAGCTAGAGCCTTCTAAATTAGAATTTGATAAATTGGTGCCAATAAGAGAAGAGTTATCAAAGACAGTATAGCGCAAATCGGTTTTTTCAAGATTTGCCTTATTCAAATTAACGTTTACAAACTTTGCTCTACTCAATGTTGAATTAGAAAAATCAGCATTTTCTAAATTCATATTCTTAAATTCAAAGTAAGAATAATTTACATTAAATTTTTCACCCTGTGATATTTTCTCTTGCAAATCTCCAATTGAAGTTATAGCATTTTCTAAACCTGCAAGTTTTTTCTGCCCTTGATTGTCAATCAAAATTGAATTATCAAACTTGCAATCTGTTAAATGAGCATCAGCAACTGAACTTTTATATATGCTTGAAGAGTGAAAAGACGTATCACTAATTGTTGAATTGCTCAAATTGCTAAGAAAAAAGCTAGTTTTCCTAAAGGCATTAGCGTGAAGCAAAGAAGATCTGAAATCGCTTTCAATAAAATTTGAATTAGTTACTTTTAAATTGGACCAACTCGAATTATCAGCTAATAAATTAAAGAATGTTGAATTTTCTATTTCACTGGAATCAATATTATGGCGAGAAAGTGTACTGTTATAAACTTGAGAGTCTTGGATTTTTATCTTATACATTGAAGTTGTAGAAAGGTCTGAATCTTCTATCTTCGCAGAGGTGAATAGTGAATGGTCAAAAAATGAGCCATTCATGTTAGAATTCGCAACTTTAGTATTATGAAACTTTCCGTGACGAATGTCAGCATTAGAGACATTAACTTGATGCAGTTCACTAAAACTAAAATCAATATTGGATAAATCAGCATCCTGAAGACTTGCTTCAGAAACATATACATGTTTTATCTTTGAACCATTTAGTATAGATTGAACAAAACTTGAATTATCGTCATTCACATAGGAAATTTGTGTGTTGCTTAAATTAGCTTCGTCGAAGTTACTGTTAATTATGATAGAAGAATTAAGGCAGGCATCGGAAAGATTGCTACCTGTAAAGTCTGATTCTTTTAACTCTGCACCATATATGTTAGCATTTTTTAATGAAGAAAATTGTATCTTTAATTTATATGCATCCACTCCAAAGAAACTTGCATTATCAAGGTTATTTTTCTGCATAACAGTATCGTTTATTTCACTATCATTAAAATTTACGTAGCTAACATTCGAGTTTGATAAGTTGGAGAGATTCATTTTCACATTCGAGAAATTAGTATGCAAACCAATTACGTTGTGCATACTCACTTTTTTAAGATCGGAATTGATAAAATCAGCATAACTAACATTAGACTGATCAAATACGATGTCTGTTAAGTTTGCAGAAACAAATTTTGTAAAACTCAAATTTGTACCTTTTATTTTAATGCCATGTAAATTAGCATTGGAGAAATTAGCACCACGTAAATCAACATTAATGAAAGACACGTCGGATAAATCGGTGTTAGAAAAATCGGCACCAATCAGACTTACTCCATCAAAAACAGATTTACTTAGGTACAGTTGGCTAAAATTAGCTCCATTTAAGTTAGAACCAAAACCTTTCTTAAAATCTTCTGGCACGCCCTCTTTGTGGCACTGCACCAAAAATTCAGCAAAGTCTTTTTTACTGTAAGATACGTATTTTGCATCATGTAGAGCGTTTAAAAAATCACTAACCTGATTTTTTTCATCATTTGTTTCGTTTCCATAACATAAATGACCAACTAAAATTAATATCAAAAATCTAATCATCTTGCTTATCGCACTGCGACTCATTGTTTTCTTTCGTTTTCACAGCCCAATCGTACATTGCTGAGCTTTCTTTATTGTCTATTTTTCTATCCTCCAAAAGGTGTGGCATCATTTCGGCAATCGCATTTATTATATTGATCTGCTTTTTTTCGATTGCTATATCAATTGGGGATTGAAAATTATTATTAACTACTCTAAGATCAGCGCCTTGTAATAAGAGAAAGCGCACTATGTCTACCTCACCTTGTTTAACTGAATAAATGAGAGGAGTATCACCCAATTTATTTCTAAACCTTAGTATCTCTTGAGTTGTTAATCCAATTTTTTCTAGCTTACTTATTATTCCTCTTAAGCAAGGTAAGTTATTTTTCTTAATACAGTAAAAAAATTGCTTACTGTAATCATCAATAAATACAGTTGTAGGAAGATGCTCATTAAGGCTATCATATTGTCGTTTATATACTAACTTGCTTTGTATATCTTTATGACCCCATTCTTTTATTGATTCTCTGTTTAGCTTTGTCCATTTTTGTAAATTTTTCTTTTCACTTTGCTCTTCTTCATCTTTTTTAGTTATAGGTTTTACTCTATTGCGGTTCTTAGAATTATTGTTTGTTTCTTTCACTTTTTTTTCTTCAAACTGATTCTCTACTTTTTCTTTTTTTCCCTCTAATAATTGACTCGCATCACTTTTTGAAAGTTCATTATCTTTTATATCAATCTTCTGATCAGCTTGTAGATTTTTTTGTGGGTCAGTTGTATTCTCATTTAAATCAGCACTTAAAGGCAAAGGCTCTGATTTCAAATCTTTATTCATTTCTTTATTGGCCACATTTGGTAAATTTCGAGCAAATTTGTCTGTGCTTTCTTCTAGCGGGTCATTTGGCAAATCTTTATCAATCCTTTCACCTTCACTTATAGTTTTTTCAACCACAGAAGCTTTATTCTCGTTGTGTTGCAGCTCCTCTTTATCGGTTACTCTTTTGCTCTCAGCCTCTTGTGTTTGTTTAGCATCGACGTTGCTTTTCAACTCATCTTTTTGATTTGTGCTATCTTGCTTCCTTGCACCTACATTTTCGTTTTTATGAACTGATTCAATTTTCTTTTCTTCAAATTGCTCTACAGCAAATAGGTTCAGTGATCCAAATACAACAACTAATAATACAAAGTATAAAATACTCTTCATAAATATTCCAAGCATAAGCTTAATTAAGATGATACTATAATCAAATGATTAATCTACAGTAAAAAATGCCTTAGGATTTTATTTATAAAAAACCAATAGATTTTTTGTATCTGTTCAGGGGCATCGCAAATATTGAAGCAAAGTGGTCAGTGCTTACTGTACGAACATTGTGATTTGAGAGCAATCTCCGCTAGGGAGGATGTCATCCTAGTGCCCAGACACTGGGATCCAGGAATTTTATTAAGTTGGTGAGTATAAAAGTAGCTAACCTTATGTTAAAACACAATATTTTTGGTGAGGGGTTGTATTAAAAGCTGGATTCCAGTGTCAAGCACTGCTGTCATAAAGGAACCAGTGTCAGCTACTTGCATGACACCCTGACAACCGTCATCCCGCTACTTGTTAGCGGGATCTATGCTAAGAGATACCGCGAATGAATCGCGGTATGACGTAGGACTGCTCCCCAGAAAGCTACACATTAAACCTAAAGTGCATTATATCACCATCTTGTACGATATAATCTCTGCCTTCAAAGCGAATTTTTCCTGCGTCTTTGCAAGCTGATTCACTTCCATACTTTATGTAGTCTGCAAAGCTTATAGTTTCTGCTTTTATGAAGCCTTTCTCAAAATCAGTGTGGATTACACCTGCTGCCTTATCAGCTGTTGATCCTATTTTTACTGGCCATGCCCGTGCTTCTTTGGGGCCCACAGTAAAGAAAGTTATCATACTCAGCACTTCATACATAATACGCGCTACTCCATCAAGGCCTGATTCTTGTAAGCCAAATTCTGACAAGAAACTCTGTTTTTCCTCTTCACTATCAAGATTTGCAATATCTGCTTCAAGTTTTGCTGAAATGCAATAAAATTTGCTTTTATTTTCCTCCGCCATTCTCTCTACCTTTTTAGATAATTCATTGCCAGTTATAACATTTGTATCTTCAACATTGCAAACGTACATAACGGGCTTTGTTGTCAGCAATTGAAGCGACTTCATCTCATCTCCATCGATATTCTCCAAGCTTCTTGCAGGGTTACCTAATTTTAAAGTAGCTAATACCTCCTGCATTAATTCAAGTTGTCTCTTTAGCTCTTTATCACCTTGTTTTGCTTTCTTTTCCAATTGAGGAAGCCTTTTTTCTATGCTATCAATATCAGCTAGGATTAATTCCATTTCCACCACTTCAGCATCTGATATTGGATCTATTTTACTGTGTACATGGCTGATATCGTCATCCGTAAAGCACCTGAGCAGATGAACAATGGCATCAACTTCTCTGATATGGCTTAAAAATTTATTGCCGAGCCCTTCACCTTTGCTCGCACCCTTTACCAGGCCTGCAATATCCACAACTTCTAATTGGTTATAGATTGTCTTCTCTGAACCGGCAATTGCTGCGATTTGTTTCAAACGCTGATCTTTTATCGAAATCTTGCCGATATTTGGCTCGATTGTGCAGAAAGGGTAGTTCGCAGCTTCGGCTGCACTTGACTCTGTAAGTGCATTAAATAAGGTTGATTTTCCTATGTTTGGTAACCCAACTATACCGCAGTTAAAGCTCATATTTGCTATGTAAAATTATAACTATTGCATAATTTAAAAATTTCTGCTATACTTAATTAGTTACTTATTGACAGTTTTGTTGGTATAGTAATATGTATTAAATTGAGGTAAAACCATGACTACAGCTCAGAAGCAGAAGCTACTAAGTGATTTTTACAATGTTGAAAGTGAAGTAACTTCTTTAAATAGTAATTCTTACCCTGACAATTTCTATGTAGGACAAGCAATTGGTAATGGAAGCTGCTTTTTTGACTCGTTTAGACAAAGTTTAGAGCAACAAAAGGGGATAGAAGTTACTGTCGAGCAGTTACGAGAAGACTGTAAAGAATTTGCACAAAACAATCCGCCAGAATGGTTTGTACATTCTATTGCTAACAGTTACGATAATGATGGCCAGCACCGTAGTGAAACTGTAGATGATTATACAGCAAACATTATGCGTAACGATAGATGGGGTGATCCTGAAGTTGAAGGCAGAATACTTTGTGAGAAGTATGATGTAAAATTGCATGTTATAGAGAACCAGACTGTTGATAACCAAGATCTGTCTTTGCATGAATTAATAGACAATTCAGGTTCAAAAAGTGCAGATGAATACAATAAAGTTGATTATGATGATAGTAGTATTGTGCATATAATAAACAAAGGCTATGCTCATTTCGAACCATTGCTTGATATAAACAAAAGTTTAGCAAAACAACTGCAAGAGGAAACCAAACTTAAACAAGAGCAAGAAGATTTCCTATTAGCAAAAAAACTGCAGCTAGATGAGATCTTAGAATATTGTAACGTTTCAAAAGACAACCCTAAGAGAGCAGAGGTTGAGAAGAGATTTGATGAGTTATTGGCAGAAAATGCTGATGGAAAAATTGGTGATGTTGTAGGGCAGTGCGTTAGTGATATAAAGCAGCGCATAGTACGCTCTGAAGAGCAAAACCCTTCAAGTTTACTAAGTTCAAGATGTGGTACGGAATCGATGGCAGAACAACCATTTCATCCACAACAAATACTTGTAAAATAAATTTTCATAGCCCTGTATATTTTTATATAGGGCTTTTGCAAGCATTTCATATAATATGAACTTGCAGTACGTACTAATCTAAATGCAAGTTGACCATGAAACTAGTTTAATCATTGATGCCATAGAGGAATTTGGTGGTGAGGCTAGGCTTGTCGGCGGGTGTGTGAGAGACTCAATTTTGCAACGTAATGTCCACGACATCGATTTAGCTACTAATTTGCTTCCAAATCAAACGATCAAAGCGCTAAAACTCCGTAATATAAAAACTATTCCAACTGGTCTGAAGCATGGAACTATTACTGCAATTTTAAACAAAAGATCCTTTGAGATCACAACGCTAAGGCATGATGTGAAATGTGACGGTAGGCATGCAAAAGTAGAATTTACCAATAATTGGCAAGCGGATGCTTCAAGGCGCGACTTTACATTTAACGCTCTATACGCAGATAAGCATGGCCATATATATGATTACTTTGGTGGTATCGAGGATTTAAAGGCGCGAAGGTTAAACTTTATAGGCAACGCTGAAGATAGAATTAAAGAAGACTATCTACGTATTTTAAGAGCATTTCGTTTTCATGCAAAAATATGTGTCGGAGATTTGAGTGATGAAATACTAAGCGTATGCAAAAAGCATTCGCATATGATCCAAAACCTCTCTGGAGAGAGAATAAGAGATGAAATACTTAAATTGCTGGAGTGCAATGATCCTTTTCCAACACTTAAGAGCATGCAAGAATCTGATGTTTTGCAAAAGATTATCCCAAAAGAAGTAAAATGTGAAATTCTGTCTTCGTCACTTCTTTTGGGCACTGATGCACTAGTAAAATTAGCGTTACTCCTTAGGACTACTAAAAAAAATGACAGGCTAAGTCTTGGAGAATATGTAAGCAAATTTTTACGTCTTTCGAACAAGCAAAAGAAAAAGCTGCTATTTTTACTATCCAACGATATCAAAACAGAACTCTCAGAAAAAGAGCAAAAAAAATACATATCTTTATTTGGTAGAGAACTATATTTTGATTTAGTAAAAATTTGTGGTGTTGAGTCTGGAGAAAATGTTGATAAATACATTTCGTTTGCTAATACATTCAATATTCCAAAATTTCCTTTATCTGGCGATGATTTAATAAGTATAGGTCACCAGCCAGGAAAAAGTTTAGGTAAAAACTTGGAATTGCTAAAACAACACTGGGAAGACAGCTCCTACACTTTAACAAAAGAGGAGCTGGTGCTTTATGCTAAGGATCTACTTTAGGCTACTCTCTGAGCATTCAATGAATGTACGCTTACAGTATTAGTGTGACTCATCGAGGAATTAGGTGTGTATTCTTTTTTAGCTTTTTCTGTTAATTGGTATTCGTTTACTCCTCCTTGAGTTTGATTACACATCCCCTGATCTGTAGATAAAAATTTATCTCTTATGCTTGATGTCAGTTGTAACTCTTGAATCTTATCTGAAAAAAATCTCATTCTAGCTTCTACTAGCCCTTTCACAACAATTTCTTTAAGTAATTCTCCTGAGTCGTTATTATTATTATTTTTGCTATTAAAGCTGTGCAAGATAGAGTCTACAATCTTATTTACCCCTTCCTGTTTGTTAAATTCTAATTTTTTTACGCATTTTCTAACAGAAGGTGACAACTTGGCTTTTAACGTGTCATTTCCTAGTTCTTTACCTACATTTTTTCCAATGTTACAATGTTCGTTGACAACTTTTTTTACCTTAGCTTCTATGATCTCCCTTGCGGATTTTTTCAAATTATTCTCCAATAATTCAAGCAGCTCACTGCTTTTAAATTTGCCATCATCTTGATTTGATAGAAATTTTATGGTTTTATTATGTACGTTATGGCAAAAGTGCTTTTCTTTAAATTCAGGAAACCCTTTTTTTAACTCCTCGTTTTTCCTAGATAAAAAGTTATTGAGATTCTTATCCCTAGAAAGCTTATTGGGCAAGTTTCGTAATTTTGAAAGAGTTGATTCAGTAGTTGATTTTGCAGTAGATGCTGCGCTTACCAAACTCACTGTATCTGACGCTTTAGTTTTTGTTTGTCCTTGTGATTTTTGAGTTTCTCCATCAATATCTTCTAACCTTTTATCAACATCCTTTAACTTTTCTTCCAACTTTTGTTGTTCTTGATTATTTAGTGGTAGTTGCTGCACTAACAATTCCATCACGCTCAAAGAAGTTTTATTTAAGGTATCACCTATTCCAGCTAATTCCCATTCTTTACTTTCTTCTAAGATCTGCACCTGTTTTTGTAATTTAGAAACCTCATTTTCTGAGCTCTTTTTCTCTACTTCAGCAGCACTTAATTGACTACTTAAATCTTTCAATTTACTTTCTAAATCAATTCTTTCTCCAGTTGTTGTTTAGATTCCTGAGCACTTTGCAAGTGTTTTCTAAGATCCTCTACTTTAGCTTCCATTTCCTTTTTATCTTCATCTAATCCTTCATTTAACCGCATTAAACTATTTATTTTCCTGACTTCTCCCACCCTTTCTAAAAGCTCGTTTATTTTATCGGTAAATTCTGCTCTGAGTTCAGTTAATTCTCTTCCCTGGCACTCTATCATCTCAGATTTTGCCTTCAACTTTACTAAAAACTCTTTCTCTTGTTTATCTGTAACTTCTACCAATTCTCTATAATCCTTTTTAAGTCTTTCAATTATAGATCGCAATTCTCTATTTTCCTTTTTTAACGAGCTATTTTTTGATTGTAAGTCCGCTTTAAGCCTTATGATTATAGATCGCAATTCTTCAATTTTCACTTCCAATAAGCCATTTTCTGATTGTAAGTCTGCAATCTGCTGTGCTTGATCACTATTTTTATCCGTTGTTTCAACACACTCGGTCTGCATTGCTATATCGTGAAATGTTACTTTACTAGTTTGAACCTCTCCATCCTTACTTATTACTTCACTCTGGCTCCCTTTTTCTGCAACCTCAGGTTTTAAGTCAGCTCCAATACTTTTATCCGTTGTTTCAACACATTCGGTCTGCATTGTCGTATCTTGAAATGTTACTTTATTAGATAGAATATTTTCCGCCCATTTGTTCCATTTCTTTGGTAGTATTCGTCCAATCGTTTTTAAGTACAACCAAGCAAATACAGTAGACCAACTGTATTTTTGTTTAACATTAGTTTCATAATCAACCTTATTATTAGTATTGTACATAAAATTACCTTGTTTTTTAACTTTAATTTACAGAAAATTTTAACAGTGATAAAGTTATATATATTAGTATAAATATTAAATAAATACTAACGCAGGTGTCAAATTATGGTAAAGTCTTTGCCCGCCTAATACACTTTAAGCAGAAATACACATATCTGTAAGTACAGCATTTGCTTTTCCTATCGCTCTTGCTAACATTTCCTGTTCATTGTTCTGATTTTTCACATTGATTACCTGAGCAGCTAAGTTTGCAGGAAAAGTGACCAAACTGACTTCCCACAATTCCACTTGTTTTAACACTCTAGCTCCGCTTTTATGATCAACATCATACTCTATAGGTATATAGCCGATGGAAAGTCCATTGATTACTCCAGTTTTGAGCATTAAGTACGCTTCCTTTGCTTTTTGGATGCCCAAAAGTAAGTGTGCGGTTATATACAGGCCAACATCATTTTCGCAAATATCTATAATATTACCTATAGGTTCACCTGGATTATGTTGCCAAAGGAGTTTTATCTTATTTTTATTTAAGTTTTCCTTAAATGCCCCAGGTAAGATCAGGTCATTTTGTTTATCAACTATGTTAAAAACACTTGCGTAACCAGAAAATACACCGTTTTCTCCTATGCTTTTTATTGACAATGGTGAATAGAGAAATTTCTTATTCATAAAGCCTCCTGTAGTATTGGGAATTTTATTTCGCAATGCACTGCGATATAATTCTATTATATGCAGTGCTCTAAAAGGGGGAAGCACTTTTCTTAGTTACCAAAAACGCTAACTGGAATCCAGATTGGACACTGGGTTATAAAATTCTACGTCATACCACCGCGGCGCTAACAAGTAGCGGAATGACGATTGTCAAGGTGTCATCCTAGTGCCTCTATGATGTCATCCCAGTGCCCTGACTACTTGGATCCAAGAAAAAGAATGATGTCATGCAAGCCCCTATGATGTCATTTCAGTGCTTGACACTGGGATCTCATTTCACTCTATAATAGCAGTGCTCCTTTCTTGTCATCCGAGTAGCCTCTTTTTTGTCATCCCAGTGCTTGACACTGGGATCCAGCCTTTCCATAATCATCAAAACATTGTATTGTAACGTAAAATGGCTACTTTTATGCTTACCAACTTAATAAAATTCCTGGATCCCAGTGTCAAGCACTGGGATGACAAAAAAAGGAGCACTGGGATGACACCCTCCTAGTAGAAACGCTTTTGTAATTGCAACATTCGTGCAATCTTTAGCCATGAATATTAAGAAATTTACCAAACGAAAAAAAAGGCAAAAGAAGCCCTGGTCATTGTCTATTTTCAGTATTTGGCGTTTTTTAAGTCTTAAACGCTGCAATTTAGCTGCTTTTAAGTGCAACTCACCTTAGTTTAAATGTTTAAGAAATTTACTAAGCAGAAAAAAAGGCAAAGAAAACCTAGGGTAGCTAGTATTCAAATTCTCCCTTGTTCTATTTGACGTCTTTTGATGTCTTAAACGCTTTATAAGCGCGTTTCGGCTTGTATAGGTAGAAACCCAGAAGTTTTATAAAGACATGAGGTGCACATAGTGCAAAAAATTAAGCATGATTTACGCCAAATACAAAGTTCCCTTTGTCGTTTTAATCTGCAGATTGCGAAGATAAATAAATAGCTTCAATTTTATGATAAGGGGGCTGGCGGAGTTTGTAAAGCAATTTTTTAGCCCTGTCTCCTTGCTATAATGTTCATATCGATAGAAAAGCAAAAGAATAGAATGAAATATCAAGTGATATCCTCTATAATTAAATTTTTTGAATGAAGAGATGACGATTCGTGTAGGAATTAATGGTCTGGGTAGAATAGGCAGAGGCGTATTGCGTGCTATTTTCGAAATAGAAGAATATAGCAAACAAATAGAAGTTGTAGCTGTGAATGGATCGCTCAATGCAAAGCAGCATGCACATTTGATTAAATATGATTCTGTTCATGGCAAATTCAGTGGTGATATTGACTTTAATGAGTCTCAAAATTGGCTATCTATAAATGGCAGAAAATTTTCTTTATATAGAGAACGGAGCCCTGAAAGTATTCCTTGGAATGTTGATGTAATACTTGAATGTACTGGTGCATTTAACAAGCGTGAAGAAGCAATAAGGCACAATGCAGAGAAAGTGATTGTCTCTGCTCCAGTTCCAGATGCTGATGTCACTATAGTTTATGGTGTGAATAATGATATGCTCAAAAAAGAGCATAAAGTAATATCAGCAGGTTCTTGCACTACAAACTGTCTGGCTCCAATTGTACACGTTTTACACTCCAATTTAGGTATAAAAAGTGGTTTTATGACTACTATACATGCCTACACGAATGATCAAAATGTTCTTGATGGTAATCATAAAGATTTGCGCAGGGCAAGGGCTTGCGGATTATCTATGGTGCCAACTACAACCGGGGCAGCAAAAACAATTGGTTCTATAATTCCTGAATTAAAGGGCAAGCTAGATGGCACTGCCGTCAGAGTTCCGGTTAGCAATGTTTCTATGGTTGATTTTAAATTTACGACTGATAAGAAGGTAACAGTTGGAGAAATAAATGAAATGTTTAAAAACGCAGCAAGTAATGTGCTCTCCGTATGCGCGGAACCTTTAGTCTCAATAGATTTTGTGCATAACCCTTATAGTGCAATTGTGGATTTAACTGGTACATATGTTACAGGTGACATCTGTAGAGTTGCAGCGTGGTATGACAATGAGTGGGCTTTTTCGTTGAGAATGTTAGACATAGCATTATTGAGCCATAGTAAAGTATGAATGGAAACCCAAACAAATATGCTTCATTTTGTGAGCACTTTGCAGAACTCAGAAAAAGAGTTATCTTTTGCTTTCTATTTTTTTGCGTTGCTTTTGGTTTTTGTTATTACTTTAAGGAAAATATATACCGTTTTTTACTCGCACCTTTAATAGAAGCAACAAAAGGTAGCGAAGGTTTTTCTTTAATTTACACAGACTTAACAGAGGCATTTTTTGTGTATCTCCAAGTTGCAATAATGAGCGCACTTTTGTTTTCTTTTCCTGTGTTTGCATGGCAATTTTATATGTTCTTAGCACCTGGGTTATATAAAAGTGAAAGGGCAGTGTTGTTGCCATACTTAATTGCAACACCGGTTTTATTTGTAACGGGAGCTACTGTAGTCTATTACTATATATTTCCTTTAGCCTGGAAGTTTTTCATCACTTTTGAACATAGTGGGAAATCTTTCGGTATACCAATAGAGTTTATGCCATCAGTTAGCGAATATTTAGACCTTGTTCTCCAATTTATGTTTGCATTTGGCACTGCATTTCAAATTCCAGTAATACTCACATTGATGGTGAGAGTAGGGTTACTCACTACACAAAGTTTGTCAAATAAACGCAGAATCGCGATAGTGGTAATTTTTATTATTGCTGCAATCTTAACTCCACCTGATGTATTAAGCCAAGTAGGGCTTGCAATACCTATGCTGATTCTATATGAATTGTCCATTTTGATATGTAGGTATATTGAAAAAAAGAAGACAAAGGTTTGAATAAATATTCTTGACTTTTTTATGGAATATGTGATAATTAAATTTTGGGGTATAATATGGATTTAAAACAGTGGGAACGGATATTAAGTACAATAAATGATGACAGCGATTTGAGTGGTAATGACGTAGTTGAAAAAATAAAAAAGAAACTACAAGAAATAGACTTAAGGGTGTATCAAGAGTGGGAGAAGAAAAAATTTGACATAAATCACCGATTCAGCCAGCCAGACAAGTATGACATGAATGAATTCACATTGTTGCACATAGCAGTCCAGTGTAGTGACGAAAAGGTAGTATAAGCTCTATTAGACAAAGGGGCTAATGTTAATGCGCAAGATAGATGTAAAGAAACTCCTTTACATAATGCTGTTATATTCAGCAATATAAAGGTGGTACAAGCTCTATTAGACAAAGGGGCTAATGTTAATGTGCAAGATGGATATGGAAAAACTCCTTTACATAATGCTGTTATACTCAGCAATATAAAGGTGGTACAAGCTCTATTAGACAAAGGGGCTAATGTTAATGTGCAAGATGGATATGGAAAAACTCCTTTATATCATGCTAAGGTACTTAGCAAAATAAAGACAATGAAAGCTCTACTAAAAGCAGGCGCTGATCCTGATATAGATGAAGAAAACAACCAAATAGCCACTAAAGCAATAAAAACTGGTATTGCTTTTGGTGTTATAGCTGGATTAGCAATCGGTGTTGGATGTGGTGTTGCCGGTGTTCAATTATCAGTATTAGCTATAGTTGGCATAGCTGTAGCTGCTGCGCTAGCAGTTGGACTTGTTGCTGGTGGTATTACACATGCAGTATTAAAACCTAGTAATAAACTAGATGAACTAGACTCAAACAAAGTAGCGAGTGCTGCTCAGACAGTGTAAAGCATTACGGTCAAGACCATATATTTGGGTTATTCACGGCATTGTGAATAACTTGGTTGATAACCCAGTGGAATACATAGTTTACGCGTTATGAGTACTTTGGAGATCTATAATAAGTATGATCTCCAAATACTAATATATAATACTTAAAGAGATACTTTAACGCTTTCTCTTAAGTACTAATCTGGAGGTTCGACAAGTTGCTGTTTAAAAGGTTGGGAAATAGTTTTATTAGCATTAAAAATTACATAATATATATTATGGAAAATAAAATTACATAATATAAGAAGCAAGGTTTTCCTACGTCATACCACGATTCATTCGCGGTATCTCGGCATAGATTCCGCTAACTAGTAGCGGAATGACGAATTTGTCGTTTTTCAAATTGTTGGTAAATCTAAGTCAGTTTAGCTATATAAAACATAGTATAAAAAGAGCTATTTCAGCAAAATTTTAAACAAATAAAGTTCATTAGCTTCACAATTGGCACCTTACGAGAAAAGTACATTTGATATACAGATTTAAAATATAAGTTAACGAATTATTATGATTTTTACCAAGATAATAATATAGTAAGGTTTGGTAGTGAGGTATCAAAATGGGAAAATACACTAACGCATGGTTTTATAAGAAGACTGACCCAAATCATCACGATTGTGCAAACGATGGTACTTGCGGACAATCTATAGAAAATTGTGAAATTGGTAATACAGACATTTCTTTTTTTTTGATAGTAACAAAAACTTAATTGCCAAAGTACCTAAACTACCAAAGTATTCTAGTGATAAATATGGGCATCAATTGTATAAGGAAGCTGAGTCAAAGCAGTTCAATTATTTTTCCACAAATATACATGATGTTTTATCTAACAGCTTTACCGTTAAATACGGGTATATAAATTGTACTATAAAATACGACAACTTATCTGAGCAGGAACAAAACCAAATAGAAACAGACATTAAAACTGCCTATGAGGCATTTAAAGAAAAGTTTTGCTTCAAAGATAGTAGCATAAGTAAAGATATAACGGTTTACATTTTTAATAATAGAAGCGATTATACAAAGTATAACAATCTTCTCGGCATAGATCAAGATGGTAGTCCAGGATATATTACACGAGGAGTAACAGATTATCAGAATATTCTGACATATAAGCAAAGTGCCATGGATTTTGTTCTAGGTCATGAGCTAGGCCACATATTTCAATTGCGTTTTTCACCATCGGCAACAGTCAAAGCTTTGAGTACTCAGGATACTGAATTCATAGCAAATGTTGTTGGACGAGAAGTAGAAGAAAAAAATTATAAAGCTATTTGCAAGCAGATGGGTGTAGATGAATATAAAGACCATGGATCGATGTTTAGTTTTAAATACAAAGGTACAACTTGTAGTATATACCGCAAGGATCTTTCAGAAGAAGAAAAATTTCAAATTATACAACGTGTCAAGAATTCTGGACTAGATGAATATGAAGACCATGGATGGATGTTTCAATTTAAATATAAAGGTACACTTTATAAATATCACAAGAACCTTTCAGAAGAAGAAAAATTTAAAGCTATACAAAATGTCAAGAATATTCGTGAACTAGTAGATGAATATGAAGATCATGGATCGATGTTTAGTTTTAAATACAAAGGTACAACTTGTAGTATATACCGCAAGGATCTTTCAGAAGAAGAAAAATTTCAAATTATACAACGTGTCAAGAATTCTGGACTAGATGAATATGAAGATCATGGATGGATGTTTAGTTTTAAATACAAAGGTACAACTTATAGTATATACCGCAAGGACCTTTCAGAAGAAGAGAAATTTCAAATTATACAACGTGTCAAGAATTCTGGACTAGATGAATATGAAGACCGTGGATCGATGTTTACATTTAAATACAAAGGTACAATTGGTAGTATATACCGTGAGGACCTTTCAGAAGAAGAGAAATTTCAATTTATTCAAGATATAAAGAACTCTCATGAATCGCTCGTTAGTGAATGTGATGGATTGGGGAATGAGAATACAGCTTTATCGATTTACGTTGATGAAAATAAGGAGATAAGTCGAATGTATTTTCAAAACTCCGACAAAAATATATTCAAACAGCTAGATAAGACGCTTATAAGCAGAAGTAAGTCTGAAGAAGAGGCAAATGAAAACCGCACGAATCCAGAACCAGAAGAAGAACAAAAAGGCGATGAATACACAGAGTTTACAGGAGTGTTGCAATTTAAGTACAAAGGGACCAATTATGATATACAACACAGAGGTTACCTTTCAGCAGAAGAAGAAAAACTTCAATTTATCAAAGACATTAAGAACTCTCATAAATCGCTCGTTAGTGAATGTTATAGATTAAATGAAGGGCCATTAAGTCAGAATGCAGCTGTAGTAATTTTTGTTGATGAAAATAAGGACATAGAGAAAATGTATTTTCATAATCCAGACAAGGATATATCCAAATGGTTAGATAAGACACTTATAAGCAGAGGTAAACCTGAACAAGATGTGGATGACACAGATCCAAAACCAGGAAAAGAGCCTGAACCAGAATCAGGAAAAGAACCCAAAGAGGATATAAGCAGAAGTAAACCTGAGCAAGATGTGGATGAAGCAGATTACACAGAAGGAAAAGAACCCAAAGAGGATACTCAGCAACCCAATAATTTCTTATCCAATATTTTTTCAACAATTAAATCCATTATTGATTCTATCTCATCACTCTTTTCATGGTTATTTGGGTCTAAAGAGGAAGAACAATCTGATAACAACCTTTCTTTGCTTGAACTTAATGTTGACGACAATATTGCAGGAAATTTTACAAACAATCACCACTTATTAGACGATTATCGCTCACCTGATGAGTTCATGTAGTGAAACTATTTTATAGCCACTTCCCTACCCTTTCTAATTGTTTATAGCCTCAGCAAATATAGAGAGGCTAAAGGGAGTGGTATTACTTAAACAACTAGATAAAAAACCAGGTGGATCATTCTGAAATTCTTGCATTTTTTGTCTATAATTTTGTTAAACAACTTCCCTTTTGGTCATATCGAACCAAATTTCTTTTTCACACCACCTTTTAAGCCACTTTCGTTAGTTTTTGTCATAATGCGATCAAACACTCCCAATAACCTCTTTAGTAGGCTTGGAGTTAGCGAAGAGATAAGATCAACAGATACGTTATTGTTTTTGTCATCACCACTTGCTTTATAGTCTATTGAAATGATTCCCCTACTTTTCCCGCCAGTAAGAAATTTCCCAATTATAGGAATTTTTAACAAAGATTTATTAATTGAATATGCTGGTATTACCTGTCCTTCAACTTGGAATTTATAATTTCTAATGTCGAGCTTACCGCTAGTGCTAATGCCTAATTCCGCCCCTTCAAGCCAAGATTCTTCAATTTCGACAGAGCCGTCTTTGTATGAGAAAGGTACATTACATTTATAAAAGTATACACCTTCATCCTTTATAGCATTCACAATACCAGGAAGTGAAGACATCGATAATAAAGTAGTGAGTAGTGGAGCATCTTTGATATAAAAATTACTAATAGATAACATGCCATAATGTTCTTCATTTTCTCTCTGAGGAGATAGATAAAAAGAAAGTTTACCATTTTTGACTGATTTACTAATGCCTAAGGAACGCAAAAGTATACCTGCATTATCCGCATATATTTCGAGCCCTATTCCACTATATTCCGCTAGTATGTTGCTGCTATCTTCTAGAAACTGTCCTGTAAATTGACTTCCATTGCAATTACCTTTAGTACAGGTTACATTCAGCTTAGCATTTTTGATAACGATGCCTTCTTTCATAATTACATTGTCAACATTCATACTAATTTCTATATCTTTGTTTAATCCATTACTGTTTTTGCCAAGCAAGCCTAAAATATCACTCAAATTAATTTTCTCACCATAAATAGTTATGGCATTTTTTTCCTTACCTGATTCAAATTCTATACTAAAATCATTATCAGGCAATTTAAAGCTACTAGAATTTAAATATAAATTTCCATTTCCTACTCTTCCGCTGAATTTTACATCTAAATCACTTCCTACAATGTCTAATTTATCTACTAACAATTCATCGGCACCTTTTAACTTTACAGAGAACAAAACTTTATTGTGATCTTCAAAACGATTTTTCCACCCAAAATAACTTGAACGTGATTCAAGCTCTGATAAATCCATATTACCATTAACATGCCCCGTCTTATCTTGATTTATCACCGATTCTATATTTGTATTGACATAGCCACCTATATTTTCATCAAAATTAAGTATTTGAGCGGGTAAATCTCCGGTCAAATTCCAGGCAAAACTTTCATTCCTATTGCTACTTTTCAGGTCAAATAATAGCTGTGTGTTATTCACCATACCACTACCATTTAAATCTATAAAGTCACTGCCAAAACTAAGCTTAATGTCATATTTACTAAGACTTGCATTATAGATAGCTAAATTGTCAATTTCAGAATGAAAATTTGCTGAAAAGTCTACTTTTTTGTCATCAGCATTTAGATTAAAAATGCGAAAACTGAATACAGATTTTGCCATTCCACTTACTTTATCCCTTTCAACCTTCACCACATCATCCAGCTTAAATCTTATAGGCTCATATAAACCATATGCATCACTTACAGCTTGGCCATTAATGGTTAGAACTGAATTTTCCTTATTGAGAGATTTCATTTCAATATCACCACCATTAATAGTGAAATTCTGAAACTTAGCGCTATTTACAGTAATTTCAAGATCGTTATTCTTGATGATCAAATCACCCTTTAATTCTTTTACTTGCTCAAAATCTTCATCAAACTTTACGCTACCATTTTCTATATCAGCAACAATTACAATGTCTGACAGATCGTCATCAACCAAATTGTTAATTTTGCCATTGAAACTTACAATGGTATTTAAAACATCCCCATCAATATTATCACAATACCAGCTTTTAAATTTACTATTCACTACACCATCTGGTACATAAGTACATAAATCCTTTGCAGCAAACTTACTAATATTAATTCTAAGCAAAGCATGACTTGTACTAAAGTTCATCTTGCCTATCAAAGAGAGATACGTGTCATTTAATTTAAAGTGGAAGTTTTTTACACTAATAATTCCATCACTATATGTTAAATTTATATTTACATTAGTTAAGGCCAAATTTTTGTTCAAATAATTTTCTGTATTCAATACGTATATATTTCCATCTACAATTTCATCCTTTTTATTAATTTTCACTGAGAAGCTTCCTTTGAATCCTATATTTTTGTCCAAATTGTAGCTTTTAACTAATGTAGAAAACTTGTTCAATAGTCCCAATTTTAGATCATAAAATGTCCCGTACACATTTAGCAAATTGTTGCGATTTTTTATCGTAATTGATAAATCATCCAAAAATCCCTTTCCATCTTTTGTATTCACATGAATATCTAAAACATTAAAATCTTCCCCCTTCCCTATATATAATTTATCAATAAAAAATTCATCTTCTGTGCTTTTATCAATAGCGATGTTAGTAAATTCAATTTTTGAATCCGCACTTAAGTCAAAAAAAAATTCCCTTATTGTTTTTACTGAGTTTTGCAGATTAAAATTTACTGCTTTAAAGTCAGCTTCTTTCTGATTGATACATACATGCACATTATCAGCTGAAACCTGAGAGAGATTTGTGCTAGCTTTAAATAAGGAACTTAACTTAAAATGTACAAAAAGCTCAGGAACTTTTATAGTAAAATTAGGGTTTGCTATTGCCAAATCTGTAATGACTAAATACGGATCTTTGCCATCTTTCTGCCAAACAACTGAGGTATTCTCCATATTAACGCTTGAGCCAACAAATATTTTTGATATTTTATGTTTAACATAAAAATTAATATAATTAATATTGATTTCTAAAGGCTTTAAAAAAATAAAGAAGCACAATATGAACAATAAAGCTATGGAAAATAATATAGTAATTTTTTTAAGCATCGATTATTGCTTTTCTTGCTAAACTATCAGCCTCCTCATTATACTTATCGCCACTGTGTGCTTTAACCCACTTCCAGTCAATTTCGTGTTGTGAAGCAACGTTGTCTAGCTCTTTCCACAATTCCATATTTTTTACTGATTTTTTATTACTTGTTTTCCAGCCATTCATTTTCCACTTATTTATCCATTCTGTTATGCCATGCTTAACATAAAGACTATCCGTATATAAATTAATACTACAAGAAAATTTCAATACTTTCAGCCCATTGATCACCGCTGTTAACTCCATTTTATTGTTTGTGGTATTTTCTTCTCTACCATAAATGTCTTTTCTATAATCTTGAAATAATATGATAGCTGCCCATCCTCCCGCTCCAGGGTTACCAGAACACGCCCCATCCGTGTATATTATCACTTCTTTTTTACTCATCTTTGTTTATATCGGTTAACAAAGTATATAGTTGCTTTTATGAAAGCACAATTTCTAAAGGTAGTTTAAGCTGCACCTTTAAATTTTATTATAGAAACAAAAAAAAGTGTGACAACGAGCATTACCAAAAGGAAAAGTAAAAAATAGTTTTTATGCTTCTGCCGTTCTTTCATAACTAAAATAAATCAATAGAACAAAAAATAATACTGGCGAATAGGGAAAATAGATAAGAAATTGAATAAGAAAACATTTGTTTCTGTGAGTTGTGGTTCTTGAATCTGAGAATTGATATAGCGTACCAAATAAAGATGCAACCTGCAAAAATTGCCATGCTTAGATAAAGTAAAGCCTTTTTCAAAAATAGAGCTGGAAGCAAGCTGGTTAATACCAGCAACACACTATAAATTAATATATATTTTCTTGTTTTTTTCGGACCATAAACAATATTGAACATTGGAATCGATGCTCTTGCATAGTCTTCGGACTTATTTAAAGATAGGGCCCAAAAGTGTGGTGGAGTCCACATAAAAATTACTAAAAATAAAATGAAACTTTCCCAACTTACAGAATTAGTCACAGCTGCCCAGCCAATCATTGGAGGAAAAGCACCTGCTGCACCACCGATAACGATATTCTGCGGAGTACGCCTTTTTAGCCAAATTGTATATACGAAAACGTAAAATAATATGCTAACTGCAAGCAAAGCAGCAGAAATATAGTTTACTGCTATTGCCATGATAAATACTGACAATATTCCAAGAATTATACCAAATTCAAGCGCGCTTTCTGCAGAAATTCTACCTGAGGGTATAGGGCGGTTTTTTGTCCTTTCCATGAGCAGATCTATGTCTCTGTCATACCACATATTTATAGCACCTGCAGATCCTGAGCCAAGAGCAACACATATAAGAGATATTAGTGCTAGAAAAGGGTGCATACTACCTGGTGCAGTAACCATACCAGCAACTGCAGTAAATACCACAAGATACATTATCCTTGGCTTCAGCAAACGCCAAAAATCCAGTATTGTTGATTCAACATTTAGCAAAACACTTGTGTACATTCTATTTTATCACTGGTGGTTTTTCGAAAGTATGAAAAGGCGGTGGTGAAGATACCGTCCATTCCAAGGTGTCACCTTCCCAAGGATTATCTCCAACTTTCTTGCCCCATTTAAAGAGATGTATAACTATAAACACAAAAAACATAACTGAAACAAAGGACATATATGAGCCAATTGAGGATATATAATTCCAAGGGATAAACGCATCAGGATAATCGGGTATACGCCTTGGCATACCAGCTAATCCCAAGAAATGTTGAGGTAAAAAAGTGATATTGGTGCTAATAAAAGTAAGCCAAAAGTGGATTTGACCTAAGCGCTCATTATATTGTTTACCCGACATTTTACCAATCCAATAATAAAAGCCAGCAAAAGTTCCAAATAATGCAGCAAGTGACATGACATAATGGAAGTGAGCAACAACATAATAGGTGTCGTGCAGGAGCTTATCTATTCCACCATGAGAAAGAATTATTCCCGTTATGCCACCGCCAACAAACATAAAAATAAAACCTAGTGCAAATAGCATAGGGGTTTTAAACTCAATTGCTCCGCCCCACATAGTTGCAATCCAGCTAAAGACTTTTACACCAGTTATAACACCGATAAAAATTGTGGTAGTGCTAAAAAATGCAGCAGCGTCAGCACTAAGCCCAACAGTGAACATATGATGAGCCCAAACCATAAAGCCAAATACTGCTATACCTATCATTGCATAAACCATCCCTATGTAACCAAATACAGGTCTGTGAGAAAAAGTTGATACAACCTGACTTATGATGCCAAATGCAGGAAAAATAATTACGTAAACTTCTGGATGACCAAAAAACCAAAATAGATGTTGAAATAACACAGGATCGCCACCACCGGCAGGATCAAAAAAGGAAGTACCAACATTGCGATCAGTAAGAAGCATAGTTATAGCACCGGCAAGCACTGGTAAGGCAACAATCAACATAAATGCTGTTAACAAGACAGACCAAACAAACAGTGGCATCTTAGTTAATGACATTCCTTTTGCGCGCATGTTAAATATAGTAACTATAAAGTTGATCGCCCCAACAATTGACGACATACCAGCAACATGAAGTGCAAGTATAGCAATGTCGACTCCTGCACTTGGATGGGACATTACCTGTGATAAAGGTGGATATAAAGTCCAACCTGTACCTGGACCTTCACCAATAAACACTGAGAGAATGAGCAAAATAAAAGATGACACTAATAACCAAAAACTTAAATTATTCATACGAGGAAATGCCATATCTGGTGCGCCAATCATGAGAGGTACAAACCAGTTACCAAATCCTCCCATGAGGGCTGGCATTATCATAAAAAACACCATTATCAACGCATGCCCTGTAACCATTACGTTATATAATTGATAATTATTGTTAAGTATATTAATGTGCATTAGCTGAGTGCGAATAATCACCGATAATAATCCACCAATAATTCCAGCTAATATGGAAAAAATAATGTACAATGTCCCTATGTCTTTATGATTAGTGGAAAATAACCAACGCTTTATGCCCTTTGGTACGTCACTCATATCTATACTCCAAATTTAACTCACTAATTTTCTATTTTCAATCCACTTATTAAAATCTTCTTTGCTTACTGCTTCAACAACAATTGGCATAAATCCATGGCCTTGACCACACAATTCGTAGCACTGCCCGTAATAAACACCAGGCTTTTTGATATTAAACCACGCCTCATTCAGCCTACCTGGTATCGCATCAATTTTTACACCGAAAGCTGGTACTCCCCAGCTGTGTATCACATCTCCTGCTGTAACTTGTAAACGAACGTTAGCATTAACGGGTAAAACGATGTTGTTATCAACAGAGAATAGCTTTAAATCTCCTTCGATAAAGTCTTCTTTTCCCTTAATATAACTATCAAATGACACACCTTGATATTCTGGATATTGGTAGCTCCAATACCATTGATGGCCAATAATTTTCAGTGTTATATCAGCTTTCGGTATTTCTTCCTGTAGCTTCAGTAATTTAGCGTTTTCAAAGGCTAATATTCCAACAATAATCGTTGGTATAACAAACCAAACAATTTCTAAAAGGACATTGTGGTTAGTTTGGCTTACGTTTGCCACTTTGCTTTTACGAAAGCGAAATACTACATAAGCAAGCAGCGCCCACACAAAAAGCATTATTGCAACCATCACAACCATTACAAACGAATGTGACCTAACTACAGCCTCCATTACTTCAGTTGCAGGAGCAGGAAATCCAAATTGCCAGGAAGTAGGAGCAGAGGCAACAGATATATTTGAGTAAAATATTATCAATAGTGCAAATAACTTCACCATATCTTTTGTTTGTTTGCTATAAAACTAAATGATATACTGTATAATAGTATATATAAACTTACTATGCAAATAGAGATTAGTGATGGTTAATAATTTTTTAGCATTCAACAAGTATAATAGTACAATACTAATTTGAGTAAAAAAGCATTTACATAAATCTATTGTAAGTAAAAATATTATAATATTTTAAATTAAGTATTTACTTTAAGTAAATTCTATAATAAGTTTAATAGTGTCTGTTACTGCTAATAACCCTCTAGCCTCACACCTAAAAGCAGTAACAGACACTATTAAACTTTATGACAAGTTTATAATCTGTAAGATCAAAATCTTACAAGTTTCTTTATTTTATTATACATTGCAGTTTGTTAATTAACTTTTAATGCCTATGGTAGCATTTACAGCTTGAACCAAAGGTTTACGCATTATAGAAAATAATTATAAAAAAATACATTATATTTGTATACCATACAAACTTTTTTCATTCTGCATAGCTGAGTTACTAGATTCTGTAAACGAAATCTTTAGAGAAGCCAAATGGGCAAAGTTTCATGAAGGTCTTTCGCCAAAACAAGGCAAAATACGCTAAAATTCCTGATTTGACAAAAAAATATTCAATTATGGACGTTTTATAAATATGTTCATCTTCTCTCCTATTACATTTTTGCCCACAGAACCTAGAAAATTTTGGAATTTATATGCATAATTAGACAAGTAGTTTTTAACACATAACTCAAAAGACGGCGTGGTGTATGTTGCAAAGAGTTAGGGAATCATGGACAATTGAAAATGTTATGTTTCTAGGTATCCGTTCAGGGGAGTGGCTTAGGAGACAATAGACAGAAGATTTTGGAAAGGGTTTAACTTCTTTTGTTTCCAAGTCAAATACAGAGAGATTATCCGTTCAAGGAATGCATTTCCTCGCTTCGATTGTGTAAAATATGAATTTTTGCGATAAACGACATAGTGTCGTATCTGTTGCTCAGCATGGTTGTTTGTCATTGGAATATTTTCTAGATCATTCAAAGGAGAGTAGACCGGCGGAACTTCCCCACCAGTCTCCATAAGTGTTGAAAGTATCAAAAATGGCGTGATATAAGATGATCGACAACATGTAAATTACCTCCTGATAGTAAAACAATTGAGCGTATAAAAGAATCATTAAGATCTAGTGTAAATTGCAATAATGCCATTTTAAATCCATGTAAATTGTTTTTAATTTTATAAACGAGAAACAGCAGGGCTGTAATAATAATCATATAAATATATACTTTCATTCCGTTCATGCTATGGCTCAAAAAGTGTTTATATCCAAGGTTTTGCTTTATAAATTTGAAGAATACTTCTATGTCCCACCTTCGCCTATACGCCTGTGCAACATCATAAGCAGGCATTGTAAACAAGTTAGTTAAAAACCTTATTTCATTTCCTGCCTTGTTTTTGATTTTTATCAAACGTAAGTTATGCTTTTCTGCAATTTTGCCCTGTGCGCGATAAAGATTAACTATTATATCTTCTAAAATTTCTGATCCATCTTGCTGTTGTCCTTGAATAACTTTACTCCTACTTACAACATCATGCTTTCTGCTTGTTTCAACTCTTGTTATAAATTTGTATTCCTTCTCATCAAACTCAGCAAAAGTTCCAACCTTTCTGATTCCCCTATCAAATAGCAAAATATCCTCTTTTTCAACTTTTGCTTCGTTGATTGCCCTTACCAGTGCTATGTCTTCACTACCTTCTTCTTGCCCTTTACAAAACCTTATACTTGTTGGCAATTGTCCTTTTAATCCCAGACTTACTTTGACTTATTACTTTGGTTACCTAACTTTAGTCCATCTTTTATAAGATACCCTGATAAATTTATGATTGTTGAATCAAATCTATGTAAATCATGTGACGTTTTTTTGGGCAACAATTTTTCAACTTTGTTTATCAGATCAATATATACTCCCTTAAAATAATCAGAACTTTTAACCTTTTCGACAAGCCACTTTATGTGACTGTACTTTTGTCATCATTTTTATCTATCACACACCTGTTTATTACCATTGCTAATGCTCTTAAGCTTGTTTTCTGACCCATTAATATTAACTTCATTAAGCCTTTAAATATGATTTTGCCCACTAACTTAGTATTGCATTTATCTATCTCACTTAATTTTCCTAGCCTTTCCAAATCCTTGTCTTTAATTAAGCTTAATATGCCTTCTATTTGATCCATTATTGCCTCCATTTTTCTGCAATAATAGCTCTTTATATCCTTTTTGTATTACTTTCAACACTTATGGGTTTAGCTCCCACTGAACATACACGCCTTTTCTGGACGCACTTTAAGGTTTCTTGAAGTGTAGCCATAATTCATTATTAATAATTTCAAGCTCACCTTCATACGATGCTCTTGTTTTTGAATTAGCATTTTGGAGGTTAGATATTGGATAATCTCCTGTTGGTTTGATATTTGTTTTAGGTGGATTAACCACAGGTTTTTTAGGTTCATCTGGTATTGTTGTTGGTTGATTAGGAGTATGTGTTTTAATAGGTTTATCATCTGGAGTTTCTGGTTCTGAAGACTTCCCTCGCTGTGATGTATCCTTGTGATCAGCATTTGCATTATCACCAAACAACCACTTCCAACCTGATGAAATTTTTCTTGCAATTCATGAAATTCCTGTGTGATCAGCAATCCACTTAAAAAACTTTTTTATTTTTTCCCACATATTTTACTCCTATAATTAATAATAAATTAACTCGATTATTACATATAAAGTCTAACCTGTCAATTCTTTTCCTGTGGAGAGAAAATATATGGTATAAAAAGAAGTAAAAAGGTTTTGAAGCTGGTGCTGCGGAAGTTTTTAGTACTTGCTCGCAACTTTCAACAGTTTAATAGCACTGGTGTTTACAACCTCTCCGCCGACACGCTTAGTGACAAAGAACCTCACATAAGGTTTATTCGTATAAGGGTCTCTTAATATTCTCATTCCTTGTATATTTACAAAAGTACATTCGCAGTCGAAATAGCAACTTACAATGCTATTTGCTATTTCCACAGCTTTATTAGTATTTTTAGCACAGAGATTAACCTTTGTACCATCAAGCAAAAAATCTAAAATCATCCACTCAGGTTTATGACCATGAACAACTTTGTTTGAATTAAGCAGTAAATCCATGTCACTTCCTCGACGTACAAACATATATATCCGATCTTGATGATGGAAAAAACCCTGCAACTGGTCATCATCCTTAAGTATCTGCTCTACGGCTTCTTGTGACATAAATTCCTTAAATGAAGTATTTATTTGTCTTGGTGATTTCTGTAGAGCAAATGATACGAAACCTTTCTTTTGTACTTTATCAAAGTGATAGACAGATTTTAGAAGTTCACAATTTATGTGAAACAGTAAAAACAATAAGGATCTTTTATCATACTTAGTATTATTTTTTATCAGGTACGATCTCATTAGCTCTTGAGTGAGGGCAAATCTTGCTACTTCACTAACTGTAGCTTCAAGTTTTGTACGATCAAAGTGGCTAATGAGATAATAGTTAAAAAGAGAGTCAGAGTAACCGGTAAGTATCTTACGTTTTTGTTGAGTGGATCTATCGTCATAATCTCCGTCCTGAAAAAGGTGTCCATTTAAATGATTTTTAAAGCAATGCTGAAAAATGATGCTCAGTTGTTTACCAGAAAGGGAATCTAACCAAGATTGACGTATATTAGAATCCTGAAAACGATCTAATAAAAGGTTAACAGGAACTTCTAAATCGCTTTCCCAAAATTCATGGCTTGGATGAACATTCATATTACATAAAATAAGCTATATTATACATAATATGACAATTCAAGCAAAGATTTTTTGGACATAATTTTTTCAAATCTTGTATATTTAATTAGGGAGAATTTGTGTAAACTAGATAGCTTTCTTAAATAAGGTGTGCATTGGTTTAGTTTAATAGAAGTCTCCTAACCTATAAAAAAATTCACAGGAAGAAAAACATGCAAAAAGGGGATTTAACTATTTATTGCCGTTATGAACCTCACAGATTGGCGGGTACATATTTGGCAAATGCTTATGAACAATTATTGAAATATAAAATAAAGGAGGTAGAAGAAAATGGTAACGGTAAGCTTGTATGCAAGAGTTTCATCAAGACAACAGGCACAGGAGAATACAATAGAGAGTCAGATTGTAGAGTTGGAGCGTCGCATTGGTAGTGATGGACATGAGTTATTAGATGAGCACAGGTTTGTTGATAATGGCTACAGTGGATCAAACTTAGAACGTCCTGGCTTAGAAAATTTACGTGATAGAGTAGCAGAAGGTAGGATTGATAAGATATATATTCATTCACCTGATCGGCTATCACGTAAATCTGCATACCAAGCGCTCTTACTCGAAGAGTTTAGAAAAGCAGGGTCAGAGGTTATTTTCTTAAATCATAAATTTGAGGATAACCCAGAATCTAATATGTTTTTAGGAATTCAAGGATTAGTAGCAGAGTATGAACGTGCAAAGATTATGGAACGTAATCGCAGAGGAAAACTCCATGCAGCTAAAACTGGCCGTATAAGCGTAATGAGTAATGCACCTTATGGTTATCGCTACATAGCAAAACATGTAGGTGAAGGAAGTGCTCAGTTTGAAATTAATCAAGAAGAAGCAGATGTAGTGCACAAAATATTTAATTGGGTTGGTCAAGAAAGAGTAAGCATCAATGAAGTTGTACGTAGACTTAGTGAGATACCGGTAATAACACAAACAGGAAAAGAACGTTGGAAAAGAAGTACTATCTGGAAAATGTTAAGAAATCCTGCTTATATAGGACGAGCAGCTTATGGTAAAACTAAAGCATGCTCGAAACCACAAGTAAGGAAATCCAAAAAAGGGACTTATGGTAAACTAAAAAATGGTCATTTTAGTAATGATAAAGAGAACTGGGTTTATGTTCCAGTGCCAAGAATAATCAATGATAATTTATTTGATTCAGTGCAAGTACAGCTAACTGAAAATAGACAAAGGGCAAGAGCCAGGGAAAGAAAAGAAACGTTTTTGTTGCGGAGTTTAATGGTATGTCAGCGTTGTCAATATGCCTATCACGGTGCAATGTGTACTAACAATAGAAATAAGTTAATATATTACTACTACCGTTGTTCTGGCTCCAGGTTTAATGGCAACAGAGTATGTGACAACAAATCAATACGTACTGATGTACTCGATACAGTTATATGGGAAGAAGTTAAGAGTATATTAAAAGAGCCAAATAGGATTGCAAATGAATATCAACGTAGATTGTCAGAGAGCAAAAAACCTTTACATAATCAAACACGTGAAAAGCAAGAAAGTAAGCTAAGATTAAGTATCAAAAAATTTATTGATAGCTATGCCAAAGGGTTTATAAGCCAAGAAGAATTTGAGCCAAGAATTACAACAATGAAACAGCATTTGAAAGAAATTGAGGAGGAAAAAGAAAAAGTACTTGATCAAGAGAAATTACAACAAGAATTGAGCCTTGTTACAGATAGCTTGAAAAACTTTTCCTCAAGTGTTGAATCAAAGCTTGATCAAGTAGATTGGCAGACTAAGCAAAATATTATTAGAATGTTAATTCATCAAATTGAAATCAACCATAACCACTTGTATATAGTATTTCGAATAAAAAGTCTTGCAAATTTTGATCAAAATAGCCATAATAGAATTATGCAATGTTGTACTAGTCGTACAGACACTGGGATCCAGCTTTTTGGTAATTTTATCGAAAATGTTTGCTCGTTTACAATCAATTTTCCTGGATCCCAGTGTCTGGGCACTGGGATGACACCCTACTTAACCGTCATGCCGCGATTCATTCGCGGTATCTTAGCATAGATCCCGCTAACAAGTAGCGGGATGACGTAGGAAAACCTTTCTTGGGTTAGCTATAGGCAGCAATTTTCTGTATTTATTTTAAATTGAAGAGAGCTCAAATGAAAGATCGTGTTTTGCTAAAAATCACAGAATGCAGTCTGGTTACAATCTAAGTTGCTTTAGCTATAAATTCAAGTTTTATCAATGTCT
This sequence comes from Wolbachia endosymbiont (group A) of Pogonocherus hispidulus, assembly GCF_964028195.1. Lineage (NCBI taxonomy): Bacteria > Pseudomonadati > Pseudomonadota > Alphaproteobacteria > Rickettsiales > Anaplasmataceae > Wolbachia > Wolbachia endosymbiont (group A) of Pogonocherus hispidulus. Next base: position 839,378 of record NZ_OZ034750.1, read on the forward strand.
TGTGTTGTTACCCAAATAATGGTTATGCAAGCGCTTGAATCTTTGATCAAAAAAGAACAAGTTTGGTAAAAAATAATGATATTATTAGTGGAACATAAAATAGTCCCACTGCAGTACTGATTAGAAGCAACAGAGTAGCTTTATCTGGTTGATAATTCAAAATATTAGCAAGTATTATACTGGACCCAGAAACTGGAATAATAGCCAGCAACATCAGTGCTTTATATATGCTCTCATCGTATATACCTATAACATGCTTGTCTAAAAGGACAATTCCTAAAACAAACAGTGGCCAGAATACGTACTTTGCTGTAATAGTGATCAAAGCAAGCTTCCAATCTACTTTAAAGCTTGTAATATTCGCAATGCTCACTCCAAGTAGCACCATTCCTAGTGTAACAAATGTACTTCTAATATTCATCATAACATCTGTTAAAAAAGTAGGTATTTGTATATCGTATATACTTAAAAAGAAGCCCAGAACCATCGCATAAAGCGAAGGAAGTTTGAACAACTTTAATATGCATTCTTTTGCGGTATAAATACCATTTGCGGCTATGTAAAATCCTAAGCTATTTTCAAACAACGCCATTCCTATATAACAAACAACATATACAGATACTGAATCTTCATCAAATAAAGCCATGGCAATCGGCAGGCCAAAATAACCCATACTTGTGCTGCCCGAGCTAAACGCTAATATGTTTCTTGTGTTATCCTTAAATAAAAAAGAAGAAAGATAATACACTGATAAGGACATAGTGCTACCTATAAACCATATCAAAATCGGCAGAGAAATTACTTTTAAATTAACTTCTGTATGAGAGACTCCATATAAAATCACTATTGGATTAGCTATATAAAAGAGTATTTGAGATATAGTGTTTCTGTCAATTTTAAGACATTTTCCTGCTAAATAACCAATAAATATTGTAATATAAATAGGTAATATTTTTAGGAAAAGAGTAAGGAACATACTAGCCTATTGTGATACTTTTGACTGATAAAGTGATATTAGATCTTAAGGTATTATAAAAGTAAACAAAATTTATTTTCCAATTTATCCAGCTCATAGTTAATTAAAAAAGATTCACTTAGTGTCAAAATTTGTTTTTACATAGGACTTAAGAATGACATTTTTATGATAAAATTATGTTAAGTTTCTATAAAGCTTCTTGCATATTTTTAAATAATGACATATTTACTAAAAATTAAACTGCTTGTAGTAATTTAGACGGACTGTTGAAAAAGTAAGAGGAAATAAGTAAAGTTAGGACAGAGAGTAAGGGCTTTAACATAGTTGTCATATTTTTCTTTAATTAACCCTAGTGTCCAATGAATATCCTGATCCCACCACTTCTTTACATGGGGTGTTTCTAGCCATTTTAATAACAGTGAAAAATGTTTCTCGCTTAATGTTTCAAACGTGATATTTTTATCCATATATTCTTTCAAAATTTTAATGCTATTACCCTTTCTGTTAATCCTGTCTCTAATTGCTAAGTTCATTGAAATTGACATTTCCGTACCTAGTTTTCCTGATATGGTGCACTATTTTAACGTATCAGAAGGCACAATTCAATTAACTATTGCTTATAATTTCCTAGGCTTTTGCATAGGAGGGTTGTTTTTTGGTCCATTGTCTGAATGCTATGGCAGAAGAAGGATTATGATCATAGGTAACACTTTGTTATTAATCGGCGCTGTTGGTTGTGTTTTTGCACCGTCGATTTTTTGGCTTTTAATCTCTCGCTTTGTTCAGGGCATTGGTGTCAGCACATCTGTAGTTGTGTTTGCAATCGTTGCAGACAGCTATAAAGGTGACGAAGCGGTGAAATTTATTGGAATCATGAATTCTGTTCTTACAGTTGTCATGGCAATTGCGCCAGTGTTAGGCAGTTTCATCAATGAAATTGTAGGATGGCGTGGCAATTATGCAAGTGTTGCAGTAATTTGTTTGATCTCTTGGATTTTGCTGCTTTTAGCGTTACCAGAAACAAAAAAGGACCGCGATATTTTCAGTTTGAAAAAAATGACGAAAGATTACAGAAAACTACTATCTAGTCCGAGGTTTGTTACGTTGTCTTTGATGTCAAGCCTCTTTTCTGCTGCGTATATGTCATTCATCACTTGTGGACCTTTTCTGTATATGAAGACTTTTGGTTTATCTAGCACTATTTATGCACTACATCAAGGTGCAATAGTTGGGTGCTTCTCACTCATCAGTCTATTTGCTGGCAAAATCTTGCAGAAACTTGGAGCAATAAAGTGTGTAATTTCTGGTACGAGCGTGGGTGCTATTGGGTCTCTATTGCTTGTAATATTCAGTATAATTGTACCCCACTCTTTCTACTTAGTAACACTGTCTATGATTATTTTTTCTATCGGTTGTGCAATTTGCCAGCCAGTGATTTTTAATGCATCAATAAATGTTTTCCCTGAAATTAAAGGCACAGCTTCTTCTGCAGTCTCGTTCATTAGAGCTTTTATCATGGCTATTTTTATCGGCTTAACAAGCTACGTTTATAATGGTCAAACAATCAGTGTAGCTGTTCTTGTGCTATCTGCAATAGTGCTAGAACTTATTTTTACTGCCTATTTATTACTAACTACACCCTTAAGATCTGGGACAAATCTGTAATTAACAACCTTTTTACAGATATTCCATTGTAGGCGATTAACTTTCCCCGGCCAGCCTTTCTGCTTCATTACGTGAAATTAATGCCTCAATAAATTCATCTAGTTCACCTTCTTTTATGATCTGCTCTAGCCGATGTGAAGTTAGATTAATTCTATGATCTGTTATTCTTGATTGTGGAAAGTTATATGTTCTTATGCGCTCGGAGCGATCCCCAGAGCCAATCTGACTTTTTCTCATTGTTGACCTTTCCATTTCTTTTTTTTGTCTTTCAATTTCGTATAGCCTTGCCCTCAATACTTTGAGCGCTTTAGCTTTATTTTTGTGCTGCGATTTTTCATCTTGCTGTATTACAACTATCCCTGTTGGCGAGTGGGTGACCCTTACTGCGCTGTCAGTTGTATTCACTGATTGCCCTCCAGGACCACTGGATCTATAAACATCTATTCGTAAGTCTTTTTCTTCTATTTTAAAGTCAACTTCTTCTACTTCAGGTAATATCGCAACAGTAGCGGCAGAGGTATGTAACCTTCCTGAGGATTCAGTTTCTGGCACTCTCTGTACTCTGTGCGCTCCTGATTCAAATTTCAACCTTGCAAAAACTTCTGTTCCATTAATGAGTGCAGAAGCTTCCTTATAGCCACCTATACCTGTATTAGAAATGCTTATTGGCTCGAACTTCCAATTTCTTCTTTCTGCATATTTTTGATACATACGAAATAACATTGCTGCAAATAATGCTGCTTCTTCTCCTCCTGTACCTGCTCTGATTTCCAATATTGCATTTCTTGAGTCATCTTCATCTTTAGGCAATAATGCTAACTTTAGTTTTGCTTTTACTTTTGGCAATAATACCTTGTGCTTTTCGAAAAATTCTTCTTTTGCTAACTCTTTTATATCATGTTCGCTATTTTCATCTTTCATTATTTCTTCTAAGCCTGAAATTTCCTCTTTCAGCGTGTTATATTCATCAATTATCTTGATTATTGGCCTGAGCTCAGAGTATTCCTTTGAAAGGGTAATGAATTCTTTTTGACTTAAATTGGTAGGATTTTCCAAGTTCCTCTCTATATCATTAAATTTTTTCTTTAAGTCTTGTAAATTATTCTCTATATTCATATAGCACAGATCTAGTATTTTAACTGAGTAATATATACTGAAATAAAAAATTTCTTATATCAAGCAATAACACTATAATATATCTACTACCTTCTACTTGAATATAATGGCAAGACAGATAACATCAAGCTGCAATTTCATATTTGGAGCTTCGGACATAAAATCATTACCAGATGAGTCGGCTCCAGAGATTGCATTTGCTGGTAGATCAAATGTAGGAAAATCCAGTCTGATCAACTTACTGATAAACAGCAAAAAAGCTGCCAGAGTTTCCTCTAAACCTGGATGCACTAGACAAATAAATTTTTACTCTATGTACAATGATAAGTTCAGGCTTATTGACCTACCAGGGTATGGCTACTCTCATGCAGGTAAGGAGGAAATTATACAATATTTAAACTTAATTGAGTATTATCTAATTCAAAGAAAAAATCTAAGAAGAGTGTTTGTGTTGATAGATAGCAAGGTAGGATTAAAAGAAATAGACAAAGACTTCATTTATTGGTTAATATATAATAATATTAACTTTAACGTTGTGCTAACAAAAATAGATAAAGTGAGTCAAAAAAGCCTAGATGCCATTCTAGAAGATACTCAAAAATGGATTAATAATGAGAATGTGTCAATTCATCAAATAAGCATCCATATTAAGCATAAAATAACCAAGGTAAGAGATGAGTTTTTCAAGTTTACAAGATAAAAAAATGAAAAGCAGTGAATTTTTAAAGGGTGAGGTATCATTTGAACAAAAAGCAGAAATATTACTTGAAGTGCTGTCTAGCATACCTAGCTTTGTGGGTGAAACTTTTGTCATTAAATGTGGCGGCGTAACAATCTCAGATGAAACACTATTCTATACTTTTGTGCATAATGTTGTCTTATTAAAGCAGCTTGGTATAAATCCGGTGATAATTCATGACGGAGAATATGAAATTAACTCGGTGTTAAAAATGCTGGGTATGGACAGTAAGTTTGTGAATGGTATCAGACTTACAGACAAAGACACTATGAAAATCATTGAAATGGCACTGTGTGGTTCAGTTAATAAAAAAATTGTTCAGCATATAAATTCTGCTGGTGGTTCAGCTATTGGATTATGTGGAAAAGACGGCAACTTAATAAAAGCTGAAAAGATAAGCACTACGCTTAAGGAAGACAGATCAAATAACATCGAAAAAATACTAGATATGGGATTCATCGGTAGGCCCACTGAAATCAATCCTGATATATTATTTTTTATTGAAGAATCAGATTTTATACCAGTTATTGCACCTATCGGTCATGGAAAAAATGGGGAAACATATCATATTGATGCCGATAGTACTGCAAGCACAATCGCAATTGCAGTTTCTGCATCTAAAATGATAATCTTGAGTGACACAGATGAAGAAATAGATAAAATTGGTAGCAGGAAGATATCTGTTAAAAATTTAAATGCATCGATTAATTGTGGCAAAATTCAAGGAGAAAAATTTATTGGAAGGCTTATGGCATATACTAAAATGGTAGAGGAATGTGCTGGAGTTGTTCACATAGTTGATGGTAGAATACCTAACATTATGCTTGATTTATTTACTGAGAATAATTCGAGCATATCAATTGTGAGTGATTTATAACTAGACAACTACACGAATAGACTTCTTGCGTAACCATATAACATTGGGAATAGAAACGAAAAAACTTACTTGACAAACTCCGCCAGCCCCCTTATCATGACAGTGAAGGTATTCAGTTATCTTCATCTGTGCAGATTAAACAGCAAGAAAACAACGTAGTTGGCGTCTTATTTTTAATTTTTTGCACTATGTGCACTCTATGTCTTTATAAAATTTTCGGGTTTTTACCTATATAAGCTGAAACGCGCTTATAAGTCGTTTAAGACAGTATAGTACGCCAATTTGCAGGATTAGAGAGTGACAACTAGCTAACGCGGGGTTTCTTTTGCCTTTTTTTCTGCTTAGTAAATTTCTTAAACATTTGCAGCGTAGGTTAGTTGCAATTAAAAGCAGCTAAATTGCAGTGTTTAAGACTTAAAAAACGCCAATACAGAAAATAGACAGTGACTAGGGTTTCTTTTGCCTTTTTTTTCACTTGGTAAATTTCTTAATATTTATGGCTAAGAGATACCGCGAATGAATCGCGGTATGACGGTGTAGATGATGGTTAAGTATCCCGCTACGTGTTAGCGGGATCTAGAGGTACCGCGGCGGTATGACGGTTCGCGGTGGTATGACGATAACCTCGTCATCCCGCTACTTGTTAGCGGGATCTAGAGATACCGCAGCGGTATGACGGTTCGCGGTGGCATGACGATAACCTCATCATCCCGCTACTTGTTAGCGGGATCTATGCTAAGAGATACCGCGAATGAATCGCGGTATGACGGTCTGCGGCGGTATGACGGTTCGCGGTGGTATGACGATAACCTCGTCATCCCGCTACTTGTTAGCGGGATCTAGAGATACCGCGGCAGTTGTAAGTTAAAAATATGTTATAAAAGAAACAAGAGGGAAGATAACTCTACTCACTATAGGAATAGAGCTATCACGGGGTATCCGTTCAGCGGAGTGGTAGAATAAGGTAGACAAGGTGATCTAAAAAGATAATCATAGAGCAAAAGTGAGATAATATGGTAAACCTTTTAGAACTTTGCAAAAATTTACAGCAAAAAATAGAGAAGTTAGAAGCAAAAATAGAAAAACTGGAAGCAGAGATAGAAAACTTGAAAGCAGAAAATAAAGCTTTAAAAATAGAGAATGCTGAATTAAAGGAAAGTAAATTCAAAAAACTCATCCCTGCCCAGCTCAAAAGAGCTATACAAAATAAAAAAGGACAAGCCAAAAAAAGCGAAAGGAATGTTGGCGGTCAGGTGGGCACAATGGCAATTATCGAGCTAAAATGAACGCAGATGAGGTGATAAAAGTAGAGTTGTCATCTATTTGCGAATGCGGAGGGAAGATTGCAGTATGTGAAAAACCATATATTCATCAGAAAGTTGATCTGCAGGAAATTAAGCCGTATGTAGTAGAGTATCAGCTAGAGCATGGCCGTTGTCGGAAGTGCGGAAAAAGAAGAAGCAGCAAATTACCAGAAGGTGTTACATCAGATACATTTGGTCCAAAAGTTAAATCGATAATTGCGGCACTCAGCGGATTTTACAAAAACTCAAAGCGTGAAGTGGCTAGTATCATAAATGACATTTTTAATTTGAACATAAGTGTTGGCAGCATATCAAATAGTGAACACAGAGTTGCATCAAAATGCGAAAAAACATATGAGCAAATCGAACAAGAAATAAGCAGAAGTGAGGTTTTGCATATCGATGAAACCAGTCACTATAACAAAGGAAAACTTGGATGGTGTTGGATGTTTGCAAGCAATACGGCAAGTTTTGTAAAATTGACAGAATCAAGAGGAATGAAGGTTTTGCAAGACAGCACATTTTGCAATCGCAATAGTTTGATAGTAACTGATAGATATTCAGCCTACAACTACTTTAATGATAAGAAAAGGCAAATCTGCTGGGCTCATTTGATAAGAGATTTTGAAAGGCTGGCTCATAGCTGGAACATTGAAGTTAAGATTCTTGGCTGTTATGTAAGAGATGTCGCTACTGAATTATTTGCACTAAAAAAAGCTTTACTAAAAAGTGAGATAGATGTTTTGAGGTTTGTCAGACGTGCCAGAAAGTTGCGAAAACGTACAAGGTATTACTTGAAGGAGATATTCCACCTACCTGAAGCAATTGGAGCTTCTCGAGTTGCGAAGAATATTTTGAAATCTGAAAGAATGATGTGGAATTTTTTAGATGACCCAGAAAATATTCCGCTGACAAATAACCATGTTGAACGGCAAATACGGCATTATGTCGTTTACCGTAAAAACTCATATTTTACACAATCGGAGCGAGGAACTTGAGCGGATAATTTCGTTATACTTAACATGGAAACAAAAGGGGCTAAACCCTTTCCAAAATCTCCTATCTATTGTTTCTTAAACCACTCTGCTGAACGGATACAGTTGCAGAAGCTTTAAGTAATCCTTCTACAAATTTCTTTTCAAGCTATGTAGAGTCATTTAAAAACCACTCTGCACGTGCAGTTTTAGGTGATAAAGAATGCGACAAATTAGTTAAAACTCATCTTAGTAATCTTCAGTACAATAGCACAATATCTCGCTTTACCTAAAGTAATCACTTAACTAACGGCAAAGTGATACCATGCTGATTCATATATTTTCCTTTCATATCATCATATGATTTCTCGCATTCACTTGCGCCACTTAGAAATACGAATTGGCACGCGCCTTCATTAGCGTAAATTTTTGCAGGAAGTGGAGTGGTGTTTGAGAATTCGAGTGTGACATGACCTTCCCATCCAGGTTCTAAGGGAGTAACGTTTACTATAATTCCACATCTTGCGTAAGTTGATTTACCAACACAAATGACCAGTACATTCCTTGGTATACGAAAATATTCCACTGTACTTGCAAGCACAAAGCTATTTGGTGGAATTATGCATACGTCTGTTTCCTTATCTATGAAACTATTCTCAGAGAAATTTTTAGGGTCCACGATGGCTGAATTAACATTAGTAAAAATTTTAAATTTATTATCCACTCTTGCATCGTAACCGTAAGATGATAGTCCGAAAGATATAACACCTTTGCTGCTTTTGTGATCCACAAAAGGCTCTATCATTCCAAAGTTTTCAGCTTTTTCTCTTATCCATTTATCTGGCATAACTGCCATAATTGCCCCTTAAAGTTGTATAATACTTACAATAATATAAAATAAAATTTAAATGTAAACTGTAGCTTTTGTCATGCAATTAAAGCTTTTCAGTTTGATTTTTTATTACAATAATTAGATTTATGTTCTTAACTAAAAATAATGCTTAGAAACTTTCTCCTGATTTTTGTATTCGTATTATTCACGCCGCTGTCAAATGCTGATGCCAGGAAATACATCAGAATTGTTGGATCTTCAACTGTTTTTCCTTTTATCTCATTTGTAGCCGAGGAGTTCAATCGTGTATTCTCTTTTAAGACTCCAGTTGTGGAATCGATAGGAAGTGGATCAGGGTTCAAAATGTTTTGCTCAGGAATAGGGGAAGACACGCCAGACATCACCACTTCATCTCGCCCTATAAAGGAAGTAGAAAGAGAACTATGTAAAAGGAATGAAATTAATGAAGTGATAGAGATCATCATTGGCTATGATGGAATTGTCATTGCAAATTCAAATCAAAGCCATAGATTTGATTTCACAAAGAAGGACTTATTTGAAACTTTATCTGCATATTCTCAAGAAAATGATAAATTAGTAAAAAATAATAAGAAGTTTTGGTCTGATGTAAATCAAGCCTTACCAAAAACAGAAATTGAAATTTATGGTCCACATCAAAATACAGGCACATACGAAACTTTGGTTAATTCTATTATGTTCGATCAATATTCATGTATGAACTCAAGAATTTTCAAAGAGAATTATAAAGATCAGGAAGAAAGAAAGAAAGCATGTGGTAATATAAGGGATGACGGAAGGTATATAGAAGTTGGAATTAATGAAAACATAATAATACAAAAATTGAAAAGTAACAAGAACGCTTTAGGGATATTTAGTTTTAGCTTTTTAATGAGGAATCAAGATAAAATACAAGGGAGCACAATTGCAGGAATTGAGCCAACTTACGAAAATATATCATCGGGAAAATATATATTAGCAAGACCTCTATACCTTTATATAAAGAAAGAACACTTGGATACTGTTGATGGATTAAGAGAATTCATAAAAGAAATTATAGATTCGATCGGCATTGAAGATGGGTATCTATCTAGGCTTGGTCTAATTCCACTTTCAAGTGAAGATATAAAGAAAGCTTCAGCAAAGGTTTATGTATCCGTTCAGGAGAGTGGCAAAATAAAGTAGACAAGGTAATCTAAAAAGATAATCATAGAGCAAAAGTGAGTTTACAACAAATGGTGTCATGCAAGTAGCTGACACTGGAATCTAATTTCACTTTATGATGGTGTCATTCCAGTGCTTGACACTGGAATCCAGGAAACTTAACTTTACACCAGGTAATAAAAACTGGATCCCAGTGTCTGGGCACTGGGATGACACCCTCCTGGTAGCACAACGTTCGTACAGTTATGTGTCAGCTACTCGGATGACAGGAGATAATGCAAGAAGTCTATTAATTCAATAACTGCTCGTTTTTGTCAAATACCTTGTCTACACTTGGATTTTCCACTTTCTCACAAACCTTAGCAATACCAGCACCCATTAATATAACTGCTGCCAAAACTGCTAAAGCCAGTGCAACTGCAGGATACGCTAGCACATAGGCTGCAACAGCACCAACTGCGCATAATCCAACAACGCCTAGAGAAATCTTCCCTTTGTGTTCACTCCAGAAGTTTGTATCGTTCTTTTTTGGGGTTTTGTTGCCATTTGTTGAGGTTACAGTAGTTGCACCAACGGTATCCTCTTTCTCGTCGCCCTGGAGGCTTGCACCGTCATTTCCTGGGATCGTAGTATTTATTGAGGATATGGATGCGTTCTGTCCAAGTTCTTCTTGCAATCTCTCTACAATCTCTCTATCATTTTGGGCAATACGCTCTTCTTCCTCAATTTCTTTCAATACAGGTTTATTAAGCTCTATTTCTCTGTCCTTTCTATAATCCTTAACTTCTTGAATAAAGTCTTCAAGCCATCCCTCACCAGCTATATCCCTAAAGCGTTCTTGTCGCTTTTCAAGAGAATCTATTATATAGTTATCTCCTGTATTTTTACCTTCTCTATTAACCACATAGTCTTCAAGCCAGAAGTTACGAATATCAGGGGAAGCTTTGTCCCAAAGAAGTTTAGTGATCTCTTTTATCTTTTCAAATTCTTCTTTGTCAAGATTTCTTTTATAGTCAACTATCAGAGGAAAAACTAAAAGGGCATCTACGCCTCCATTATTCCAATATACCTTTCGCTCTAAAACACTTTTTACATCTTCACCACAATTCTCTAATGCTGCTTTAACTTGATTAACATTAAGACTTTTTATTGCAAGTATTAGTTCACTATTAAAATCCTTTACCCTCTTGTGCTCTTCCATTTCTTGAATAACTTGTGCAAGAGCAGAATATTCTGTGTTATTAGGGTCAATTTTTTGTTGAAAGTGTTTAAGATCATTTATTGTATTCATAAAATGTGGTCGACCTTCAAAAAGATTTACTACATTGTGATAACACAAAGAATCACAAGTTTTTTGATCAGCTTTTTCCCAAATTAGTTTAATGATTTTTACTTTATTTTCTTCATTATCTTCATCACGATAAGTAACATAACTTAAAATGCTATCTATTGCACCGTTTTCAGGAATCAGTTCCCTCAAAACTGCTTGTATATCATCATATTCCTTATTGTTGAATATGGTCTGGACTTCTTGAGGATTGTCCTGCTGGATTGCTGCAATTAATGAAGTTCAAATTTTTTGTTGTATGTCAGTTAATTCAGTCATATTTTACCTCTATTTTTTATAACAAGTTTAATTATCACACATATTTACAAGTAAGTCAAGTATATTGTTAATAAAGGCCAACAAAATGCTTGACGTTAGAGTAGCTTTTATGGCTTTGTATAGCTAAAAAGTAACTCTATGGAACGCTTACGTTCAATTGTATTTATTGTGGGAATATTCCTATTGCTGTTTAGCTTAGCAATGCTTATTCCTGCTATTACTAATAAATGTCTCAGCTACGAATGGAAAAATTTTCTCGCTGGATTCATAATTACCTGCACATCTGGCGTAATTTTTATTTTACTCGGTAAATTAAATGGCATGCCGGCAATTTTTGCGGTTACTAGTTGCACCTGGATTGCCTTGTCTCTGTTTGCAGCTATTCCTTTCTATTTTGATAATCTGAGCTATGTTGATGCATTATTTGAAACGATATCTGGCATCACAACCACAGGGGCAACTATATTTAATGATATTGAAAAGCAATCTCCAGGAATACTGCTGTGGAGAGCAATGCTACATGGCATGGGGGGTTTTGGTGTAATCACTTTAGGAATTGCAGTTTTTCCTATGCTCAAGATTCTCAGCCTAAATAATTTACTTTATTCTGAATATTCAGATGCTACCAAAAGGAAGTTGCCGAACACGCGAAGCGTAGTGATTCATGTTACGGCAATATATTATGGCCTAATTTTGTTATGTATATTTTCCTATTATCTAGCTGGTATGCCACTGTTTGATGCAATATGTCACGGAATGTCCGCTGTATCAACTGGTGGATTTGCTAACTATAATGATTCTATAGGGCACTACAATAATCCCATACTGGAAGCCATAACGATCGTTTTTATGATTTTGGGTTCTCTGCCTTTTCTTAGCTATTTAAAAATCATAAGACGGTTAGACATTTGCTATGATGAACAGGTCTCTTACTTTGTTAAGATAGCTATTGTTTCATCTTTATTTGCTTATTTTTGGTTGCGTAAAAATGTTGATTTAGGAGTGTTATTATCATTTAGATGCAGCACATTTACCATCACCTCCCTGATTACGTCAACTGGTTATGCAATTTGTAATCATATAGATTGGAGCTTCATTTCAGTCTTAGCTTTTTTTCTAACCTTTGTTGGTGGATGTAGTGGTTCTTCAAGTGGTGGTGTCAAAACCTTCCGCTTGATTGTTCTTTTAAGGTCTATAAGGAATTACTTTCGCCTTTTATTAAACCCTAATGCAGACAATAGAGTAAAATTCAATGGAAAAACCCTGGAGAATGATGAAGTTCACTCTGTCTTTATATTTTTTGCGATTTTCATGTTAACGTTTACCATTTCATCAATAGTGATGTCTTACTTAAGCAATGCAGACTTTATAACTAGCGTCAGCTCAGTCTCTGCAACGCTTACAAACTCTGGTCCAGGATTTAGTAATTTAATAGGTCCTTCGGGTAACTATTCTTCTTTCAGTAATGAAGTAAAATTATTTCTATCGTTTTTGATGCTGCTTGGCAGACTTGAAATATTGCCAATCTATTTTTGTATAGGCAATTTATTCTTATTTAATAGAAAGAAATAGTTGGTGAAACTTGATATTATAGCTAAACTGACTTACGACAATTTGAAAAACCGTCATTCCGCTACTCGTTAGCGATATCTATACCGCGAATAAATCTACAACTGTACGAACATTGTCTATCAGGAGGGTGTCATCCCAGTGCCCAGACACTGGGATCCAGGAATTTTATTAAGTTGGTAAGCATAAAAGTAGCCGTTTTATGTTACAATACAACGTTTTGATGATTATGAAAAGGCTGGATCCCAGTGTCAAGCACTGGGATGACACCGAAGGGGCTACTCGGATGACACCATCTGCCACCTGCAAATTGCAATGTTCGTACAGTTGTGGAATAAATTGCGGTATGACGTGTTAGCTATAGATAGTATTAGCTATTTAATAAAAAAATCGTAGCTAAACCAAGAAATATAAAAGCTGAGAGAATATCAGTTGTTGCCGATGTTAGGATTGAAGAAGAAACGGCAGGGTCAGACTTTAAACGGTGAAGCATTATAGGAATGAAAGTTCCGATAAACGTTGCAATAATTGACATCATAATCATGGAGACCACAAAAATCATCTCCACTTTGAAGCTGTGAAACCTTATTGCTAACACTACTAATGAAATAGTAGATAAGATCACCCCGTTTATAAGACCTATTAAAAATTCTTTCATCAGTACTCTTTTTGCATTTTGCTCAGTTAGATATTTTGTTGCGATTGCCCGGATGGTTAGCGTTACTGTTTGGGATCCTGCATTTCCGCTCATTGATGCAATTATCGGCATGATTATTGGCAGTACTATAAAACTTTTTATTACATCATCGAAAAAGCCAACTACTATGGAACACATTGTTGCAGCTAAGAGGTTAAACAGTAACCAAGGTAGCCTTTTAATTATAGTTTTATGTATAGGGGCATTTATATCGGCTTTAGAAGATACACCGCTTATTTTGAGTACATCCTCTTCTGTTTCTTGTTGAACAACTTTTATCACATCTTCAATTAAGATCACACCAATAATTTTACCATTCTTATTTACTACCGGAGCTGATAATAGAGAGTAATCTTTAAATATTCTTGCTACTTCCTCTTGGTCTACTCCAGTTTTAATGATTTTTATGTCAGGATCCATTATCTCTTTTATTATTGTGTCTCCTGAGTGAGATATTACCTTATTTAAATTAACACTGCCTATAGGCTCTAATTTTGAGTTGATAATGAATATCTGGTGAAATTTTTCTGGTATTTTTTTATAGTTGCACACAAATTCTGTCAGTTGATTTATTGTCCAATAATATGGAGCTATAACCATATCTTTATGTATTAACCTCCCTGCACTTTCTTCTGGATATGATAGCAACTCCTCTACCGATTTCTGAGTTTTGCTGGGCAAATAGTAAAGTATATTTTCTACAGACTTTCTATCTAAATCTTTCACTATGGTTACTATATCTTCTACATCAAGGAGCATTAGTAACTTTGCTGTATTTTCTATTCCCAATGTTTCTATGATCTCTATTTGTAAAGCTGGCACTACATGCACTAGGGCATCACTTAACAAATGTTGATCAAGGATATTAACTAATTTCTCCCTGTGATCACTGATTGAAGTAGATAAAAAATAAGCTAACTGAACACTGTCTATCGTTTTTACAATATTACGAACATTTTCTAGCTCCTCGTTATCAAGTGACTCTATTAAGTCATCAATAGCCTTTTTTTCTAAACCATAATGAGAACTTATTTTAATATTCATTACTTTACCTTATTTTTTAATAAATATACGAGCTTGATTCCGTTGAACATTAAAGTATAATAAGATTATTTCAAATTAACTACTATATGGTTAAATTTCTATTTTGTTTGCTGTTATTGTTAGTAATAGTAAATATATTAAAATCTAAAGTATAATGAAAACTTATTCAGAAATTCTCGAACACTTTCAAAGCTTAAATAAAAGTATTTCTCTTATCAGGAGGTGTCTTTGACATAGAAAAATTAAAGTTGCGTCTTGAAGAGCTGGATTCCCAAGCGTCGAATGATAGTCTGTGGCAAGACAACCAAAAGGCACAAGAAATTTTAAAAGAACGTTCTAAAATTAAGAATGACGTGGAGTCGTTTTTAAAGCTGGAAAGCGATTACAACGATGCCATTAGCTTAATGAAGTCTGCTATTGATGAGAATGATGAAGAATTTTTCTCTGAAGTTGAAAGTGAATTAGCTAAGCTAGAGAAATTAATCAAGTGTAAAGAAACAGAATCCTTATTTACTGGTGAAGCAGATAATAATGACTGCTTTTTAGAAATCCACTCAGGAGCTGGCGGAACCGAGAGCAATGATTGGGCTGAAATGCTGATGCGCATGTATGTAAGGTGGGCAGAAATTTATCACAACTTTAAAGTCGAAGTTGTAGAAAAATTAGAAGGAGAGTCGGTTGGTATAAAATCTGCAATGATAAAAATCGTTGGAGAAAAAGCTTACGGGTGGGCAAAAAGTGAAAGTGGAATTCACAGGCTGGTTAGAATATCGCCATTTGATGCAAATGGTAAACGTCATACCAGTTTTGCAAGTGTAGGAGTAACTCCAGTGATAGAAGATTCAATTGATATTGCTGTGGATGAAAAGGATCTAAAGATCGACACCTACCGTGCTTCCGGAGCAGGCGGTCAGCATGTGAACAAGACTGAAAGTGCGGTACGCATTACGCATATTCCAACTGGTGTTGTAGTTCAATGCCAAAATGGTCGTTCTCAACACAGAAATAAAGATGAGGCATTGAAATTACTTAAAGGACGTTTGTACCAAATTGAACTGGAAAAAAAAGAACAAAAGATGGCTGAAGAATATGGTAAAAAATGCGATATAGGCTGGGGTAATCAGATCAGATCGTACGTTATGCATCCATATCAAATGGTGAAGGATTTAAGAACCGGACATGAAGTGGGTAATATAAATTCTGTTTTTGATGGTAATATAGATTGTTTCATAGTTAGCGTACTTACTAATCAAAATTAAGTGGGTTGACTTTCTTGCCATAATATATGATAATTAAAATATTGTTAAAGTAGGAGTAAAGTTATGACAATTAAACACGAGTAGTGGGAAAGAATGCTAAGTGCAATTGATGCTGACAAAAATTTAAGTAAAGATAACGTAATTGGGAAGATAAAAGAGAAATTATCACAATATTCAGATGAATATAAAGAGTGGGAAGGAGCTGGTTTTGGTGTAAACCACTTATTTGCAGTAGAATATGGATTATTGCATTTAGCTATCCACAATAATTTAGAAAATGTGGTGAATGCTCTATTGGGAGTAGAAGGAATCAATGCTAATGCAAAAAATGGATATGGAGACACTCCTTTATGTAAGGCTGCTCGCCGTGGCTGCACTAAAACAATAAGAGCTCTAATAGACAACGGAGCAGATGTTAATGAAAAAGATAATCATGAATGTACTCCTTTGCATTTGGCTTGTGAAAATGGTCAAACAGAAGTAGTAAATCTCCTATTGAAAAGAGAAGATATAGATGTTAATGCAATAAGTAAAGATGGGTATACTCCTTTACATTTGGCTACTGAAAAAGGTTACATAGAGATAGTAAAAACTCTAATAGAAGGAGAAGGAGATGTCAAAGCGGTAGATAAATATAGGAATACTCCTTTACATTTGGCTGCTAAAAAAGGTCGCATAGAGATAGTAAAAACTCTAATAGAAGCAGGAGCAAATGTTGATGCAATAGATAGAGATGGACGCACTTCCTTACATTTGGCTATTCAATATGGTTGTAAAGAAACAGTAAAAACTCTAATAGGAGCAGGAGCAAATGTTAATGCAGCAGATGAAGATAAACGCACTCCCTTGCATATAGCTACTCAATTTTGCCGTAAAGAGATAGTAAAAATTCTAGTAGAAGCAAGAGCAAATGTTAATGCAGCAGATAAATATGGATGTACTCCTTTACATTTTGCTGAAGATGCAGAGACAGTAAAAACTCTAATAGGAGCGGGAGCAAATGTTAACGCATTAGATAAAGATAAACGCACTCCCTTGCATAATGCCAAGAATGAAGAGACAGCAAAAGCTCTAATAGGAGCAGGAGCAAAGGTTAATGCAGTAGATAAAGATAAATGCACTCCCTTACATATGGCTGCTCGACGTGGTTGCAAAGAGGTAATTGAGACTTTAATAGGCAAAAGAGCAGATCTTTTGTCAAAGAATAATGATAATAAAATTCCGAGCGATTTTGACAAAAATCATTATATAGTTCGGCATGTGAATTTTCTTTTATCTGAAGAAAGAATGAAACGACATGACCAACAGGGTAAAATATCTCTTGTTGCTTTCAGTTTAACAATATTGTTTGGTACTGCTATAACGATAACACTTTTTGCAACTGGAACAATTACAGCTGGGCTATATCCTGTAATAGGAGCAGTAGTTACAGTTGTAGCAGCAGCATTAGCGGTAGTTTATACTACAGTTAGAATGTTAGAACCTAGTACTAAAATGGATGAAACGAAAGAAGCGCAAAACGTAAATGGGAATGTGCAGGAAGTATTTCCTTAATATAATTCCAATTGTGGGATCTCTTATTCCATTTTATCAACAGTTTGTTTTGCAGTATCAAACAATTTTAATCCTATAATCCCGAATGTAACTAAAATAAAGCATATTACTTCGAATAAATTAACTGGTTCATTAAATAGGTAAACTCCAAGTATTGAAGCTCCTATAGCGCCCACTCCAGTCCAAATTGCATAGCATACTCCGATAGGTATAGAACGTATAGCGAGCGAAAGTAAATACGTACTAAGAGCCATGGAGAATATGCTAATTATTGATGGTACGAGATGAGTAAATCCACAACTATGCTTAAGTGTTATGACCCAGAACACTTCAATTAGTGAAGCTAAGAGTAAATATATCCAATTCATGCATAAATTTTCAGGTTTAAGTAGAGAGCTTTAGCCCTATGGTTCCTATTACAATTAAAATGATACATAAAACTTGAGATAAATTAATATTCTCTGTGAAAGCGGTTGCACCAATTATAGTTATTCCAATTGTGCATATTCCAGAGGAAACTGCATAGCATACTCTAATAGGTAGAAAGCATGCTGCAAGAGATAAAAAGTAAATGCTAATGATCATAATTACTAATGTTGCAATCGAAGGCACAACTTTAGTAAAACTGTTACTAAACTTTAGCGTTACAGCCCACAGTATCTCTAGGATACTAGACAGCAACAAATATAACCAGCACATTTTCGTAACATTTCAATCTTGTATTGTAACAGAAATTGTTAGTTAAAACTACACTAAAGTGCAATAGATCTCTCTTTCGAAATTACTTTAATATCAAACTTAAAACAACATTCTAAAAAACTTTTCTACGAAATTCAATTCCTGCACGTCATTTGCTGCATAAAGAGGTGTAGTTTGTTGCTCAATACCTGGTATTTCTACAAAAATTTTGCCCACTTCTTGACCTTTTTTAATGGGTGCAGGTATCATATCTTTATATTCAATACGCACCTTAATTTGGTCATGCAATTTGCGGTTGTAAGTTATGGTAACATCGTTTGCAACTGTAATAGGCACTTTTTTATCTTTTCCATAGAGAACATTTACTTCCTCAACTACACTGTCTTTAACGAATATTTTCTTAGTATTAAAATGATTTAAGGAGTATTGTATCAGTCTTTTTGCTTCTTCTATTCGCTCTTTCTCAGTGTTTAAACCATTTACGACAGCAAAAATTCTCCTATCATTTCGTTTTGCAGATGCTACAATGCCGTAACCACCAGCATTTGTATAACCGGTTTTTAAACCGTCAACCCCAATGTCGTGAAAAAGTAGAAAATTTTTATTCTTTTGTGCAATTTCATTATATGTCAAATATTGTTCAGAAAATAAATCATAATATTCAGGAAAATCAGTGAAAATCCTTTTTGCCAGCATTACCAAGTCTTTTGCGCTCATAAAATGATCTCCATCTGGCCACCCGCTTGAGTTGACAAAATGACTGTCATTCAGGTTCAAATTTTGTGCAACTTCATTCATTTCAGCCACAAAATTCTCTTCTGATCCTGCAATACCCTCGGCTAGTGTTATGCAGGCATCATTACCTGAGACTATTGTAATTCCTTCAAGTAATTCCCTTACCGTAACGGATTGACCTTCTTTCAAAAACATAGAAGAGCCTTTTCTTTCCCACGCTTTTCTGCTTACTCGAAATTTATCCTCCATGTTTATTATTCCAGCTTTTAGATAATCGAAGGCTATATATAAAGTCATTAACTTGCTCATTGAAGATGGGGCCATTTTTTCATCGGAATTATGGTCAAAAATGAACGAGTCTGAAGCTAAATCTAAGACTACTGCTTGCTTTGCTTTGGTTCTAAACTGGTATGAGTATGAAGAAAAAGGAAGTATAAAAACTAATAGCAAAATTACCAATCTGCTTAACATATCTATAATTTTAAATTTACAGTGCACTAATTAATAGTATAATTTTACAGGGGCATTTCAATAGATCTCTTGCATAAAAATTCCTTGACAAACTCCGCCAGCCCCCTTATCATGAAACTGAAGCTATTTATTTATCTTCTCTGTACAGATTAAATGACAAAAAAACTCACGTATCTGGCGTCTCATGTTTAATTTTTTGCACTATGTGCACCTTATGTCTTTATAAAATTTCTACCTACATAAGCTGAAACGCGCTTATAAAGCGTTTAAAACATAAAAAAACGCCAACTTAAAAAATGGATAGTGAATAACTAGCTACCCTAGGGTTTCTTTTGCCTTTTTTTCTGTTTAGTAAATTTCTTAAGCATTTATGACTAAAGGTTAGTTGCATTAAAAAGCAGCTAAATCGCGGTTATTAAGTGTTTAGAATAAAAAAACGCCATACTTGAAAGTATAATGTAAGTAATTAGCCAACCACGGGGCTTCTTTTGCCTTTTTTTTCGTTTGGTAAATTTCTTAATGTTTGTGGCTAAACGACAACCGTCATCCCGCTACTTGTTAGCGGCTGAGATACCGCGGCGGTATGACGGTTCGCGGCGGGATGACGATAACCTCGTCATCCCGCTGCTTGTTAGCGGGATCTGCTGAGATACCGCGAATGAATTCACAACTGTACGAACGTTGTAGTTTGGGCCACCAGTGGGGTGTCATCCCAGTGCCCAGACACTGGGATCCAGGAATTTTATTAAGTTGGCAAGCATAAAAATAGCTGTTTTATGTTAAAACACAACGTTTTAATGATTATGGAAAGGCTGGATCCCAGTGTCAAGCACTGGAATGACAAGAAGAGGGTACTTGGATAAGAGGCATTGCCCTTCTGGTAGGCCCAAATCGCAATGTTCGTACAGTTATGGAATGAATTGCGGTATGACGTAGAGCTCGCGTTAGCTACTTTCATGACACCATTTGCTGTCTTTAAAAATGAATGTTCTTACAATTGTACGTCATGTGCTTTATTAAACATTTTACTTAAAAATCTAATTTCTTATTATACAAAAGATAAGCAATTCATTAATGATGAAAGATTACAAAAAGGGGCATAGAAAGCGCCTAAGAGAGAAAATTATTTTAGATAATGGACAATCATTACTTGATTATGAAGTTTTAGAGCACATTTTATATTCAGCATACAGTAGAATTGATGTGAAACCGATAGCAAAGAGTTTGATAGAAAATTTTGGCAGTTTGAATAAAGTTTTTAATGCTGACCTGGAAGCACTGCAAAATGTTGATGGTGTCAGCAATGCAGCAATATCTGCCATCTTTTGTGTGAAACAAGCCTTTGTTCGTTCTGCAAGAGAAGAAATAAAAGACCTGCCTATAATCGATAACTGGGAAAAATTGCTTGATTATTTAAGAATAAGCATAGGAAGCCTCAATAAGGAAAATTTTCGCGTCATCTACATGAATAAAAAGTATCGTCTAATAGCGGAAGACCTGCAAAACGTTGGTACAGTAGATCAAACTCCTCTTTATATCAGAGAGATCATCAAGCGCGCGCTTTTGATTGGCTCAACGTCCATTGTAATATCTCACGATCAACCACCTTAATACCCCATTCAACAACCAAAAAGAGATTACAGTTACAGATCCAACTCATCCGCTATTTGGCAGAACTTTTCCTATATCCTTTATCAGTTCAAGAGCCCATTGTAGTAGTAATGTATTTGTTATTCATCGTAATAACATAATTCTGCGTATCCCGTTTCTTGCTACCAACTTAGCCAGTAAGCAAGATTTTCTCACAAGTAAATTAACATGGGATTCATTATACGAATTTGTTTCTTTAGCAAAGGAGTATAAATTATGCCATGTAAACCAAATAGAGTGTGGAAAAAAATGCCGCAATGTCTCAAATCAGAAATTTTAGAAAACATATTATTAGTGTCCAAAGAGGTCATCCATGAATACATCAGAGCTAATTACAGCACAACATTTAACACGCGAAGCGATAATTTACATAAGACAATCAACACCTCATCAAGCACTGAGCAATCAAGAAAGTTTGGAGTTACAGTATGCGCTGAAACAAAGAGCTATTGATCTTGGGTGGAAAGCTGATAATATTGTTGTTATTGATAATGATCTCGGCTTAACAGGTGCTAGTGCTGAAAAGCGTGAAGGGTATAAAGAGATTCTCGCTAAAGTCACTTTATCAAAGGTAGGGATTATCCTATCCTACGATGTGACTCGTTTGTCACGTAATTGTTCTGATTGGTATCCGTTATTGGATATATGTGGCTATAAACAGTGTTTGATAGCTGATCGGGATGGTGTGTATGACCCTGGTACTATTAATGGTCGGTTGTTACTTGGTCTGAAAGGACAGCTTGCTGAAATGGAGTTATCTACTATAAGAGCCAGACTAAATGCTGGACTAGTAAATAAGGCAACCAGAGGAGATTTAGCCTTATCTCTTCCAGTGGGTTTCGTTCGTAACATTGATGATTCCGTGAGTAAGGATCCTAACCTTGAAGTTCAGCAGCATATTAAGCTTGTTTTTGACACTTTTCTAGAAAAACGAACAGCAGCACAAGTTGTAAGGTATTTTAACAATAACCAACTTACCATTCCTAGGTATGACAATTTTAAAGAAGTGCATTGGAAAAAACCAACTTTTGACGCAATTATCTCAATGCTCAAAAACCCTGCTTATGCTGGAGCATTTGCTTATGGTCGTTCTTGTACTACGCGTCACAAACTATCTTCTGCTAATAAAACAACAAAAAGACTACCAATGGAAGAATGGAAAGTTCTAATTAAAGATAAATACCCAGCTTACATAGATTGGGAAACCTTTACAAAGATTCAGATCATACTTAAAGATAATCATGCGGATTACCGTCGCTGTAGAACACGTGGAATAGCTAGACCAGGTGCAGCATTATTACATGGAATAATCTATTGTGGAGAATGTGGACACAAAATGATAGTACAGTATAAAGGAGGAAATCATTATAAATGCAGTTACCAACATCAACGTGATCTTTCCCCTTCATGTCAGTTTTTACCTGCTGATATTATTGATAATGAAGTAATTCCTAAATTTTTTGCAGCACTTAGTCAAATTGAGCTAGATGCTTATACTAAGGCTATTAACTCGCAGCTACAATCTGAACAAGAAATTAATAAAGCTCATTTACAACAATTAGAACGCTTAAGATACCAAGTAAGATTGGCAGAACGACAATTTAATCAAGTTGATCCTGACAATCGTCTTGTAGCTGCAGAACTTGAAAGACGTTGGGAACAGGCATTGAATGAACTCAAGCAAGCGGAAATTACATTTGAACGTCAGTATCCAAGTAAACCTACTCCTCAATTATCCGAGGAACTGAAAACAATATTTTTAGATGTAGGTAAGAAACTACCAGAAATTTGGCATAAGTCAGTTCTGTCACGTCAGCAAAGAAAATCTTTTGTTCGTTGTCTGATTGATAAGGTAGTAGCACACCGAATCATGCGTGATTGCTTGCAGATACGTATTGTATGGCATGGTAGAGAAACTACCACTTTCCATGCTCCTATTCCAGTAAGCTCCTTTCGTGCATTGACTACTGCAACAGAAATGGAGCAATCGATAATAAAGTCAAGTAAAGAGGGTAAAACGGATATAGAAATTGCCAAGTACTTAGAAACACAAGGGTATCGTTCTCCCTCACAATCAAAGAATATTGTTTTAGAAAATACAGTAAAAAATATTCGGTTAAAAAATAATATTATGCGAAAAAAGGAGCAATCACACCCCATTAAAGTGCCTGGCTACCTTACTATTTCACAAGTTGCAAAAATCCTTGAAGTTTCCAGGCAGTGGCTTTACGATAGAATAAGGAGAGATAAAATAAAAATACAAAAAGACTATAGCAAAACC
The DNA here is from genome assembly GCF_964028195.1 of Wolbachia endosymbiont (group A) of Pogonocherus hispidulus. NCBI lineage: Bacteria > Pseudomonadati > Pseudomonadota > Alphaproteobacteria > Rickettsiales > Anaplasmataceae > Wolbachia > Wolbachia endosymbiont (group A) of Pogonocherus hispidulus. Next base: position 862,608 of record NZ_OZ034750.1, read on the forward strand.
AGAGGCAAGTATTTATTTGAAGATAGACCAGAAACTGTTAGAACCCTTATGGATTTTAAAAATGGTAAACTCAACAACCCAAATTTTTTATAGGAGTATCAATATGTATAATCGCACAATCATCCAAGCGGAGATACACAACCTTCAAATAGCGATATATCTCTCACTAGACAACTAGCAGAAGCTTGCCAAAGTATAGGAATAGAATTAATAGACCACATTATTATTACATTCAGTAGCTATTTTAGTTTCAAGGAAAATAGGCTGTTGTGAAAGCTTTTATAGCTACAGTAACTTAGGTTTACCGACAATCGTCATCTTGCTACTTGTTAGCGCCGCGGCGGTATGGCGGTTAAGTATCCCACTACTTGTTAGCGGCTAAGAGATACCGCGGCGGTATAGTAATTCGTCATCCCGCTACGTGTTAGCGGGATCTAGAGATACCGCGAATGAATCGCGGTATGACGGTTAAGTAAGGGATCTATGCTAAGAGATACTGCGGCGGGATGACGGTAAGTTTTATTGTGGCACGATGGTGTAGTATAATGTTGGTAAACCTCAGTTACTTTAGCTATAAACGATTAAGATGAAGTTATCATATATCTATATACTTACAAATAAAGCTAATAGCACATTATATATTGGTGTAACTGCAAATTTGATCAAGAGGATTTGGGAACACAAAAACAAAATTGTTTCAGGTTTCACATCAAGATATAATGTAAATAAACTTGTATATTTTGAAGAGTTTGAAGATATAAGTTTAGCTATTGCAAGAGAAAGGCGCCTGAAAGAATGGCCAAGGCAATGGAAAATTAATTTGATCAATCAAAAGAATCCTAGCTGGGTTGACTTATATTACTTAGCTTTAAGATAGCTATGCTGAGATCCCGCTAACACGTAGCGGGATGACGAGAAAGGAGCAGCAGGATAACGGTTAAGTAATTCGTCATTCCGCTACGTGTTAGCGGCTAAGAGATACCGTGACGGGATGACGTAGGGGTTGCCGAGAACTTGTCATTCCAGTGCTTGACACTGGAATCCAGTTTTCTTTACAAATTCACCAAAAGTGCTTCATTCTATAACGCAAAACCCATACTCACCAAACTCAATGTATTACTTGCAATTAAGTTTTCTGGATCCCAGTGTCACGCACTGGGATGACAAGAAAGAGGGCACTGGAATAACAGGAGAAGGAGGCACTGGAATGACGAATTTGTCGTTTTTTAAATTGGTTGCTAAACCAGAATTACTTTAGCTATAGATTCTTTTACCGCACTCTTGCAATCAAGTTTCATCAAAAGTCAGATTGCAGAGTTAAATCTTCCACCCAAATAACCACGCACTCTACTTGCTTGTTTGGATATATCTCTTGTACTAAGGTTTTATAGGTCAACATTTGCTTTTTTATTTCATTTAATAAGGAAACAGAAACGTTACGGTGTGATTTGTAGTCAATTATGATTGCTTTGTCTTGCGTTATGCATAGCCTATCTAGTCGTACTAATACTGGTTCGCCATCGATTATTCCACTCAGTGTAATCTCTGACTTGCCTTCTAAGTCAAACAAATAGCCATATTTTTCATTAAAGGCCAATATTTTACTGTAAATTTCATCCTTATCTTCACTGGTGTTTATATTGTCAAGATATTTTCTGACCCAGTTTTTTCTCCTTTCTTTTTCTATCTTGGGCATATACTGCAATATGCTGTGAATGATCAGGCCTCTTGCATAACCATCTGTCATCCCAGTGCTCCTTTTTGTCATTCCAGCACTCTCATCTGTTATCCCAGTGCTCCTTTTGTTGTCATCCCAGTGCTCCGACACTGGGATCCAGAAATTAGATTCCAGCGTCACGCGCTGGAATGACGAAAGAGAGTGCTGAAATGGCACCAGAGAGTGAGCTGATGCTGGCTTTTCTTCTTTTTTACTGGATCCCAGTGTCAAGCACTGGGATGACAGGGGAGAACGCTGGGATGACAGGAAAGGGTGTTGGAATGACGAAAGAGAGTGCTGAAATGACACCGGAGAGTGAGTAGCTGATGCTGGTTCTCCTTCTTTTTTACTGGATTCCAGTGTCAAGCACTGGAATGACATTGATAGGTTTGGCGGAAGCGAAATCACTGGAACGTCAAAATAATCACGTTTTTTATAAATGTAAGGGTAGTTTGCATTCACACATAGCACTTCAACTTTTTCTTTAAATATTGGTTGTAAGTATACTTGTTTCTTTTCATATGGTTCTCCATACTGAGTGATTAGATCATACCAAGAGCCCTTTTGCACCGGCTCTTTACTTAAGATGTATAACTCATCTTCAGCACGCGTGAGTGCTACGTATAATAAACGCAAATATTCATTATAATCCTCTAGTTTTTTCTCTCTTTTTATTTGATCGCAATAAGCGTTGTTGTTTTTTCCACACCAAAATGGCACTTCTGTTCCATCAAAGATAATGCTTTCACTGTTTCTTGGCACTGTGTTTGTATCAACCAAAAATACTATGGGAGCTTGCAGACCTTTTGATTTGTGAATTGTCATTATTCGCACAGCATTGCGTTCTGATTGCATATCATTCCTAATCTCCGGATTATTCTCCTTGATCCATTGAACAAATGCTTGAAGAGATGGGTTTTCAAATTGCAACACAAGGTTCATAAATTCGTCTAGAACCTCGAAGCACTCAAGACCTAGCCTTGCAGCAAATTTCTTCTTACCTGTACGTAATATATGCGTAAATAGTGCAAGAGGAGACTCTATGCGAGATAAGTTAATGAGATAGTTTAATTCACTATAGATAACCACAGAATAATCCTGAATTCTTTCCCATAGTGAATGCTCTTTACGGTCATATGCAATGTTAAATAAATCATCCTCGGTAAAATTGAATAACGGTGATTTTAAAGCATTTGCAAGAGCTAGATCATTTGCCTGGAGGAGTAAAAATTCGGCCAAAGCTATTAAGTCCTGCACGGCTATATAGTCCATAATTCTAAAATAATCTCGGCCTACAACTGGCACGTTTGCTTTTTTAAGTTCGCTTATTATGTAATCAACTAACACGTTTCGTTGTCGTACTAGAACCATAATGTCTCTTGGTTCTATATGGCGATCTTTAGCGACTAAAATCCGCCCTTCATTTAACCAGTTGTGAATTTTGTGGGCTATTGCCTGAGCAAGTAATCGATCTGCTATTGTATAACCTTCCTTGCATGTCAGAGGAATTTGTAAAGCTTGCTGTTCTTTCTCTTTGCGCCTTGGTAACGCTGGCCAAATTTCAATATATCCTTGATCATTTTCTCTATGTGGAACATGTTTTATTTCATTATCAACAAAAGATATTTCTGCGCGGAAGTTGTTAAATATTCTATCTACAAGCATCAAAACTTCTGGAGTTGAACGAAATGACTTTTCAAGTTGGCATGATATCCAATCTCTGCCACCAGTTTTCGTATGAAAGTATTGTTGCATGTAGTTGAATAAATGGGGATTTGCTCCTTGAAATCTGTATATGGATTGTTTTACGTCACCAACTACAAATAAGGTTCGCTTTTCATCATTACCGGCAAAAAATTCATCGCAGAGATTTGTTATAATTTTCCACTGGCTGATGCTATTGTCTTGTGCCTCGTCAACAAGGATGTGATCTATTTTTTGATCCAAGTTAAACAATATCCAATCTTTATAGTTTGGATTGCTGAGAAGATTTGTTGCTAAGCCAATTATATCATTGTAGTCAAGCAGTGCGTTTTTTGATTTTTCGCTACTATATAGATCAATATATACTTTAAATATACCAAGTAAGCTGCTGGTTCTCTTGAATATTTGATAAGAGTTCATGTCTCTTATATGGGTAAATACTACATTCTGAATATTTTCTATTATTTGCTCTGCATCTCTGAATTTCTCCAAAATACTTTTTGTTGCAATGGATGATATGCTCTTTTTTTCGTGCGATTCTGATTTGAGAAATACCTTGGCTAGGTTTTCTATATCCTCCTTATTGGTGCTATTACACCAATCAGAGAGCATTGCACTATAACTCTGATCTCTTTTACTGCCTTCACTTAATATCTCGGCTAATCTTTTTATGTGCTCAGTCGTTTCACTCTGTACGTCATGAATTCCATCTGGAGCATTGAGTTTTTCTTTGATATATTTCGAATCATTTGCTGACATCGATCTTTTTATACATAAAGTATAAAGCAAATCGCGTAATTTATTTTCATCAATTTCAGTTGCAATGAAGTTTATACTATCTTGCACGGTTTCGTTATGAAGCACTTTATTGAATATGATGGAATGTAATTCTTTACATTCACTCAGTGTACAATTTGGGGCGATGCCAGCTTCTATGGGAAATCTGGAAATTAATTTGTAACAGAAAGCGTGTATGGTTTGTATGGTTAGACCAAGATTTTCCAGTTCAGAGAAAAGCCTTCTCGCTCTTGTTAAATAACGATCAAGTGCTTCATTTTTTCTGGATCCCAGTGTCACGCACTGGGATGACAAGTAGGGGTGCTGGGATCCCAGTGTTGTGCTACTTGGATGACAAAAAAGGGAACTCTGGGATGGCATCGGAAAGAAATCTAATTGTTCTAAATCTGCTATCAACACACTCTCTGAGCATATTGCCCACTTACTGAGTATGCTGTGAATGCGATTCTCCATCTCGTTTGCTGCAGCATTGGTGAACGTTAAGCAAAGAATATTCCTTTTGTTTTCTAATAAAAGTCTCAATACTCTGTCTATTAAGATTTTTGTTTTGCCTGTACCAGCGGACGCATTTACCCATACAGAGAAATTGGGATTTATGGCATTTGATCTCATCAGAAGTGCGAAAACCTTATATAAAGTTGACTAAAATAGCATTATACATATAATGTAAAAATAATCTTAGTGAAGACATATAATGAAAAGTTTTTGTGTAAAGGCGCCTGCAAAAATCAATCTTTTTTTGCATGTTATAAATAAGAAGGAAACAGGATATCACTTGATTGAAGGTTTATTTGTCTTTGCTAATCTTTCTAATTTTGTGGAAATAAAAGTAGGTGAGAAGTATTCTAGATACGATAACTCTACAGTTGAATTTATAAACTCCGAGTCTAGAATAAATAACCAGTATAACACTATAACGAAGGCGGTTAATCTGCTGCTTAGACATGCTCCTGTACGCACTAAAGTCACTGTAAGGGTTGTAAAAAACATACCAATTGCTGCAGGACTCGGTAGCGGATCCTCAGATGCTGGAGCTGTGGTACGTACGCTAGGGAAGTTGTGGGAGATTGATAGGACGATTTTAAATGAAATAGCCTTAAACGTTGGTGCTGATGTTCCCGCAAGCGTAGATAGCAAGCCTGTTTTTGTTAGAGGTATTGGCGAAGAATTATGCCACATTAAAAAATTCTCTTTACCCACGAATGTGGTGCTTGTGAAACCGAAAAAAAGGTTTTTGAGTACACCAGAGGTATTTTCCAAACATGAAGGAGAGTTTTCTGAGCCAATTAAATGGAGCGATGACGCTGAAAAGGATTTGTTGAAGTTTCTTAAAGAGACGAGAAACGATCTTCAAGAAATAGCAATAAGCCTTGTACCTGAAATTAAGGATGTGATATCAACACTTAAGTCACAAGAAGGCTCTATACTTTCTCGCATGTCAGGCAGTGGTGTATCATGCTTTGGAATATTCGATAGTGAGGAAAATGCAAAAGCTGCTGCAGTTAATATCAGAAAAAAGCAACCAGAATGGTGGGTATGCAACACTCAATTAATAGTTTGACTTTATGGATATAACTCCTTTAATTCTCAAGGATAAAAATCTTATAAATGGTTACAGGGAAGGAAAATTTTTAGTGAATAATAGAGAATATTGCGGCTCAATTATAGTTTTTCCTGAAAAGGTGATAAAATTGAAAGAAAGTGATATAAATAGCAAGGAGCATTTTGAATCTTTTTTAACGGAGGAAATAGAAATTTTGATAATAGGTACTGGTAAAACACGCAATATATCAAGTTCTTCAGTGAAGTCCTATCTTATGGAACAAAAAGGTTTAAATTTTGAATTTATGACAACCGGTGCAGCATGCAGAACCCATAACGTTTTAATATCCGAAGATAGATTTGTTGTCAGTTATCTAATAGCCATATAGCATGCTTGAAATGTTTGCCCAGGACTTTTTCATCAATAGTCTAGTTGCAGTAGTCGTAATTAGCCTAGTAACAGGCGCTTTAGGATCATTTATGATATGGCAAAGGTTATCTTATCTTGGTGATAGTTTGTCCCATTCTTCATTGCTTGGTGTTGCACTTGCTTTAATCTTTAAGATTAGCCCATCGCTTAGCATAATGCTTATTGCAATTACATTTGCTATACTACTTTCTCTTAATTTTAACAGATTATATTCTGCTGATACGATATTGAACATTGTTACCAATGTAGTTTTATCATCGAGTTTAATACTTATGTCTTTTCTTCCATCTGGCAATAATAGTATTATTAGCTCACTGTTTGGTGATATATTAACGCTCGATCAAAGTGATATAGTATTGATTTTTTTAACCTCTGTAATAGTTACTTTGATATTAATATTTAGATGGCGTTATTGGTTAATGATTTCAATTAATCAAGATTTAGCAGTAGTTGAGAAGATTAATGTTAATTTTGTTAGACTAGAATTTTTAATCACTCTTGCTATATTTATAGCAATTGCTGCCCAATTAATAGGAATATTACTCATTGCTGCATTTTTGCTAATACCAGCAGCATCTGCAAGGCTCATTTCGAAAACTCCAATGCAGATGATTATTGTTGCAACAGTTTTTTCTGTGATTTCTGGGATATCAGGTCTGATGTTATCTGCAAGTTTTGATTTGTTAACTGGACCTGCAATTATACTTGTTGCAGCCGTGTATTTAATTGTCGCTTATTTTATAAGGCTAGTATTAAGTAGGTTGGCTTAATTTTAGTCTCGAATGTTAATAATTTTGTAATATACTTATTATAAAACATCACTATCTTAGCACAATTTGCTATATTATTGTTTATGTGCTAATGATAAGATGTTAGTTTTATGGAGTAAACAATATGAGCGAAGAAGGATTTTTTTCTAAATATATATCTAAGCCTGTGAAAAAGTTTTATAATTATATTACAGGAAAAACAGAAGAGTTGGATAATGTGCAGAGTACGGCAGATGATGCGCATAATATTGCACAAGAAAGCTCCGAGTCTTTGGATACTCATGTCCAGTCAAATGAGAATGATATCATATAGATGGCATGAGGGTCACACCATCCAAAGTTAAAAAATTCCTAGAGAAACCTGATGCTTTAAGTGGTGTGTTAATTCATGGAAGTGATAACAGTAGGGTTGGTTTTTATGTACAAGAAATAATTGCCAGTTTGGATGAGTATTCAGTTCAGGTGATGGATTTTGCAATAGTAAATAAGTCACCAGGTTTACTGTTTTCTGAATTGGCAAACATTTCGATATTTACCAGCAAAAAATTAATTAAGCTGATAAATGTGAGTGGAGGTATATCCAAAGAGTTAAAAAACGTATTGGATTATAACGCAAGTGGTCACTATGTAATGATGGTAGCAAGTGATCTTCCATATAATTCTGCGACTAAAAGTTATATGGAGAGTTCAAAAATTTTTGGTGTAATTGCTTGCTATAAGGACAGCAACAGCAATCTTTATGACATTATATCAAGTTACTTAAAACAAAATGATATAAAATGCACAAATGAGATAATCTACCATTTGCAATCTTACTTTAATCATAGCAAGCTGCCTATATGTTCAGAACTTGAGAAGTTAGTTTTGTACTTAGGGGAGAGAAAAGACCTAAAACTTACTGATATAGAATTATGCTTTTCAACTTCCGGCAACGACTATGCTACACTTGATGATCTATGCTCTGCCATAGCAAGTAAAGATATGTCGCGCTTCATTAGAATTTCTGATGCATTGATATCGCAAGAAAATTTTTCACCGATAGCGCTAATTCGCATTATATCAAATTATTTCCTACGCCTTGAAAACGTTTTGCTGTCAGTGCAAGGTGGAATGAATGAACAGGCTGCGATTGATCAGCTAAGCCCTCCATTGTTTTTTAAACAATTGCAGAGCTTTAAATCTCATTTGAAAAGTTTGCAACTTTCAGAACTTAAGAAGATCTTGGAAAAATTGATAAGCTTAGAAATTACCTGTAAAAAAACTGATTTAGATCATAAAATGATTTTTCAACATGCACTGACGAGTAGCTGACTACTCGGATCCAGCCTTTCTTATAATTTCATCAAAATGTTGTATTTTAACATAAAATAGCTGCTTTTATGCCTACCCAAATTCATTCTTTAGTATGCTTCTTTGCATCTCACAAGTATTCTTTACTAATAGGATATTTTCGGATATAATTGAATATAGCTAGATAAAAATACAGATATGTTTGACATTTCAAAAATTGTAATAACACCTGAAATGTTAAAATTAGTTGCTGAAATTGATGAATTTAAAGGAGCATGGCAATTGTTTGGTAATTTAGCTCCAGAACGTTTACAAATGCTCAAGAAAATTGCAACAATTGAAAGTATTGGTTCTTCTACTCGTATTGAAGGGGCAAAACTATCAGACCGTGAAGTTGAACAATTACTATCCAAACTTGATACACGCTCATTTCGTTCTCTAGATGAACGAGAAATAGCCGGATATGCGTATGTGTGTGAAGAAGTATTTCAAAATTTTAAAAAGATGCCATTTACAGAAAACACTATAAAACAGTTTCATATCCGGCTTTTACAATTTTCATATAAAGATCAAAGGCACATGGGAGAATATAAAAAATCTCCCAATCATGTTGAGGTGTTTGATGAATCTGGAAAAAGCTTGGGCATAATTTTTGAAACAGCCTCTCCATTTGAGACAGCGACACAAATGCCAGAACTTATTTATTGGACTAGCCAACAATTAGAAATAAAATCATTACATCCTCTATTAATTATTGGCATTTTTATAGTTACTTTTTTAGCTATTCATCCCTTTCAGGATGGAAATGGCAGATTATCACGCATTCTCACAACTTTCTTGTTACTAAAGTTAGGGTATATCTATGTACCTTACAGTTCCCTTGAAAGTATAATTGAAAGTAATAAGGAGAGTTACTACTTGGCTTTGCGTCGTACTCAACAATCCTTGAAGACGAGCAGCAATGATTTTAATCCATGGCTTATGTTCTTTTTAAGGTCACTACAAAAGCAAAAATTTCATCTTGAACAAAAGGTGTCACATGAAAAAGTGTTAAATCTCTATTTACCACCACTTTCTGCTAAAGTATTAGCACTACTCAGCAAACATGGACGTCTTACAATTAAGGATTTAGAAAATATTACTAAAGCAAACCGTAGTACCTTAAAAAAGCACGTATCTAATCTCGTAAAGAGTAATCACATTACTCAGCATGGAAAAGGCAGAGCAACTTGGTATGTAATATAGAGCTCAATAGGATATGTATTCATTTTGAATTGTTAAATTATTCAGCTATAGAATATAGATCACAGCTGTACAAACATTGTAGTTTGAGCCCACTAGATCCCAGTGCCCTCTTCTTGTCATCCCAGTGCCCAGACACTGGGATCTCATTTTACTTTATAATGATGTCATGAAAGTAGCTGACGCTGGGATGGCTTTGTTGCATCACACTTTATGAGATGGTGATTTATGGTAAATTCATGTAACTATCTCAAATTTAGCCATACCAATATCAGTGAATTTATTAAGCAAATAGCATTTAGTTCTTTTTCTCGATTTATCTCAGATTTATTCCTAAAACTAAATCCGAATATTTGCTTTAATCTTGAGAAAAACCCTTCAATATAAGATCTTTTCCCATAATTTACTTCTTTTTTCCATTCTTTCATGCCATCTTCACCGTATAATTTTATTAACCTAATAGCAGCATTCCTGTCAGACATATAATCTATTTCTGGATGTTCTGCCGCATTGTTTATTGGTGGAATTTTTGTCTTTATATCATATTCGTTACACAACTTATAAAACTTGTGCCTATCACATGCTCTATCTGCATATAGTGCTTTTATGGCATGCTGAAAATCAACTTCTTTTAGCAAATCACAAGCTCCATAGTGATCAGAGTAGACACCGTTACTGTATTTTACAGCTATGGCTTTTTTGTTGTTTATATTCAACATTACGTGCAATTTTCTCGTTTGCTCATAGCCACGATATTTTCTGTCAGTGCTATTTTCCTTCAGGAGTGTTGTTGTATATACTAATTCCTGTACTGTCTATAGCAATTTCGATATCTTCCATATTATTTTTATCAATTCTGCAATCATTTATCTTAATATTAAGTTTCTTAAACCTTCTTGATGCTTGTGAATAGCTGATAACTGCCAAATCTCTTCCTATTTGTTGCAAATACCCTTTTATAAACCCGACTGTTTGTCTTAAACCAATTCTAAAGAAACTGACGATTATATGCACCAAAATCACAACTTTATCACTATAAATATAGTTGCCGCCCTGCATTTTTGGACAATTCTCGTACCAATTTTCTATGGCGTCATTGATATAACAAAAAATGCTTCCTCTTTCTTGGAGAAATTTGTTATATTCATGGCAGTTACTGACTCTCATTTTTTGTGGCATATTTTTTCTTCAACAGTTAAATGGCTATTTATAATGAATTTTGTCAGTAACTGCCAGTTCTTTTCACTTGAGCGATGCAACAAAGCCCGCTGGGATCCAGAAGACTTAATTTCAACCAAATAATAAAGGCTAGATCCCAGTGCCCTCTTCTTGTCATCCCAGTGCGTGACACTGGGATCTCATTTTACTTTATAATGATGTCATGAAAGTAGCTGACACTGGGATCCAGAAGACTTAATTTCAACCAAATAATAAAGGCTAGATCCCAGTGTCAGCTACTTGGATGACAAAAAAAGGAGCACTGGAATGACAGCAGTCCTACGTCATACCGCGATTCATTCGCGGTATTTCTTAGCATAGATCCCGCTAACAAGTAGCGGGATGACGGTTGTCAGGGTGTCATCCCAGTACCTTCTCCTGTCATCCCAGTGCCCAGACACTGGGATCCAGAAAAATTGATTGTAAACAAGCATACTAGCATAGAAAAACGTTTTCGATGAGATTGCAGAAAGGCTAGATTCCAGACTGGAATGACATCGTTCACTATGTACCATATTGCAATAGTTGTGGTCAAGGCACTGGGATCTGAAATTGCAGTGTTCGTACAGCTATAGAATATAGATCAGAAGTGACAGAGCTTAAAAAAAGGCCTAATATTCTTAATAAACGCTAGAAAGCTTTATGAAAATCAGAGTTGGAGTAATAGGCTGCTTAGGCAAAATGGGCAAGAAAATACTCAATGAATTAATTACAAATACCAAAGTGGAAATAGCAGGTGCTGTTGCCCGTTCAGGCAGTAAGTACATAGATTCAGATATTGGACCAATTATAGCCAATCTAGGAATCAAGGTTACAAGTTCTATTAGTGGCATATTTGAGTTATCCGACGTTGTAATAGATTTTACAACTAAAGAATGTATGTTAGACTGCCTTAAAGCAGCTGTAAAATTTAAAACACCGCTGGTTAGTGGCACAACTGGAATAGAAGGTGTCGATTTGAAAGAATATGCTGCTGAAGTTCCAATATTATGGTCAGCAAATATGAGTGTTGGGGTTAATGTGTTGCTGAAATTGGTAAAAAAAGCTGCTGAGCTTTTAGGTAATGAATATGACGTTGAGATTTGGGAAATGCATCATAACTTAAAAAAGGATTCACCATCTGGAACAGCTATAGAACTTGGCAAAACAATTGCTAACGCTTCAAAAGTGGATTTTCAGTCCAATCAATATTTACATAGTGGTTCAAACATAAGAAAAAAGGGGGGAATAGGTTTTGCAGTATCTCGTGGAGGTGGAGTAATAGGAGATCACAGCGTGATGTTTATTAATTCTGATGAACGGATAGAACTAAACCACAAAGCAATTGATCGCACAACATTTGCTAGAGGAGCTGTTCAAGCAGCAGTATGGCTATATGAAAATAAAAGAGAAATTCCGGGGCTCTATTCAATGCAGGATGTGATATGAGCAATACACGTGCCTCTGTTAAAGATTTAAATCTCTGGTATGGCTCTAAGCAAGTTTTATTCGATATAAATTTGAATATTTATAAAAGAAAAGTTACTACTTTTATCGGACCATCCGGGTGCGGTAAATCGACATTTTTGCGTTGTTTTAATCGTATGAATGACTATGTACCTGGATGCAAAACTGTTGGTGAATTAGATATCGATGGGCTGGGTGATATATATTCACGTGATATGGATGTTGTGCTACTTAGAGCAAAAGTTGGCATGGTATTTCAAAAGCCAAATCCTTTTCCAAAATCAATATATGACAATGTTGCTTATGGGCCAAAGTTGCATGGTATGGTGAAGGATAAGCAAAAATTGAATGAGATGGTGGAAAATAGTTTAACCAAAGTTGGCTTATGGGAAGAATTAAAAGACAGATTGCAAGATAGCGCACTCAATTTATCCGGTGGCCAACAACAGAGGCTATGCATCGCTCGCGCAATTGCAGTGAAGCCAACTATTTTATTAATGGATGAACCGTGCTCCGCTCTTGATCCAATGGCAACCAATGCAATCGAAAATCTTATACAAGAGCTGAAATTAAGGTTTACTATAATTATGGTAACTCATTCAATGAAGCAAGCTAAAAAGTTATCTGATAGTGTAATCTTCTTTCATAATGGCAGAATTGTTGAGTCTGGAAGCACTCAAGAAATATTCGAAAATGCTCAATCTCCCTTAACAAAGGAGTATATCCTGGATCATTAGGTTTCTGTCATCAAAGTAGCTTGGCTACTTTAAAAAATGTATCCGTATGCCGTATTTGTCATTCAGCATGGTAGCAGTTGGATCATTCAAAAAATACCACTTCATTCTTTTTGCTTCTAACTTTTCTATTTTTTGCTGTAAATTTTTGCAAAGTTCTAAAAGGTTTACCATATTATCTCACTTTTGCTCTATGATTATCTTTTTAGATCACCTTGTCTACCTTATTCTACTACTCCGCTGAACGGATACCACCGGGCTGCTCTATAGATAATATGCCACTATCACCAGATAGCAAAGTTCGCGCTGATTCACTTTGTCTAAGATGTTCAATTGCCTGCCATTTGTCATCTCCTGTGCGCATACTGCAGCCAAGTTGGAAATCTACACCATTTTCAACAATTTGACACGACAGCTTCATAGCAGTAGCGAAACCTTCTTGTTTATTAGTAGCATTTCCGGTAACAATACTACAAGCAGTGAAGTTACGATCATTTCCAACTGTTCGCATCATCATTTCACCATCTCGTATACCATCATTATTTATATCCTTTGCTATAACAGTCTCATCTACACCTTCTACTACTCGAGATATTACCTCTATATTTGGTTGATTATGTAGCTGACCACTTCTCATTAGTGGTTGGCATAAATCAGTGTCTGATTGATCTTGCTCCACATCATTTTGTTGCCCTAACTTATTAACTTCTTCTTCAACACGCTCATTGTATTCTTCATCATTACTTATTTCAACTTTATTTACTGGTTGACCTTGATTGTTTTCTACATTTATATTTTTTTGACCAAACATGTCTTTATTAATGTAATACCAAATAAGACCAGGTATCAGTGAAATTACTAGATTTAATATAATGCACGGAATTAAAATCACAGCAGCAGCTATATAGATTAGAGATCTAACTATAAACTTTATTACTTTAGATAATTTAGAATCATCTTTTTGAGCACTTACAGCATTTAAAAATAGCATAGTAAAACCAAAAGATAACGCTGTTATAGCAGTAGGCACGATGATTGGAACAAGTAAAAAAGCATTGATTAACTTTTTTCCAGAGCTAGTTATATTATTCAGTGATGCAAGATAGTTTTGACCAACATTAGCAATCCACTTTGTACCAGACAAGACTCTTTCACTATTCTCTTTCGACATTTCAAGTTTCATTAGCGCCACCAGTTTTTATAATAATGCTAAATATACTAAGAATTAATATACAATCAACTCAAATTTCTACTTCCGCACTTTTTCATTGCTGCTTACAATAATTATAGCTACACGATTTACTCGTGTGCTTTTCTTAATTAAAAACTTCAACTATTCATTGTAAGCTATTGAATTTCTTATCATAGTATCTGTCATCCCAGTGCCCAGACACTGGGATCCAGTTTTTCCATATCAAAAATGTTTTTTAGTATAAGATCAGCTACTTTCTATGCTAGTTTGCTTGTAAACAAGCAAACTTTCCTGGATCCCAGTGTCTGGGCACTGGGATGACACCCTTCCTGGAGGAGATTGTTCTCAAATCACAATGTTCGTACAGTTGTGGATTCATTCGCGGTATAGATTCCGCTAACAAGTAGCAGAATGACGGTTTTTCAAATTGTAGGTAAACCTAAGCCACTTTAGCTATAGCTAAAAAATGACTTAGGCCTCGTGTATTGAGTGTACAACTGCACTTATAATGTCTAGTAGCTATTGGGCGGGGTAGAACATCTACTGAAATATCCGGAATCACATGAAGCATCATTCAGCTTTTTATATGGCGGTCTTATTGGAGTGGATATATAAGGTGGTTTTGGTTTCGGGAACTGTTTATTAACAGACTCATTTTCACCTATTCCTTCAAGTTCTGATAAATGTTCACTGCTTATATCTGAAGAAATGGAATGACTTTGCTTGTCTTCCTGCCCAATTACTGCTTGCAGACGTTTAACTTTTCTTTCCAAATTAGAATTACGTCTTCTTAATTTACTGCATTCGTCATCCAAATCTTTTTCGCTACTTTTCAACTTACTGTTATTATCGCGCAATTTTTCATTTTCTTTTCTTTCTTGATCCAAAAGTTTATTTAATTCTCCGATCTTATCAAGATCTTTAGTTTTTTCCTCTTCTAATTCCTTGCATAGTTTTTCTTTTTGTTCTAAATCTGCAGCTAGTTGGTGCATTTTTTTTGTTAGTTCACTTAACTTTTTTGTCGATAGTATTTCTTCTTCCTTTTCCTTTGCACTCTTTAATTCAGTTTGTAGAGAAGAAGTTTCGCCTTTTTCTTTTCTTAACTGCACTACTAATTCTCCTACTTTTTTCCTTCTCTTTTTTAAACATGTTTCCAATTCTGTTATTCTTTCTTCTAATAAAAGAGCTAAAGTTCCTTCATATTTTAATTCATGTAACTGCCTTTCTAAGGAATCTACTTCTCTTTGAGGTTGAGATAATTCCTCCATTAAAGAACCTACTCTTTCATTCAATCTTGCATTTTCATCACGTAACTCTTCAGTATAATGAAGAGAATTTTTCTTTTCACATTCTAACTGACTTACTTTCTTATTTAATTCTTTTACTCTCTCGTCTAAATCCTTCTTTTCTTGAGTGAATTCATTTAGTTGATTATTCAATTCCTCCACTTGTTTATTTGCAGCTTTCAATTCTTGACCTTTCCGATTTGATTCTTGTCGTGCATCAGTTAGCTGTTTCTTTAACTGCTCTATTTTCTTATTTAACCCTTCAATCACTCTGTCTGCATCTTGCTTTTCTCGAGTTAATCTATTTAGTTGATTATTCAATTCCTCCACTTCTTTGCTTGCAGCTTCTTTTCCTAAAGCTATTTTATTTTCTAACTCTTGTACCTTACTCTCAAATTGTTGTTTTACGCTTTCTAACTCTTGCTCTTTTTCAGCAAATTTATTTTTCTCAACCTCTATTTTCTTATTATTACTAATCATCTTGCATGAAAGTGCGAGTATCAAAGTAGATAGTATAGATAAACTCAAGGCAACAGGAAGAGCTACATTAAAGACTGCAATTGGAGATAAGAATGCAACATAAGGAGCAACAGCAAGTGTCCCAGATGCAAGCAATACCAAAGTAGCAAAAGCACCAGCTATAAGATATGGTGCATTGGTTTTACTATACAAATCCCTCATCCTCACAACTAATAATGATTATAATAGCATGGATATCAAAGGAAGTAAAGCTATAAAAATCAGTATAAGTCTATATTCACTATGTATTTCCCGTCTTCAGTTTCAAGCTCAGACTGCATCCACTCTATCATTTCCGCATTGCAAACTGCTTGTAGGTCATTCTGCGCGGATTGATTCAATTTGTCCTCTCGTAGATCTGCTTTTATCACTAATTTCTTTATCAAATGCTTAACTGATACATTATTATCTGCTTTTATCTTTCTGATAATGTTTAATATCTGCACGCAATTGTCTCCCATTTCCTCTGAATATTTATCATAGATAAGCTCTTCTTTGCTCGGCCAATTACTTTGATTGTGTACAGAATTATAACTATACAACTGGTGGTATATCTCTTCTGTAATGTAAGGCAAAAAAGGTGCAAATAACCGCAAAATAACATTTAACACATACGCCAAGCTTTGTTTTGCACTTAAGGTTGCTTCACTGCTTCCGTACGCGCGTTTTTTTACTAATTCCAAGTAGTTATCACAAAAATCCTTCCAAAAAAATTCCTCTATTACGCCCAAAGCTTCGCAGTATTCAAACTGTAATAGGTTATTCGTTGCTCTTTCTATAACTTTGTATAACTTAGACAATATCCACTTATCTATTGTCTCGTGAGCAGAATTTATGCTCATCACTTGATGCTTTTCCATGAACATGGAAACAAACTTGCTAGCGTTCCAAAGTTTTGTAACTAGGCGCTTGCCAATTTTAAATATATTTTCAGAGTAGACTGTATCAACTCCAAGCCTTGAGTTCGCTGCCCAATAGCGCACTACATCAGCTCCATAAGTTTCAAGTATTACATGAGGAGTGATGATGTTACCTTTTGATTTACTCATCTTTTTCTTATCATCGGCTAAACACCAACCGCTGATCATAATGTTTTTCCAAGGTAAAGAATTTGCATGATAATGTGCCTTTAAAATAGTATAAAAAGCCCAAGTTCTTATTATCTCATGGCTTTGGCTGCGCAAATCTGCAGGAAATATCTTGTCATAGCGATGATTTGGCAAGCTAAACTCACTATTTACTGCCAGTGCACTTAGTTGAGGAGTAATTGAACTTGTGGCCCAAGTATCCATTACATCTTGATCTGGGATAATCTCTTCTTTGCTATACCCTTTTGGCAAATCTTTGAGTGGATCAATAGGTAGGGCCTTTATTTCAGCTAGAATAATTTTACCTTCTTCTCCCTTACGTTTGGAATACCACGCTGGAAATGGCACACCAAAATAGCGCTGTCTTGAGATGCACCAGTCCCAATTTAGCCCTTCTATCCACACTTCCATGCGTTTACGCATATTGCTTGGATGCCAATTGCATTCTCTTACTTTATCTAATACTTGAGCTTTTTGCTCTAAGGTCTTGATAAACCATTGATAAGTAGGCAATATCTCAAGTGATGCACCAGACCTTTCTGCGCATTTGACAGAATGAGAAATGCTAGTGCTTTCTATCAAAAGTCCTTTTCCACTCAAGATTTCAATCATCCTCTTTCTTGCCGCTGTAACTTTCAATCCATTGATTTCATTGTAGATTCCAGCGTTACGCGCTGGAATGACGCCGGGGTGTGGTGGAATGACGTCTTCTTTTGTCATCTGAGTAGCCCTTTCTCCTGTCATCCGAGTAGCCCCTATGGTGTCATCCCAGTGCCCAGACACTGGGATCCATTCTTCTTTTTTCTGACCATACGCTGACATGATATCTTCCTCTGTCATCGCTGGCATTGGCTCTTTTTCCTGGATTCCAGTGTCAAGCACTGGAATGACATCATAAAGGCTTATTCTCCCATCCTGATCGATGATAATTTTCATCGGCAGATTATGCTTTTGCTGCCAATATATGTCGAGTTCATCACCGAATGTACAACACATAACAAGCCCAGTGCCTTTATCTATTTTGACCTTATCGTCAGCTATTATTGGAACTTTTTCCTTTGTTATTGGCGCTACGGCTGTTTTTCCGATCAGATGAGTGTAGCGCGTATCCTCTGGATGACAAAAAACTGCAACACATGCTGGAAGTAATTCAGGTCGCGTAGTTGCAATATTGATCTGCTCATTTTCTTGAGTAGAGAAAACTATCGTGTTTAAGGATGACTCAAAAACTTTATCTTCTATTTCTGCTTGTGCAATTGCGGTTTTATCAACTGGGTCCCAAAGAATAGGTTGCATTTTTCTATATGCATACCCTTTATTATATAGATCGATAAACGACATTTGAGAAAGCGTCACAGTTTCCTTGCTGATTGTGTGGTATTTCAAATCCCAGTCATAACTAATGCCGACTGATTTAAACAATTCCTTGAATTCCTGCTTTGATTTTTCAATCACTTCATGACACATCTCTATAAATTTCTCTCTGCCAACTTCTTTTGCACGTGTTTTATAGGTTTGTTCAACCAATCTTTCAGTGGGAAGCCCGTTATCATCAAACCCAATTGGATAAAACACATCTTTGCCCAGCATGCGTTGAAACCTTGCAATAAAGTCCGTGTGGCAATAGCTGAATATATGGCCAATATGGAGTTTTCCAGATATTGTTGGCGGAGGTGTGTCTATAGTGAAAGTGTTATCCTTTTCACCATTCCATTTATAAACTTTACTGCCTTCCCATAATATGTTGCATTTGTCTTCAATTTCTTTAAAGCCGTATTTTTCTTCTAACATAAATATTTCTCAATTTTAAACTTCAAGCTAGCAACGTCACACCGCCGCGGTATCTCTTAGCCGCTAACAAGCAGCGGGATGACGATTGTCGGTAAACCTAAATTACTTTAGCTATAGCACAATTAAGTAAATACGGCAATTTTACGCCAAAATTTTTTGTTTACGAACATAAATTTTCTATGCTATGATAAAAATATTACTTGACCTTAGGTTCTAAAGGTATTATGTAATGTTAATTATATATATTGAGGTTTAATATGTTTATGGAGATTAATGGTACAATAAAGGTTATCAATAATGAAATAATGCTTATTATAGCGCAAGATGATTTTGAAAAATTTCAAGAGTATGAAAACATTTCAAGTTCTAAAAAGTTTTATGCGGGTTTTTCACTAGGTAATAAGCAATTATATATTACCGGTTTGTTTGAAAAAGAAAAAAAAAATCAAGAAGATAATACTGTAATCATACCTATATCTTCAGCTAAACAAGGTAACGGAAAAGATTTTACTACTGCAACAGAAATAAAAACCCTGTTGGGCCTTGATAATACAAAAAAAGAAGTTGAGGTACAGATGCTTCAACATCCCAAAAAACAATTAGAAGAATTGAAACCTAAAATACAAGAATTAGAAGCTGCAAAGAAGAAAGCTGAGGAGGAATTGAGAACTAAAACACAAGAATTACAAGATCAATTGGACGCAGCTAACAAGGGCAAAGAAGAATTACAAGAACAGCTAAACAACCGACCAAGTGCTGCTCAGTTACAAGAGAAAGAGGATAAGATAAAAGAATTAGAAGCTAAAGATCAAGAAATAACACAATTAAAAACTCAAAAGGGTGCAGTTGAGAAGGAAAAACAAGCATTAGAAGATGCAAATAAGAAAGCTAAAGACGAAAAAACAACATTAGAAGAGCAGTTAAAGAAGAAAGGCGAAGAATTAGAAACTGCAAATAAAACAATTGAGGAGAAAGTTGAAGAATTAGAAACTGCAAAGAAAGAAGCTGAGGAGAAAATAACAGAATTAGAAACACAGCTAAAAACCCAACCAGATGCTGCTCAGTTACAAGATAAAGACGAGAAAATAAAAGATTTAGAAGCACAGTTAAGCAACCGACCAGATGCTGCTCAGTTACAAGATAAAGAGGATAAGATAAAAGAACTAGAAGCTAAAATAAACCAACCAAATGCTGAAGTTGAAAAACTAAAGAACGACTTAAAAACTAAAACTTCTCAAGTTCAGCAGTTAACGCAGAAAAATAAAGAATTAGAAGCTAAAAACAAAACAACTGAGCAACCAAAACAAGGCAATGGAGCACGGTACACTGCTACTGTTGGTATGGGTCTTGCTGCTGGACTGATAGCATTTACTGCACTTGAACGTACAGTTAGGTTAGAGATGTTAGTAATGATTGGTATAGCAGTAGCATCTGCACTTGTAGCCGGTGGTATTACATATGCAGCATTACCTAGTACTCAAGTAGATGGAGCGAAAGCACAAGGAGTAAATGAGAATAGGAAAAAGAAGTAACAAAGGCACTGGGCTGACACCATCATAAAGGAACCAGTGTCAGTTACTCGGATGACAAGAAGAGGGCACTTGGATTACATCATAGGGGTGCTGGGATGACACCATTATAGAGTGAACCAGTGTCACACTACTAGAATGACACCCTGACAATCGTCATCCCGCTACTTGTTAGCGCCGCGGCGGTTGTAAGTTAAAAATATGTTATAAAAGAAACAAGAGGGAAGATAACTCTACTCACTATAGGAATAGAGCTATCACGGGCGTGTGCGACCGACGCGGCGTTGGGTATCCGTTCAGCAGAGTGGTTTAAGAAACGATAGATAGGAGATTGTGAAAAGGGTTTAACCCCCTTTGTTTCCATGTTAAGTATAACGAAATTATCCGCTCAAGTTCCTCGCTCCGATTGTGTAAAATATGAGTTTTTACGGTAAACGACATAATGCCGTATTTGCCGTTCAACATGGTTATTTGTCAGCGGAATATTTTCTGGGTCATCTAAAAATTTCCACATCATTCTTTCAGATTTCAAAATATTTTTGGCAACTCGAGAAGCTCCAATTGCTTCAGGTAGGTGGAATATCTCCTTCAAGTAATACCTTGTACGTTTTCGCAACTTTCTGGCACGTCTGACAAACCTCAAAACATCTATCTCACTTTTTAGTAAAGCTTTTTTTAGTGCAAATAATTCAGTGGCTACGTTTCTTAACCAGAACTTTAACTTCAAATTTCCAACTATGTTTCAAAATCTCTTGATCCAGCAGATTTGCCTCTTTTCATCAGAAAAATAATTGTATGCTGCATATCTGTCAGTTACTACCAAGCTATTACGATTGCAGCATACACTATTTTTTAAAACTTTCATTCCCCTTGACTCTGTCAACTTCACAAAACTTGCCGTATTGCTTGCAAACCCAGCCAAGTTTTCCTTTGTTGTAATGGCTAGTTTCATCTATATGCAAAACATCACTACTCCTTACTTCTTGTGCTACTTGTTCGTATATTTTTTTACATTTCGATGCAACTCTGTGTTCACTATTTGATATGCTACCAACACTTATGTTCAGATTAAAAATATCATTTATGATGCTAGCTACTTCGCGCTTTGAATTTTTATAAAACCCACTGAGTGCTGCAACTACTGACTTAACCCTTGGGCCAAATGTATCTGGCGTAACACCCTCTGGTAACTTGCTACTTCTTCTTTTTCCGCATCTCTGACAACGGCTATGTTCCAACTCATTACATAAGCCTTGATCTCCGGAAGATCTACTTTCTGATGAATATAAGGTTTTTCGCATATTGCAATCTTCCCTCCGCATTCGCAAGTAGATGACAACTCTATCTTTATCACCTCATCTGCTTCCATTTTAGCACGATAATTACCCTTATGCCCAACTTGACCACCAATCTTTCTTTCGCTTTTGGCTTTTCCTTTTTCATTTTGTATAATTCTTTTGAACTGGGAATTGATGAGTTTTTTGAATTTACTTTCCTTTAATTCAGCATTCTCTATCTTTAAAGCTTTATTTTCTGCTCTTAAGTTTTCTATCTCTGCTTCCAGTTTTTCTATCTTTGCTTCTAACTTTTCTATTTTTTGCTGTAAATTTTTGCAAAGTTCTAAAAGGTTTACCATATTATCTCACTTTTGCTCTATGATTATCTTTTTAGATCACCTTGTCTACCTTATTCTACCACTCCGCTGAACGGATACATTCCACAAGCTCCTGGTAATTATTATTAGCTGCATAATGCAATGCTGTTCTTCCTTCATTATTTTTAGTGTTAACGTCTGCGTTGTACTCTAATAGTATCTTAACTACATCAATCTTTCCCTTCATAGCAGCGAAGTGGAGTGGAGTGTTGTTATTTCTGTCCCTGGCATTAATATCAGCACCTTTTTCAACTATAAATTCTACTATTGCTAAGTTTTCACATATAATAGCATAATGCAATGCTGTCATTCTCCAATTACTTCTAGCATTAACATCTGCGTTGTGTTTTAGTAATACTTTCGCTATATCAGCCCTTCCCCCCTCCTTAGCAACTAAGTGCAGTGGAGTGTAGCCATCTTCATTCTTAGCATTGACATCAGTACCATTTTTAATAAGACATTTCACTATGTCCAATTCTCCACTCCCAACAGCATAATGTAATGCTGTCATTCTCCAATTGCTTCTAGCATTAACATCTGCGTTGTGTTTTAGTAATATTTTTGCTATATCAGCCTTTCCCTTCTCAGCAGCTAAGTGTAGTGGCGTGTTGCCATCCTTATTCTTAGCATCAACATTAGCACCTTCTCGAATAAGGTATTCTGCAATATCGTCACTTCCAAAAAAAACAGCAGAGTGGTGGAGTGGAATGTTGCCATCTTCATTCTTAGCATTAACATCAGTACCATTTTTAATAAGACATTTCACTATGTCCAATTCTCCACTCCCAGCAGCATAATGTAATGGAGTCCAGCCATATTTGTTTTTAGCATTAACATTAGCACCTTTACTGATCAGGTATTTCACTATATCCCACTTTTCACTTTCAGCAGCACAATGTAATGGAATCCAGCCATATCCGTCTTTAGCATTAATATCAGCACCTTTATCGATTAGGCATTTTACTTTATCCAATTCTCCACTTTCAGCAGCATAGTGCAATGGAGTCGAGCAGTACTTACTTTGGGCATTAACATCAGCACCCCTGTTTACGAGATATTTCACTATGTCTAATTTTCCAGCCTCAGCAGCAGCTGAATGTAATGGAGTACTATTAAGTTTGTCTTTAGCACTAAAGTCAGCACCTTTACTGATAAGGTACTCTACTACATCCAATTTTCCATTATAAGCAGCAATGTGCAGCAAAGTTTGACCGTGATTGTCCTCAACATTAACAGTTTTTACCAATTCACCTGGGTAATGTCTTTCTATATGTGTTATTATTGCACTAATTGCTTCACAATCACCACTTTCAGCAAGCGAATGCAACGGCGTATATTTCCATCTACCATAAATAGAATTAAAGTAAAATTCATCAATCAACCTATTGTGCTTACTTGCATGTCCCCAAATAAATGCAACATGAATAAAATTATCTATTGCTGAATCACCACTGTTTATCAACTCTAGAGCTTTTCTGAGAACTTCTTCTTCTCGGCCTTCCTTTTGTAAATTCAATTCAGTTACTTTCTGCACTAGTCTGTGAATGTTTGCCACTCCCTCTTTTAAGTCAATCATTGAATATCTATCGAGTAACTTAACAGCATTCCACAGCTTTTCTTCATCATCTGCTATTAATTTTGAAAAGATTTCTTCTATACGAATCTTGTCAGGAGCAAGGTAGGCCATTATTTCCAGAACACTCAAAGCTTCAAAACCACATTCTTTTTGTGCTATAGCGTCAATTGTAATTTTCCAAGTTATGAATGTTGTTTTAGTATAACGGTCACTTTTATTTTTGAGTTCAAAATCAAGCAGCTTTTTTGCCTCTTCTTCATATCTTTTCAGATAGTCACTAACACCAATTTTTTCTTTACCCCTATAACTTAGTACAACATTTTTTTCATTAATATATGCAACTGCTTGTTTTAAAGCTAACGGGAAATATTGTAATTCCTCTGTTAGATTTTTTATTTCTTCATCTTGTAAATTATTTCTTATATTTAAAGCCCTCTTAACAAACTTCAAAGCCTCTGTTTCTTTGAATACACCTAACTGTATTGTTTTTATCTCTCCTTCATCTTCTGATATTCCCCAATCCTTATTACGAGAGGTAATCAAAATATGAGGCTTGTTAAGATCAGGAGATAAAGAAAATGGCAAAAATTTACTTATCTTTTTGTACTCTTGAACGTTATCGAAAATGAACAGGCTCCTCCTTCTTGCGAAGAAAGCATATACTTCTCTAACAATAGTTTCTATCGTTTTGTCGTTTCCATACTTATCTTTAGGAAAAATACCTAATCTATTTCTAGCTAACCTCAAGAAAGAATTTTTCATATCTTCAAAGTTTTCAGCGTTTATCCATATAACATTGCCACCATAATACTTTCCATACTTGTAAGCATATTTCCTAGCTAACTCACTTTTTCCCACTCCTCCAAGACCACTAATAGTAGCAACCTGCGATATCACCGCTTGCCTCCCGTGCTCCTTTGTAGTGCGTCATGTAAGGCTTTTAATTCACTACTTCTACCAGTAAAAGATGCCACTGGCTCTATTATGCCAAACCAAACCGCTCCTAAAATTTCCTCTCTTATTTTTTCAATTAGGGCTTTCGCCTGTTCGTATGATAGAAACTCCTCCCCCTCTTTTTCCAACAAAATCAGTACCTCTTGCTGGTAACGACTGCAGAAGTGACTTGCATCAGTATTGCTGAATTCCTTGCCCAACTCACTCTTAATAATTTCACTAAGTTCAGTTCCGCTTGGCAAATTGACTGCAAATACTAATTTATTTAAAAAGTCTTCTATTTCTTTATCGCTGACTTCTCTACCTACCTCACGCTTTACAAAATCCTTATTCTCCTGCAAGTATGAGATAATGCTACTATCAAATTTATATCTTGCACCATTGCCTATATCCAGAAACTCATCTTGTGTATCTACCCTTATAACTGAAATTTCCTTTTCTTTATTCTTTCCACGCGACATCATTCTCAGCTTTCTTAATGGATGCAATGTCGAACCCTCGGAATCAAAATCAGCATTTGTGACAATGACAAAATCCTCTATTTCACCCTCAAACTCTCCATTATCTTTGATCTTTAAATAAGCAATGAGATATTTTATTAAGCCAAACGCACCATCCTTTCTCCGCGTTAATAATTTACCTATGCTGATTTTTTTGTGCCTACCTTTCTTATGCTTGATTTGTATGAATCTATGTACTATCTTTCCGTCTTGTTCATAACAAAGAACGATATCATCAAAATCTTTAGCTGACCCCTTCTCTATAAATAGGTGAAAAGAATATTTCCTATCTACTGCACGTTTAGGAAACAGCATTAGCCATCCCACTTGGTACATAATACCAGGAAAGGTGCATTTAAACACTGAGCAGGACGATCTTTCAAGCATCCTCAACCTCACATAATTTTAAAAATAGTACCAACAAATGGTAAAAAAGTTATATGTCATGATATACAGATATCGTAACAAAGACCTTGGAATATCTACGAGATGTGCTGTTATGTAAATAAAAAAATGTGACTAATTACTTAATTTTTCACTCAAAATTGAATTCACGACATCGGGGCTGGCTTTTCCCTTAGTGGATTTCATAACTTCGCCAACAAAGAATCCGTATAATCTTGTTTTACCACTTTTGTATTCTTGAACCCTATCTTGGTTGTTATTGACGATTGTGTCGATAACTTCTGCTATTTGACCTCTATCGGTTATTTGCTTTAGGTCCTGCTCTTCTATGATGAGAGATGCAGGTTTGCCAGTTTCAAACATACTATCGAACACTTGTTTGCCAAGTTTAGCAGAGATTGTTCCATCAACGATAAAATCTAAGAGCTCCGACAAGGCATTTGCTTTGATTGGGGAGCTCACAATATCAATACCTGCTTTATTTAAACGACCAAAAAGCTCTACGGTTAACCAAGTAACCGCGAGCTTTGAATCATGTTTTTTTATTAATTCCTCAAAGTAATCAGCAATTGCCTTATCGGAAGTAATGACGTTTGCATCGTATTCATTGATACCTAATTCCTCAATGTATCGCAGCTTTTTTTGATCTGGTAACTCAGGTAAAGATGATTGAATTAAATCAATTTTCTCCTGGCTTACCTCAACAGGTAATAAATCAGGCTCAGGGAAGTATCTATAGTCGCTTGCATCCTCTTTGCTTCTCATCACTTTTGTTTTTCCCAAAGCGACATCAAACAATAAGGTATCTTGACTTATTTCTTCTCCACTTTCTAAAATTTCAATTTGTCTTTGTATTTCATAGTCTATAGCTTGCACAATATAACGTATCGAGTTCAGATTTTTTATTTCACAACGAGTGCCAAATGTATTACTGCCTTTTAGGCGGACAGAAACATTTGCATCACAACGAAGTGATCCCTTTTCCATATCACCATCACACGAACCAGTGTAACGCAAAATCTGCCTCAATTTTTTCATGCATTCTGCAGCTTCTGCAGATGAACGGAGATCTGGCTCTGAAACAATTTCCATTAAAGCAACCCCTGCACGATTTAAATCCACATAAGTTCTGCTTTCCTCATGAACGCTCTTTCCTGCATCTTGCTCTAAATGAATTCTCGCAATTCTTATTTCCTTTTCATTGTCGTTGATAAATACTCTACCATTTTTAACTATTGGCTCAAAAAACTGGGTTATCTGGTAACCTTGCGGTAAATCAGGATAAAAATAATTTTTCCGATCAAAATAAGAACACTTATTAATTTCTGCAGAAAGTGCAAGACCGGTGCGTATTGCTTGCTCTATGCAGTAATAATTTAGTATTGGCAGCGTACCTGGCATTGCCGCATCAACTAGAGAAACTTGAGTGTTATGCTCAGCACCAAACTCCGTTGATGAGCTAGAAAATAGCTTCGTATTAGAAGAAACTTGAGCGTGCACCTCAAGCCCAATTACCGCTTCCCAATCCTCTTTCGTCATGTATTTTATTCAAATGATAATCTTAATATTCTGCAAAATTAACACAAAAAGTCAAAACAAAACTCATGTTAGCTAAGTGGTATGCAGATTGTTCTACCCATAGAAACGGATTAAATGCAAAACTTGCTTGACACCCTTCGCCGGCCCCCTTATCATGAAACTGAAGCTATTTATTTATCTTCGCAATCTGTGCAGGTTAATGACAAAAAACTTAGGGTATTTGGCGTCTCATGTTTAATTTTTCGCACTACGTGCATCGCATGTCTTTAAAAATTTTTAGGTTTTTACCTATATAAGCCGAAACGCGCTTACAAAGCGTTTAAGACAGCAAAAAACGTCAAATTGACAAGGGAGAATTTGAATGCTAGCTACTACGGGGTTTCTTTGCCTTTTTTCCTGCTTAGTAAATTTCTTAAACACTTGCGGTGTAGGTTAGTTGCAAGTTAAAAGCAGCTAAATCGCTCTTAATCAAGCGTTTTAGAATAAAAAAAACGCCGATATTTTAGTACATAGTAAATAGCCAACCACCACGGAGCTTCTTTTGCCTTTTTTTTCATTTGGTAAATTTCTTAATGTTTATAGCTAAAGATTGCACGAATATTGCAATTACAAAAGCGATCTCTACTAGGTAGGCCAGTGCTCCTTTTTTTGTCATCCGAGTAGCCCTCTTCTTGTCATCCCAGTGCGTGACACTGGGATCTAGCCTTTATTATGCAGTCACTTAGTTGAAATTAAGTCTTCTGGATTCCAGTGTCAGCTACTTTCATGACATCATCATAAAGTAAAATGAGATCCCAGTGTCAGCTACTCGGATGACAGGAGAAGGAGGCTACTTTCATGACACCATTCTTTTTTCTGGATCCAAGTAGTTAAGGCACTAGGATGACACCATTCTTTTTCCTGGATCCCAGTGTCAGCTACTTTCATAACATCATCATAAAGTAAAATGAGATCCCAGTGTCACGCACTGGGATGACATTATAGGGGCACTGCTATTATAGAGTGAACCAGTGTCAGCTACTTTCATGACACCATTCTTTTTCCTGGATCCAAGTAGTCTGGGCACTGGGATGACAAAAAAAGGAGGCACTGGGATCTAGAAAACTTAACTTTAAATAAGTGGCTGCATAATAAAGACTAGATTCCAGTGTCAAGCACTGGAATGACATCATAGGGGCACTGGGATGACAGGAGAAGGTACTGCCGTCATAAAGGAACCAGTGTCAGCTACTCGGATGATACCTTTTTTCTACTTAGTTTGGGTTATGCAAGAAGTTTATTGCATTCCTGAGCAATTTGATTCATTATTCTTTTTGTAAAAAATTTTCTTAACTTTCTCTCTACTTTTTCTGGGTAATGTCACAATTTACTTGCTTATTCTTGCTTTAAAGGAAGTCTAATAGATGCTACATAGAAATCCAGATGAGTTTCTAAAGTCTATTCCAAAAGATAAGCGCATAATGTGCCTTGACATGGGAGAAAAGCAACTAGGCATAGCATTTAGCGATAAAACACAGCTTATAGCCACAGCTCATAGTGTATATTATAGGAAAAATATGAACAAAGATTTAGGTTATCTGCATAGAATATTCAAAGAAAATGAAGCTGGATCAATGGTAATAGGACTACCATTCAAAATGGACGAGCAAGAAACTAAATGGTGTAAAACCATAATCCAATTCGCAAATAAAATAATAAAAAAATATAAAGTAAATATATACTTACAAGACGAAAGCTTCTCAACATCTATCGCAACTCATGCACTAAAAATTACTGGAATATCAATCACAAAATCGAAAAAAATAGATGATAAAATCTCCGCATGTATTATTTTGCAACGAACGTTAGACAAGATAAATACAATCAAATAGTTTTTCCAGATCTGGAAATCTTCAAACTGAATCTCATATAAAAGTTACGTATCTGTTCAGCAGAGTGGCAAAATAAGGTAGACGAGAAAAAACAACTATAGGAACAAATGGGTGTCATGCCAGTGCGTGACACTGGCATCCAGTCCTTTCGCACAGTTCCATCAAAAACGTTGTAAAGGCTTTCGTGTTTACCAACTTAGTGCCCTATCTGGATCCCAGTGTCAAGCACTGGGATGACAAGAAAGGAAGCACTGGAATTTTTGTTTCAGTATTTGTACATTAGCCATGCATCTGAACAGATACAAAGTTACTCAACAAAACAAGAACCTTTCGTATAAGCATGACAAATTGCTACAGCAAGAGCGTCAGCAGCATGGTGGCATTTTATACTCAAATTTTTAACTATTTGCTTCACCATAAATATAATCTGATCCTTATCAGCATGGCCATTTCCGGTAATGCTTTTTTTTACATAGTTTGCATCATATTCATTCATAGTTAGCTTTGTTATTTTTAACGCTAAAATTACAACCCCTCTTGCATATCCTAAAGTTAGTGAAGATTTAGGATTTTTATTAACAAAAATTTTTTCTACTGCAGCTTCATTCGGAGAATATTGAAATATTACTTTCTTTAATTGTTCAAAAATTATATGTAAGCGTTCACCTGTACCCAATTTACCATCAGTTGATATGGTACCGCCGCCCAAAAATTCAATATTATTTTTCTCGTTCAGGCTGATAATGGCCCAACCAGTCTTGCTTATCCCTGGATCTAGACCTATTATTTTAACCACTTAATAAACGCTTAACCAATAAATAAATAAAAATAAAAATATCCAGACTACATCTACAAAGTGCCAATACCAGGAGGCAAACTCAAAGCACAAATGGTCCTGAAGTGTAAATTGGCCTTTCCGCGCTCTAAATAAACACACTGATAAAAATATTATTCCTATTATAACGTGTGCGCAGTGAAAACCGGTAATCATATAAAAATTGGATGTATAAATAAGCTTTTCTCCTGTTTCTTGTAGAGAAAAACTTGCTTCATGATACTCTATTGCTTGCACTATTATAAAAAAAACCCCAAGCAATATAGTTATGGACAGCATTTTAATCATGCTCTTTTTATCATTTTCAAGTAAAGAGTGATTTGCCCAAGTAATTGTTGTACCAGAAAGCAATAATATTAATGTATTCATGAATGGTAGTGACCACGGATCAGGTGGCAAAATTCCCTCAGGGGGCCATTCAACTTTTTTTGCAGGAGAAAACGCCTCAAATAAAAAAACTGGATCAAGCCAGGCTTTAAAGAATGAACAAAAGAACACTATAAAAAATACGACCTCCGAGAGAATAAATAAGTACATTGCAAATTTGAGTCCATGTTTTACAATGGTAGTATGACATTTATCATAAATGGCCTCCCTTATTACATCTCTCCACCAGTAGAACAGCACCCCTGATACCGCGAAGATGCCTAAAACTAAACCAAACATTCCGAAAATTTGTTTATGAAGCGCGCCAACTAATCCAAGTGCAAGAATAAGAATTGCTGCTGATATAGCAATTGGCCAAGGGCTTGGATCCACTAAATGAAAATCATGTTCTTTACTTTTCATAGCATTTTAAAAAATACTTATTAAGGATACAAATTAGCTTAAAATTGTCAATATTTCTTAAAATCTTGATTGAATCTTGAAAAATTATATGCACCGTTCAAAAAATCTAACACAAATTGTGCAGTTATTCTAAACAACTCAAGCATTCTGCTCTTTTCATTTTCTCTTGCTCTGCTGCAATATTCATCAACAATATTTTCCAAAACAATGCATCCAGACTTTACTGAATCACTGTAACAAAAATCAAACCAATCCCTATATCTATTATTTTTCTTGAATCTATTTTTTATGCTATCAACGACAGTCTTGTGTATAAACATGCAAGAATACAAAACCGTCATAGCCTCATAGGTATTACTATACGAGATGGATAAAAGAAAATTAGCGAAATTAAAACACTCAAGAGATTTCTTTCCACGACTTATACCGTACATAGTAAAGTAGTAGTCATATAGCACTCTATTAACAGTCACTACTTTTTGGGCTACTTCAGCAAGCGAGATAATACTACTATAATCTTCCATTCTGGATGCAGTAATTAAGGTGATACGAATATAATCACCTAAGAGCAACGCATCTTGTTGAGCATAGAATTTGAAGTTCTCTATATTTAGAGTGTTATTCGCTAACTCAACATTAAAAGGATGCTCAATTATATCCTTTAAAAGATTTGACCCGTAACAGCTCCTAATTATGCCACTGAACACTGTAGTTACCGATAAAAGATCAAGTTAACGTAAATAATCCGCTGCTAATATTCTTTGCTAGATATATTAGAGTAATATGCCTCATCCCAAAACATTATTTCTAATTCCAGCCCTTTCTTAAAAAACTCATACATCCTCTTTTTTTCACAGTCACTAGCTTTTTTATATAGCTTATTTGTAATATCAGTAACCTCATCAATTACAGCATTTACTGTTTCGCTACTATAAATGTTGATCCACTCTTTGTATTT
Source organism: Wolbachia endosymbiont (group A) of Pogonocherus hispidulus (assembly GCF_964028195.1). Lineage (NCBI taxonomy): Bacteria > Pseudomonadati > Pseudomonadota > Alphaproteobacteria > Rickettsiales > Anaplasmataceae > Wolbachia > Wolbachia endosymbiont (group A) of Pogonocherus hispidulus. The sequence goes on from NZ_OZ034750.1 coordinate 893,985, forward strand.
GTTATTTTTAACCCCTTTAGTTGTTATCTCATTTACCATATAGCGTACAACGATTTGGTATATGTTAAAGCAAGAATAAGATGCTACTAAAGCTTCATTAACAGAATTGTGATATGCGACACTTATGAAAAAGTCAGTAAAGGTAGAACAAGCTCTTGACTTTTTGTGATCATCAGATAGATCACAATCTTCAAAATATTTTTTATACTGTTCTCGAACATAAAATGCTCCTTGTGCCAAATTGATTAAACTACTCATCATTTCAATATCATCAACTCTAGCTGCAATAATTAAAAAAGCACGAGCGCAATCTATACAACATAGAAAATCCTGCTTAAGGTAAAATTTAAATCTTTTATAATCTAACGTACCATTTACTAATGCAACATAAAAAGGATGTTCTTTCGTCTTATCAATAAGATCGGAAAACTCTTTTACAATTACATTGTCAAGTTTTTCTTCTATTCCGTTATACATTTTATGAGCCTCACAATAAAAACTGAATATAATAATTATCACTAATATAGTATAATTATTATGAAAAAGCAATTATACTTCAACAATAAGCTAGTATATAAATATGAGGCTGTAAATCAAAAATTTTAGCAATCTAAAGAAATTTTACTATTACCTTCTATATTGAATTCTCTACAAAGATCAGCAGACAAGTTCATGCTTTCCCAAGAAAATCCACCGTCATTTTCTGACTCTTTACCAAAATGTCCATAACAGGCTGTACGTTTATATATAGGACGATCAAGCGATAAATGCTTAATTATGCCTTTTGTTGATAAATCTATATTATTCTCGATAAACTTTTTAATTACCCTTTCCTCTACCGTATTTGTACCGAATGTATCAATATAGAATGAAGTAGGTTTTGATATACCAATTGCATAAGAAAGCTGCACAAGACAACGTTTAGCCAAACCTGCAAAGACAATATTTTTAGCAAGGTATCTTGCCATATAAGCTGCAGATCTATCAACTTTGGTTGCATCTTTTCCGGAAAATGCCCCTCCACCGTGTGGAATATAACCTCCATAAGTATCAACCATAATTTTTCGTCCGGTTAATCCACAATCACTAACCGGTCCACCAATAACAAATCTACCAGTTGGATTGACTAAGAGATTTTCCTCAGGACATATCCACCCTTTAGGTAAAGATGAAACTATGTAAGGATAAATTATTTCTTTTACTTTTGATTGATCCAAATCCTCAGGGTGCTGTATTGAGACAATAATACTTTCAGCACGTACCGGGAGGTTATTCTCATATGCCAAAGTAATTTGCGATTTTGCATCTGGACCAAGCTTTGCTTCTCTCACCACACTCATGATATTTTTCAGAATCGAGTGTGCATAAAAAATGGGTGCCGGCATAAGGTTTTCTGTCTCTGTTGTTGCATAGCCATACATTATGCCCTGATCTCCAGCACCTTGATCCACCCCTATTGCAATGTCATTTGATTGCTCATGCAGCAATATATTTACCTTCACCTTTCTCCAGTGGAAACCATCATGCTCGTAACCAATATCTTTTATTGTATTCCGTACAATACTTTCAATCCTGCTATTTTTGATGTTAGGTCCGAATACTTCCCCAGCTATAATAACGTTATCTTTGGTGACTAAAGTCTCTATTGCAGCTCGCGCAAAAGGATCAGTAAAAAGGTATTCATCAAGTATTGCATCTGAAATTTGATCTGCTACTTTATCTGGATGACCAGCCGCAACTGATTCACTGGTTATTAAATTTTTATATAAACTCATGCTTTAGGTTTCTGCTGATACAATACCAAAACCGCTATAAAAAACACAGTTAGCAATTACTAAATGGTGGGTCTGGGAAGAGTTGAACCTCCGACCTCACGCTTATCAGGCGTGCGCTCTAACCACCTGAGCTACAGACCCCTGATTTATTCAAGCTGAAGCTTTCATATTATCTGTAGGCAAGATATCAATAAAAGTCTTTTTATTTGCTGACCTTCTAAAGCTGACCCAGCCTTCTACTTTGGCAAAAATCGTATGATCTTTACCTATACCAACATTCTTCCCAGGATGGAATTTTGTGCCTCTTTGGCGCACAATTATGTTACCAGGAATAACCTTCCCATTCTTCTTTATTCCTAACCTACGACCTGCTGAATCTCTACCATTACAGGAACTACCACCTGATTTTTTAGTTGCCATATCTTACCTCTTACTTTTGAAGACTAATTTCATTTATACGAAGAACAGTTATATACTGCCTATGACCAGTTTTCCTACGGTAATTTTTTCTTCTTTTCTTCTTAAAGATTATAATTTTTTTCCCCCTGCACTGCTCCAATACTTCAGCTTTAACAGTAGCATTAGATGAATAAGATAAGCCATTATTTGAAATACAAATCACCTTATTGATTTCCACCTCTTTTTTTTCTTCAGCTTCTAACTTCTCTACCTTTATTATACTACCTTCTTTTACTAAATATTGCTTTCCACCAGTCTCAATTACTGCAAACATGATAAATATAAATTATTGTTATTAACTTTAATCGTAAACGATGTCATATATGCTGTCAATATAAATAAAAAACACGACTTAATGTTCTTTTAAGCTACTTAAATACTTCTATCTTTTTTCACCCTTTATCTACTTTTTCTCAGACAATAATTAATTCTCAAAAAATCTTATTTTGAACAGAAGCAAAACTTGATCATTTTTAATCTCTAAAAACCCTTCACTTTTCTTTTGCAGCAGGTCTCTAATTAAAACTCCATAATATGGCTTATTAATTATCTAGCAAAAATTCAGCTTCAATTTGAAAAAAGTACAACCTGTTGCTATTCAGTTGGGGTTTTATAAGTTAGAATTTATTCCAAGCTCAAATCCATGATTATAATCTTCAAATGCTTTCAATAGACGGTAACCAGCAAAAACACTTGTCCTTGAAGAAAGCGGAAAATCAAGACCAGAGCTTATTTTATATGAGAAACCAAACTTTGACTGTCCAACAAAATCGATAGCAGCACCTATACCAACATTAACATATGGAGTGATATCTGTGTTTGTAAACTCGTAGTGATAACGTAAATTTGCCAAAATTCCTCCTTGCAGTTTTCCTTCAAAAATACTTGCAACTGAAATAATAGGCTCAACTGAAATTTTTACGCTGTTTGTGTAGTGATAACCGATACTATAACTAAAATCGCCAGAACTGTATGACGAAGAAGTATAGATTCTATCTCTAATAAAATCAACTCCAAAACATGGTTTTGCCAAAAAAACGGTAGATAATATAGCTAAAGTAAGTAATTTTTTCATTTTACCCCATTAATACTGGTATGCACATATATAATATTAAAAATGATACAACAACATAATTAAATTAGACTACTTTATTCTCTTAATCACTTGTTTTTCTCTTGCTATTGCAAGGCTTTTTTCTGGTACATCCTCAACTATAACACTACCTGCTGCAATTACAGATTCATCATGAATATTAAGCGGCGCAATTAGTGAGCTATTGGCGCCAACAAAGCAATTGCTCCCTATATTTGTTTCATATTTATTTTTCCCATCATAATTACAAACAATAGTGCCTGCTCCTATATTACTCCCCTGCCCTACTTTAGCATTTCCTATATAACTTAAGTGTTTTATTCTAGTGTTTTGACCAATTTCACTTGTTTTCACTTCCACAAAATTTCCTATTTTTGCCTTATTACCAATTGTTGTGTTTCCACGTATTCTGATAAATGGGCCGACCTCAGCATTACTTTTAATTAAGCAGTTTTTTAAATGCGAAAATGGTAGTATTTTCGCACCAGACTCTATTTTCACTCCAGTACCGAAAAAAACATATGGGTAAATAACTGAATCTCTGGCAATTTGCGTATCAAGAGAAAAGAAAACAGTCTCTGGAGCAACAAGCGTTACTCCGGAGTTGGTAAAGAATTTTCTTTTGTTTTCTTGAAAGTAAAATTCAGCTTTTATAAGGTCATTTCTGTTATTTATTCCCGTTGCCTCTTCTCCACCGGTAATCACGTAATCGACATTTAAATTACTCTTCACTGCAATAGAAACTATATCGGTCAAATAATATTCATGAGTTGAGCTATTGCACTCTATTTTCTCCACCAATTCACGTAAATTCTTTGCATATGCAACCATTATTCCAGCATTGGCAAGAAACTCTTCATGATTATTTTTATTACTCTTTGCTTCTACGATTTCTCTTAAGGAACCATTCTCAATGATTAACCTACCATATTCTTTATTGCTTGCCCTAAAACCTAGGCAAACTAGAGCCTTGCCTTCTAAGCAACTAACCATTTTAGTTATTGTGCTGCTTTTTATGAGCGGAGTATCTCCATACTGCACAATAATTATGCTCGAATCTGGCAATTCTTTCAGGTTTCTCATCGCAGTTTTGACCGCATCTCCCGTACCGAGCGTTGATTCTTGTGTAATTAACTGTATATCCTCAAAGCACTTTAGTCTTTCAATTAAAGGCTGATCAACTACAACAGCAATATTTTTAGGATTTAGCTGTTTTGCACTGTAAATTACATGCTGGAGCATGGAAAAACCGCCTATTTTGTGTAGGACCTTAGGCAAATCTGAATTCATCCGCCTGCCATGCCCTGCAGCAAGTATAATGAACGTATGAGTTTTACTTATCACTTATCTTAAAGATGAAAAATGAAAACCGTAATGATCAAGCCAGCTGATTTTGTTGTCATAGAAGCTCCTTAAGTCGCCAATTTGATATTTTAGCATTGCAAGCCTTTCTATACCAATACCAAACGCAAAACCGTTGTATTTAGTATGGTCTATTCCAACATTTTGAAAGACATTTGGATGCACCATTCCACATCCGAGCACTTCTATCCATTTACTACCTTTATAACTTATATCCACCTCTGCAGAAGGTTCGGTAAAAGGGAAAAAACTATTACGAAAACGTATCTTCAGCCCTTTATCTCCAAAAAACTTATTAAGGAAGTGATGAATAGTAAATTTTAACTGGCCCATATTGACACTTTCATCGACATATAACCCTTCTATCTGATGAAACATAGGAGTGTGAGTTGCATCAAAGTCATTTCTGTATACTCTACCTGCAGCTACTATTTTAATTGGGAACTTTTTTGTTTTTTCCATGGTTCTAATCTGCACAGATGAGGTGTGAGTGCGCAGTACCATTCTTTTATCATCTATTTTATTCTTTAAGTAGAAGGTATCTTGCTCCTCTCGTGCAGGGTGGTGACTTGGAGTATTCAGTGCATCAAATACATGAAATTCATCTTCAATGTCAGGGCCATCAACTGCTTTAAAACCCATATGTGCAAAAATAAGCTTTACTTCATTTATAACCTTACTGAGTGGATGGACCTTGCCCATTTTTTCTGGTCTAACGGGCAACGTGATATCAACCGCCTCGTTCTGCAATTTAAAGTTAACTTCTTTGGCTTTTAGTATATTTTCCTTATTCATTATAAGCTGATCTAGCTTATTACGTAAAACATTGATAACTTCGCCTAAATTGCGCTTTTTTCCTGCGTCTTCTATCTCTTTTAAGTTGTCAAAATAAGCTTTAATTACACCCTTTTTTCCCAAATATGATAGCCTAACTTTTTCTAAATCTTGCAAAGAAGAAGCATTCTCAATTTCGAAAACTGCTTTATCTTCAAGTGAAGGTATGTCATCTAATAACTCTTTATTCATCTTAAAAATGCTGGCTTAAACTTTAATTATAGTAAAATCTTGAATAGCATCAACAATCTAAAAACTGTCCCATTTTAATTATTAATTTATTGACTAATTAATTTTTTTTATTTACCTTTGCGTTGATGAATTTGCTGTATCAACTATGCACAACAGTGACACTGAAACTGATAATAAGTACAAAATAGAGGATTTACCTAAGTTCTTTAAGGAAAGATCCAAAAACATAAGTAAAGCATTTTCTAGCGAAACAATTAAGATCAGTACTATTCGCTCGAGAAGTATTGAAAGTAATATACAAGAATTTTCATTTGAGCTAACAGCAACAGATAAAGACACCTTTAATACAAGACCATTTCAAATAAAATCTTTAATTGATTTTTTTAAAATCTGCCTTTCTCGGGAAAAAAATTTTACAGTCAACATAAAAGTACCAAAAGAAAGCAGTGAATTATATAATAACTACTGTAAAACTAATAGTGATAAAACTGTAGAAGAATTCGTAAATAATGCTCCGCCTCAAATCCTTCTGCAAGGAATAACAATCATACTACAAACAAATATTAAAGACATTAACTTAGATAATTTGCACCAAATAGGGTCATTTTTAAATGAAAAGCTAAAACATGCAGAAAAAACTGAAAATGAGGAACAGAGTCAAGTTACACTACAAGTAAAAGAAGCAGAAAATAAAGACAGACAAGAACAGAGTGAAACTAAGCAAAAAAACGCACAAAATAGACAAATTGTACCATTTACAGGCTCGTTTGGCTTTAACGTAGCAAGCAAAGTAAATTGTAAAGCTCCAGTGGTTACTGCTGCAATAAAAGCTAATATACCAAAATATAGAATCTTCCTTCCCTTATCTAATTTTTTTAATGATGTAATAAGGTTATCCCTTTTAAGAACACCAAAACCTTCTATACAGAGCAACAATATACCATTTGGTGTCATTCCAGCGCTTGACCAGGAAAAAAGAAACATGGACCAAAGTAGTCAAGCTACTTGGATGACAAGTAGTATAGGAAATCCAATACCTCAAGAAGCAGAACAGAATGTAGGTCAAACTACTTCGCACACAGAGTATTTTAAGGCTAACAGAAAAAAGAAGTCAAAAAAGCAGACCAAAGAACTATCAGAGAAAGAAAAACAATTAGCCATAAAACAAGCACAAAATGATGCTAGAGTAGCTATGGTAGATAACCAGATTGAGCGCAGGGGAAAAAAACTCGATGAAATATTTATTGAAGTGATGAATGGATACAAAAATCAAGATCCAGAAACATTTCGCAATGTTTTTAACTCAATATTCAATATTGTTTATTTTCAAGATAAACAATTACATGAAATATTAGAGTCAGGTGAGATATCAGAAGTATTAGAAATACTAGAAATACCGCAACCTCTTAGTAACTCACTTTTAGGTAAAGAATATTTACAAAAACAAGTATATAGAAAAAAAGAGCAATTAGTTTCAGGTGTTTATACACAACAACCTACTACACAATATGAGAACACTCCTCATAAATCTACAAACCCTTTACCAATTAAAGATCTTTCACCAGCAACAAATGAAGCTAAAACTCTACCTCCTACTAACATTACACTCAAATCACCGTTAAAAACTGTATTTTCCTCAAAAAAGGCTTATTTTTGTCTATTTATAATAGTAGCATCTGCATCAACACTTTGCTTATGGCATTTTCCATTAGGAAAAGTGTCAATGTTAAAAGGATTAGTGCCACCAGAAAAAAGAGAAAGTATTGGGTTAGCATTGAACATAGGGTTACCAACATTGATTACATTATGTGTTTTGAGTTTAGCTTACTTTATGTATTCTGAATATTCTATAGAATCTGTTAAGCAAGTAAGTGAAAACGATCCTCTTTCTCGCGCCTATAGCTAGTGCAGGCTCAGTTTTCCTACGTCATACCGTCACGAACCGTCATACCGCGATTCATTCGCGGTATCTTTAGATCCCGCTAACACGTAGCGGGATGACGAGCTTATCTTCATGCTGCCGCGAACCGTCATACCGCCGCGGTATCTCTAGATCCCGCTAACAAGCAGCGGGATGACGAATTTGTCGTTTTTTAAATTGTCGGTAAACCAGAATTACTTTAGCTATAACAAAATAGAAGTAAGTTGTTGTAAAAAATTTTTCATGGTAAAATTATTTATTTTCACCATATGTTTAAAGGAATTATCACGGATATCGGGACTATAACTGATACTACCACTCACTCCAACTCTGATCAAATTTTCCATATCAAAACACAAAATTTACCCTCTATAAACAAAGGAGATTCAATAGCTTGCTCTGGTGTGTGTTTAACTGTTGTTGATATAATGAGCGACATATTTACAGTCCAAACGTCTCAAGAAACTATGAAGGTTTCTAACTTAAATACGTGGAAGATAGGCAAAAAAATAAATCTCGAACAAGCAATGAGATTAAGTGATAAGATCGATGGCCACCTAGTTCAGGGTCATGTTGATGGGATAGTAAAAATTTTAACAATCGAACGAAATTTAGATTCTCATGAAATCAAACTATCGTGCCCACAAGAATTAATTAAATTTGTTGCAAAAAAAGGCTCCGTTACACTAAATGGGGTTTCCCTCACAGTGAATTCAGTTATTAATCAGGAATTTATAGTAAATATAATTCCCTATACATGGGAAAATACAACTTTTCAGTACAACAAAATAAATGATTATCTGAATTTAGAAATTGACATGATCGCTAAGTATTTAGATCAATTGATGCAGCATAAATACAATTAATTTTACAACCTTGTTATTTACAACTATTATATCTTGAAAACCATATAGATATAAAATATGCTTTTCGATAGCCTAATTATCTTCATTGTTGTTCTATGCGTAATAATCTCGGTAACTAGAGGTTTTATAAAAGAGCTATGCGCACTAATGTTTCTATTTTTATCAATTTTTCTGACAGCTAATCACTATGATTTTTTCACTCCAAATTATAGTAAATATTTTGATTCTAAAGTTATACTAAACATACTTTCTACAATCTCTGTATTTATTATACTTAATCTTATATTCATGATAATAAATAACTGGCTAATGTACATATTATCACCCATAAGGTTGGGGTTTATCGATAGAGTTACTGGAATCTTTCTCGGAGTGCTTAAAGGAATATTGCTCTCTTATGTATTATTTTTTGCTGTGCACTTATATTGCTACACAGTATATGACAAAAAAGAATATGGCAAAAAAGAGGAACATTCTGAAATAAAAGCAGAAAACATATTGCCTAATTGGATAATAAATTCACACTCTTATCAGGCTTTATTTGTGACAGCAGAAGAAGTAATTGACATGTATGTACCAGAGTCGTTGATACTAAAAATAAAAGAGATTGGTGGAGAAATAGTTGATCAAGAAAAACCCAAAAACAATAAAAAAGAAGAGTAAATATTTATTTATAAATATGTTCATTGGGAGTATTCAAAAAGCCATATGTGTCAGGTTAAGAGCACTCCTCTCTTATAATTCACGTATTTAAGAATGACTTCTGCTAAACCTTTACTAATTCCAGGTACGTTTTGAATTTCAGCCAGAGAAGCTTTGCTTATATTTTTCACTGAACCAAAATAAGACATCAACGCTTTTTTTCTTTTGTTGCCAATGCCAGGTATTTTGCTTAATTGTGAAACTATAAACTGTTTATCGCGTTTTTTTCTATGTGAAGTTATCGCAAAACGGTGGGCTTCATTACGCAGCGATTGTAAGTAAAGCATGACTTTGCTGTCATTTGCCAGACTGAATTCTTCCCTGCTCAGCATATAAAATCTTTCATTTCCTGCGTTACGATCAGGACCTTTTGCCATACAAGCAAAAGGAACGTTTATATTCAATACTTCCAGTACATTCTGTACTATAGAAACATGTCCTGGTCCACCATCAATCAGTAAAAAATCAGGTATTATGCCTTTTATATTGCCGGAGAAACGTCTGGTTAGCACTTCCCTCATCATTTTATAGTCATCGCCTGAAAATTTTTCCTTTATAGTAAATTTTCTGTACTCACTTTTTAAAAAACCCTCCTGCCCTGCAACAACCATTACACCAATTTGTTGATTTCCAAATATATGGCTATTGTCATAAACCTCAATACGCTTTGGAATGTTTGGTAACAAGAAGATTTTGCTAAGCTCCTCAAGCTTTTCTAGGTTATTTCTATAATCGATAAGCTTCTGCTCTAAGCTATGCTGAGAGTTATCATAAACAAATTTCAATAAATCACGCTCTTTTTTATTCTTTGCATGCAGAACTTTTACTGGCTTTTGAGCAACCTTATATAGTGCTTGTTCTATAATTTCCTTATCCACAATAGAATCTGGAACGTAAATTTGTATTGGAGGTATGTTAGCTGAATTATAAAAATTGACCAAAAAGGTGGATAAAATTTCATCATTTGAGTGATCACCACAGTTCTCGGCAAAGTAAGGAGTGCTGCCGTAGTTGTCTTTATTTCTGAACGATAACACACTAATACATGCTAGATCCTCCTCACGTACAATACTGAAGAAATCTGCATCTTTTTCAAAAGAAAAATCCGTGTGCTGTATTTGAATTTGCTCAAGAAACTTTACCCGATCTCTATATATAGCAGCAAGCTCATAGTTTTCTTCACTGCTGCACTTTCTCATTGTGAAAAGTAACTGTTCTTTCACTTCCTTATTTCTTCCAAGCAATGTATTTCGTGCCTGTTTTACTGATTGGCAGTAGTCGTCTTTTGTGATTTTGTTTATGCATGGTGCTGAGCAGCGCTTAATTTGATATTCAATACATGGTCTTTTTGTTGAGGAAAAGTATTGATCTGAACATACTCTTAGGAGAAAAGCTTTTTGCAATGACAATATAGTTTGCTTAACAGCAGCGGCAGATGTAAAGGGACCATAATAATGAAACTCATTCTTCTTAAATTTGCCTCTATATTTTGCTATTCTTGGATAATCGTGCTTGGAAATTGTTATATAAGGATAAAATTTTCCATCCTTGAGCACAATATTATAAAGTGGTTTCAATGATTTTATTAACTGTGCTTCAAGAAGCAGTGCTTCGATTTCATTCTCAGTGATGAATATTTCAACCTTAACAACCTGTGAGAGCATAACTCTAATTCGTTCAGAAAGGTTTTCGAATTGAAGATAGTCAGATAATCTCGATTTCAAGTTTTTTGCTTTACCAATGTATAAAACTTTATCCTTATCTCCAATCATCTTATACACACCACAAGACTGCGGAGATAATTTTATCTGTTCTTTATATTGCTTGAACATTTATCCATTACTTGACTTGTATGAGGTTAAAATCTGCTACTAAATGAAAGATGAAAACTACATTTTTAAGCAAAGATAATCTATTTCTCCTTAGCTTATCAGAATCGCAATTGATCTTTACACTGTCCATAAATTGGTTGATAAATGGAGCAAAACCAGTAAGTTCATCAAGTGCTGTATTGAAGTAACCATTTTTCATTGCTCGTTTAATGCTTTTACAAACAGCTATAGCACAATTTGATAGTACTATTTCTTCACTATCAATCAAAAACTTCTTATTATAAGATATACTGTAAGTGATATTGTCATTTTTTTCTGCTTTGTTAACTATGTTACTTACCCTCTTATAAGTGCTCAGAACCTGTTCGCCTTCAGGCGTACTAAGATAATGGTCTAATACAACAGTTTGCTTTTCTGCTGTTAGCAGATCATTAATATCGGTCCTATATAATATTGAATCTACAATATTTTGCTTTATACCTCTATTTTTTAGAATAACCTTAAATCTTTCCAAGAAAAATTTAAGGACTACTTCTAAAATTTTTTCTTTTAGCTTACTAAATTGACCAACCGGCGCCACATCCCCAGCCAATGCAGATTCTAAATGTAAAGATACTGACTTACCTATCAATAGCCTAATTGAAACATGCAAATTATTTTCAAGTATTGTTCTAATTATACCAATTGCCATTCTCCGCAAACCAAACTGATCATATGAACCAGAGATCTTTTCACGTGCTGCAATCAAACCAACCAAACTATCCACCTTATCAGCAATGGATACAGCAATTGCAGTAGGAGATTTAGAACACTCTTGCTCTGGCCCGATTGGCTTATAGTGTTCAGTTATAGCTTCCACTATTTCTCTATCTTCTTGAAAATAAGAAGCATAATATCCACCCATTACTCCTTGTAATTCTGGAAACTCTCTTACTATCGATGTTGCCAAATCAGCTTTTGCCAAATATGCAGCACGTTCAACTTTTATCAGCGAAGCATGTGGAATAAATATAGCTATATACTTTGACAAAGCCGTAATACGCTTCACCTTTTCTCCAACGCTGCCCAGATAAGCATGGAATAATATCGAGTCTAATTTTTTGACATAATGATCTAGATTTTCCTTTTTATCTTGAGATATTAAAAATTGGGCATCAGCAAGACGTGCTTCTAATATTCTTTCGTGCCCTTTAACAACTTTATCATTGTTGACATTAACAACAGTGACAAAGTGTGAAATTCTCTTTCCATTACTTAAAGCAAGATATTTTTGCTGCGTATTAATTATACTAAGAATTACTTCCTTCGGTAATCCAAATGACTTTTCTTGATTCACTTCACCAAACAGTACGATTGGCCACTCTATAAGCCCTGTCAATTCATTTAGTAAATAATCATTTTTCTCAAGTTGTAAATTCTGCTCTTTTGTGAATTTATTAATCTGATCTAGTATAAATTGCTTTCTTTTGTCCAGCTGGAGAATTACGCTGTTTTTTTCTAGCAATTCAAAATAGTCTTTAGGTGCTTTAATAGTTAACGTCGCATCACTTGAGAGAAATCGATGGCCATATGTTGTGTTAGATGCTGTGATCCCTGCAAAAGACACAGGTATTATTTCGTCATTTAAAATGCATAAAATGTTTTTAATTGGCCTAACCCACCTTTCTTTTCCTTCGCCCCATCTCATGCTCTTCAACCAAGAAAAGTTTTTGAGCATTTCCTCCAGTTGATTTTTGAGGAATTCTCTGATGTTAAATGAGCAGCTTTCTCTTTTAATGAAGTAAAAATCCTCATTATTTACTTTTCGAACGAGCAAATCTTCTTCATTTTTCTGATATTTTCTTAAAAAACCTTCGATAGCACTTTTTGGTGCGTTAATGTTTGGTCCCTTAACTTCGTTATTGGAATCCTTTAGCTCCAAAGCATTTATGTTGTCAACAAATAGGGTAATGCGACGCGCCGTTACAAAAACCTCCATTGATGTAAATTTTACATTATTTTTGTTAAAAACATTGGCAATACAGCTCTTAACTTGAGTTGCAGCTACATTCTGCATTCTCGGTGGTATTTCTTCTGAAAGGCACTCAAATAACAACTGCAACGACATACGCTATTTACTCATGTACAATTCGCAACATTTTTTTGTCAGCTCTCTAACTCTACCAATATGCGCTGTACGTTCATTGACACCAAGCACACCTCTTGCATCAAGCAGATTAAGTAGGTGACTAGTTTTAATACATTGGTCATAAGCTGCCATTGGTAGCTCCTTTTCAATAAGGAACTTACATAATTTTTCCGTATCTTCAAATTGCTGCTGTACCACTTTAGTATCATAATAATCTAACGCTAGATAAGAAAATTCATATTCTCTTTGTTTAAAAATATCTCCGTAAGTTACACCGTTATCGTTCCAAGTTATATCGTAAACATTATCTACACCTTGTATGCACATTGCTAAACGTTCCAACCCATATGCCACCTCACCAGGAATCATCTTGCAGTCAATCCCTCCAACTTGCTGTATATAAGTAAGCTGTGTTACTTCCATTCCATTGCATGTAACTTCCCATCCAAGTCCTGATGCACCAACACTTGGGTTTTCCCAATCATCTTCAACAAACTTAATATCATATTTTTCTGTAGATATGCCAAGAGCTTTTAAGCTATCTAAATAGACGTTTTGTAAATTATTACCAGACGGTTTTATTATAACTTGGTATTGATGATGTTGATACAAGCGATTAGGATTATCACTATAGCGCCCATCTGCTGGCCTAATTACTGGTTGTAGATATGCAATTTTTGTCGGTTTTGTATCAATTGCAGACATAATTGTTGCAGGATGTAATGTACCAGCACCAACTTCAGATGTGTATGGGTGAAGTATAACGCACCCTTCACCAGCCCAAAAATCTTGCAACTCTTTTATTATACTTTGTAAATTCACACAAATTGCACACTTTTTATACTAAATATATAAATAAATAAGTACTATTCAATATTTATTTTTTTTGCAGCACTATGTAAATAATCACCTAAAACTGCTGAACTTTCCCTCACATACTGAATTATGCTTTTATTTAGAACAATTGCATCATGCATAGTTAAATCGCAGAATATAAATGCTGTTAAATACAGTAAAATCACCGCATAAAATGTGTGAAAAATTCCCTCAAATGTGATTGATATTGCATTATTATAGCTGAGCTGTATTGAACTTATTGGCCATGGTTTTATCACTTCTACGACATTAAAAAATACGTAAGGTATCATAAGAAAAAAGAAAAAGTGCATAAAATCATTAAACCAAAATGGGCATTGAAACATCTGCTTACATATACTCCCATAGAGTTTACTTACAGCATAATAAATTGACATTATTGCTGGCATTGAAAGTGCTACAGTCAATACTTGCCCTGACGCTATTTGTATTACTATGTCTTCACCACTGTTTGCTGAAGGGTCCTGAGCATGAAAAATAAATATTCCAACTAATTGCATTACTAACATAACTATTGCCAATTTTGTAAAAACAGCAGCTACAACTATTCCTGAATTTGGCATTTTATATAGTAAATATTCGCCTCCATATGTAAAAATCAATATAACATCGACAATAAATAATATTAAAAAAGAAGACCAATAGTTCTGCCAACCTGGTAAATATCCTATTCCCAAAAAAGAGCTTACTGTTTTGGCAGGAAAAACCTTACCTAGTATCTTTCCCAAAAATTCAAAAAAAATCCCCATGCTCTAAGTAACACTTGGTTTATATTATTTATAATACTGTATTGTAACGGACTTATCAATAACTTAAAACATGTATTGGAAAATTTTAGGTAATATGCAGCAACAGTAGAAGAACATGCGCCAAAAATTTAGTAATTTTATAGGGCTTGTGCACTTAAATTTTTTGCAATATCAAGTGCAGCGTAAGTGAATACTGCACTTGCACCCGCACGTTTGAAACCAATCAAAGATTCATAAATCACCTTGTCATAATCTAGCCAGCCATTATTTGCAGCAGCTTTTATCATTGCGTACTCACCGCTTACTTGGTAAGCAAAAATCGGAAAATTAAACTTATCACTTGCTGTTTTGATAATATCCAAATATGGCATGCCTGGTTTAATCATAATAAAATCTGCACCTTCATTTATATCCATTTCAATTTCGCACATTGCTTCACGCGCATTTTTATAATCCATTTGATAACCACTTTTGTCTATAGAATGTGATAGCCCACATGAACCAACAACTTGCCTGAATGGAGCATAGAAGCTAGAGCAGTATTTTACCGCATAAGATAATATTAATATGTCTTGAAAGTTGTTATCATCTAATGATTTTCTGATTCTTCCTATTCTACCATCCATCATATCAGAAGGAGCAACTATATCACATCCTGCCTTCGCTAAAGCAAGTGCTTGCTTACACAGTACTGATATAGTTTCATCGTTTTCTACATCCATCTGATTATCTTTTAAAATGCCGTCATGGCCGTGAATAGTGTATGGATCCAGTGCAACGTCTGCAATAATACCAATTTCAGGTACCTTTAATTTTACAGCACAAATTGCTTTGCAGATTAAGTTGTTAGAGTTATATGATTCCTCAGCATTTTTAGATTTTAATTTGTTATCAACTACAGGGAAAATCGTAACAGCATTAATTCCTAAATCCTTAGCTTCCTTAATTATGGAAACCAGCCCATCTATTGAATAACACTTTACGCCTGGTAAGCCAGAAATTGGTTCAGTTGTTTCTCCTCTGTCATGAACAAACAGAGGAAAAACTAGATCATTTACTGATAAACTATTTTCACTTGTTAAATTGCGAACCCATTTGCTCGAGCGCCTGCGTCTTAATCTTGTATTTGGAAAAAACATCAGCAAGTCCTGCTATTCATCATCATAATCAGGATATTGTTCAGGAGCCTTACCCTTTTTCTTAGTTATAATTGGATACTTTTTACCAGCCTCTGGATCAGCAACACCTAAACATTCCACCAAAAACATCCAATCATCGCCATAATCAAAGAGAAAAACCATTCTCTTGTTAGGTTTAAAAACCTTATAAATGTAAGATTTTTTCACACTTTTTTCATTTGGTCTAACCTGGTTACCAGAATCATAAAATAATGTATACTCTTCGCTGCTTTCATAAATATCATCGATATTATCATAAAAACCAAATGCATGGTCGAACTGAAAACCAAAAGCGCTTACAATCGCTTCTGCAAATTGGTAAAGGCTAGTTGCACCCTCCAATTCTATTGTGCGATAAATGTCTTCTTCTAAGTAAACTTTAAAGATATATATTTGCTCTTTCATATTTATTTACACCTTTATTTTATATTTTAATCAACTTATAGTTCTAAACTTACTCTCCTGGCAAATTTCCAGTAAAGAGCAACACTCCTGAAACGAGGATCACCCAAAGCACCGATATTGGTAGAAATACCTTCCAACCAAGACGCATTAGCTGATCATATCGATAACGAGGTATTGTTGCTCTAATCCAAATAAATACGAACAAAAGTATAACTATCTTCAAAACGAACCAAATTAAACCTGGAATTTTATAAAGCAAACCAAGCTCTAACGGAGGATACCATCCTCCTAGAAAGAATATCGTCATCATAGCACCTGCTAAAATCATATTTGCATATTCTCCAAGAAAAAAGAGGGCAAAAGGCATGGATGAATATTCAACGTTATACCCAGAGACAAGCTCTGCTTCAGCTTCTGGTAAATCAAATGGATGGCGGTTAGTTTCTGCAAGCAAAGAAATAAAAAATATTACTCCTATAGGCATTAGCAGTAAATCAACCCAAAATGGCATATTATGTTTTGCCACTACCATTTCTCCAAGATTTAATGTTCCAGTTGTAACAACAACTGTAGCAACTATTAAGCCTATTGAAACTTCATATGAAATCATCTGAGCAGCCGACCGTATAGCGCCAAGAAATGCATAATTAGAATTGCTTGACCAGCCTGCAATAATCACGCCGTATACTCCCAGCGACGATATAGCTAGCACATAAAGCACTCCAACATTAATATTTGCTATAACCTTAGGAATCACTACTTGCTGGCCATTTTCTACAATTACTTCAGCACCAAACGGTATAACTGCCCAGGCAATTAATGCCAAGATAAAGGTAAGCATTGGAGCCATAATGAACAGTATGGTGCTCGCTCTAAATGGTATTATCGGCTCTTTAATCAGTAGCTTAATAGCATCTGCAAATGGCTGCAATAGTCCAAAAGGTCCAACTACACTTGGGCCGTGCCTCAGTTGAATTGCACCAATAACTTTACGCTCAAAGTATACCAAGTACGCAACTGAAAGTAGTAGCGGTACTAAAATAAATAAAATATTAACTAGCGTGTTCATAAAAAGCTTTAGTACAATCTGCCATTATTTTTGAAGCACGACTTATTGAATCCGTCATATAAAAATTACACTCCTTTAAAGTAAAAGGTGTATTACTTAAGCTTATCTCACCATTGCTAATTGGCACCCATGTATTTTTTACCACTTGATCAGCATTTCTGAACTGTGGACCGATAGTATCTAATTTTTTTCTCACGTCAAATAAACTATCATATGGTAAAGAGAGATCCAAATATTGCGAGAGATTTTTAATAATTAACCAATCCTCCTTTGCTTCACCTGGAGGAAATACAGCTAAATTTGTTCTTTGCACTCGACCTTCAGCGTTTACATAAGTTGCATATTTTTCTGTATATGCAGCACCAGGCAAGATAACATCTGCCACATGTGCACCCTTATCACCGTGATGACCTTGATAAATTACAAATGTATTTTCTAATTTTGATGTATCAATTTCATCTGCACCAAGAAGATAAACAACTTCTATTTCACCACTTTCTGCATATTGCAATATTTGATTAATATCCCTTTCGCCTTTTTTAGGAACAAACCCAATATCTAGCCCACCAACTCTTGCTGCAGCTTTATGCAGCACATTAAAGCCATTCCAGTCATCTCTGACCATGTTAAATTTTTCTGCAATTTTGCCAGCTAGAACTAGAACTGATTCAGAATCATCTCTTACTAATGCATCTTGACCGATAATCAGCATAGGGTTTTGAGCAGCTACCAGCAGCTCACAGAACTTATGATTTCCATTTGCTATTTCACTCAAAATATCAGGATTATCGCCCAATTTCTCAACATGATATAAATATTCAATGTTAGGACCAACACTTGCAATAGGAAAGTTGCCCTGTAAATATCTCTTTCTCAATCTTGCGTTAATTATTGGCGCTTCTATTCTTGGATTTGTATTGATTAGCAAGCATAAATCTGCATTCTCTATACCCTCGATGGTGGTATTGAATACATATGATCCACGATTATTTGGTACGAGTTTTGCTCCATCCTGTCTGCAATCCATATTCTCTGAACCAAGCTTCTGCATCATTTCTTTTAATAGAAACATAGATTCACAATCCGCCAGGTCACCTGCAATTGCAGCTATTTTATTCGATTTTGTATTCTTCAATTTCTTTGCAGCAACAGTTAATGCTT
This sequence comes from Wolbachia endosymbiont (group A) of Pogonocherus hispidulus, assembly GCF_964028195.1. NCBI lineage: Bacteria > Pseudomonadati > Pseudomonadota > Alphaproteobacteria > Rickettsiales > Anaplasmataceae > Wolbachia > Wolbachia endosymbiont (group A) of Pogonocherus hispidulus. Next base: position 912,587 of record NZ_OZ034750.1, read on the forward strand.
CATTCCAATCAACTGGAGCTAATTTACCATCTTTTTTTACATAAGGTTGGTCAAGACGCTGAACTTTCAATCCATCATAAGCAAAACGAGTTTTGTCTGATATCCATTCTTCGTTCACTTCTTCATTGAGTCTTGGCAATATTCGCATAACTTCAGGACCCCGATAGTCGACTCTAATACTACTTCCCACAGCATCTAGCACATCTATAGTTTCACAATGTGATAGCTCCCATGGACGCGCTGTAAAGGAGTAAGGCTTTGAAGTTAAAGCCCCTACCGGGCAGAGATCTATGATATTTCCAGATAATTCAGAACTAATATGCCTTTTTATGTAAGTGCTAATCTCTACATTTTCTCCCCTTCCGATTCCTCCAAGTTCATTTGTACCTGCAACATCAGACAAAAATCTAACACACCGAGTGCAATGAATGCATCGATTCATCGCAGTCTCAATCAGTGGTCCGAAGTGTTTTTTTGGCACAGCCCTCTTATGCTCATCAAGTCTGCTGGTTCCTTTCCCATAAGCCATCGTGATATCTTGCAAATCGCATTCACCACCTTGATCGCAAATTGGGCAATCAAGCGGGTGGTTAATTAGCAAAAACTCAAGCACACCTTCACGTGCTTTTTTAACCTTAGGGGTATCAGTGTGAATAACCATCCCTTCTGCAACTGGCATTGCACAAGAGGCTACTGGTTTTGGAGGCCCACCTTCAACTTCAACCAAACACATTCTGCAGTTACCAGCAATTGCTAAGCGCTCATGATAACAAAAACGTGGAATTTCAACGCCCACAATTTCACAAGCTTGAATTATAGTGAGCCCATGCTCTACTTCACATTCCTTAGAATTAATAGTAACTTTAACCACAACTATTGTACAGCTTCCCACTTTATAGGATTGCCGCTTACCTCATCTTCAACCAGATTGCCGTTGTCATATTGAGCAGACATATAATTCATGCGCGAGTCACGATCTATATATCTAACAGGTTTCACCGGTTTATCTTTATACATTTTTTGCTCAGCTTTCTTACGCTGAGTAGGGTTATTTTTACTAGCTGTCTTTGCTTTCCCACCTACTGCCATATAAACTCCTAAAAACTTTTCATTCTATTTTAACACTTAAGTATATAGCGTCAATATTTAATAACTTTAAAGTGCGTCCAGAAAAGGCGTGTATGTTCAGTGGGAGCTAAACCCATAAGTGTTGAAAGTAATACAAAAAGGATATAAAGAGCTATTATTGCAGAAAAATGGAGGCAATAATGGATCAAATAGAAGGCATATTAAGCTTAATTAAAGACAAGGATTTGGAAAGGCTAGGAAAATTAAGTGAGATAGATAAATGCAATACTAAGTTAGTGGGCAAAATCATATTTAAAGGCTTAATGAAGTTAATATTAATGGGTCAGAAAACAAGCTTAAGAGCATTAGCAATGGTAATAAACAGGTGTGTGATAGATAAAAATGATGACAAAAGTACAGTCACATAAAGTGGCTTGTCGAAAAGGTTAAAAGTTCTGATTATTTTAAGGGAGTATATATTGATCTGATAAACAAAGTTGAAAAATTGTTGCCCAAAAAAACGTCACATGATTTACATAGATTTGATTCAACAATCATAAATTTATCAGGGTATCTTATAAAAGATGGACTAAAGTTAGGTAACCAAAGTAATAAGTCAAAGTAAGTCTGGGATTAAAAGGACAATTGCCAACAAGTATAAGGTTTTGTAAAGGGCAAGAAGAAGGTAGTGAAGACATAGCACTGGTAAGGGCAATCAACGAAGCAAAAGTTGAAAAAGAGGATATTTTGCTATTTGATAGGGGAATCAGAAAGGTTGGAACTTTTGCTGAGTTTGATGAGAAGGAATACAAATTTATAACAAGAGTTGAAACAAGCAGAAAGCATGATGTTGTAAGTAGGAGTAAAGTTATTCAAGGACAACAGCAAGATGGATCAGAAATTTTAGAAGATATAATAGTTAATCTTTATCGCGCACAGGGCAAAATTGCAGAAAAGCATAACTTACGTTTGATAAAAATCAAAAACAAGGCAGGAAATGAAATAAGGTTTTTAACTAACTTGTTTACAATGCCTGCTTATGATGTTGCACAGGCGTATAGGCGAAGGTGGGACATAGAAGTATTCTTCAAATTTATAAAGCAAAACCTTGGATATAAACACTTTTTGAGCCATAGCATGAACGGAATGAAAGTATATATTTATATGATTATTATTACAGCCCTGCTGTTTCTCGTTTATAAAATTAAAAACAATTTACATGGATTTAAAATGGCATTATTGCAATTTACACTAGATCTTAATGATTCTTTTATACGCTCAATTGTTTTACTATCAGGAGGTAATTTACATGTTGTCGATCATCTTATATCACGCCATTTTTGATACTTTCAACACTTATGAATGCGTACCACGGCGCACCCTCTCGATTTATACAGCTTCCATTACTCAGCCTTGATGATTCTATCAAAGTCTTTGTTTTAACCGATTGCTCCTCCCTTTCGGTTGACAAATAATTAAAACTAAATCCCTTCACTCCATTTCCATTACAGAAACTCCTTCGCTACTACGCGCCCCTGTTTTTCGCATCAGTACTCTCACCCTTGGAGTTTAGCTCCTTGGATTTCTCCCTTACCATCGAAACGACAGGTTCCCGCAGTTCCACACAATAGCCTAAAATAGATTCATGTCACCTATATGCCGGACGCTACCTACCCAGTAAGCAAGTTTCCGGTAGATTTATCCCAGAAGAGTAGTGGACTCCTGGTTTTAACGTCATCCAAAGCCTTTCGTACACCTCATCAGTGGTTCATTTTCATTCATCTCTCTATTTCATACATGACGTATAAATACGCCTTTTCCATAACGCTCACCACCTTACCAAAGCAGCTTATGGTTGTTTAAAGCCTGCTCTTGTAAACCGGCTTTGAGGGACCTACCCTCATCTATTGCATAGCTTTTGCACTTAAGTTTGCCCTATCCTGAGCATTCTTTGTGTCTCTACGGCACACCACCGCTGCAACTCGTACAAGCCTTAGGGTGCAACCGTATTATTAGGCATTGCAGCAGCAGTAGCACTTTTTGCAACCGGAACAGTTGCAATTGAGTTAATACCATAGTAATAGCAGTGGCTGCAATTGCAGCAGCAGCACTAGCGGTTAGTGGCGTTACATATATGATGTTAAAACCTAGTACTAAAATAGATGGAGTGGAAGAAGAACAAGGCATAACTGGAGATGAGCGGAAAGCTTGATCTGCTGGATTCCAGTGTCAGCTACTTTCATGACATCATAGAGGCACTGGGATGACAGTGCGCCGTAGAAACACGGAAAGTGTTGAAGCTGTGCAGTAGATGAGGGAGGGCCCCTCGGAGCCGGTTTGCAAGAGCAGGCTTCAAACAGCCATAAGCTGCTTTGGTAAAGAGCTAAGGTAGTGAGCGTTATGGAAAAGGCACAATTATGTGTCATGTATGAAATAGAGAGACGAACGCAAGTGAACCACTGATGAAGTGTCGAAAGCGTAGAGACGACGTCAAAACCAGGGGGTAGTCGTTAACCTGGGATGAATCTACAGGGAGCTTGTTTACTGGGTAGGTGGCGTCCGGCATAAAAGTGGCGTGAATCTATTTTAGGCTATTGCATGGAACTACGGGAACCTGTCGTTTCGATGAAAAGGGAGAAGTCCAAAGAGCTGATCTCTGAGGATGAGAGTACCGATGCGAAAAACAGGGGCGGATTAGCTCGTAGTAGCGAAGAAGTTTCTGTAATGGAAATGGAGTGAAGGGGCTAAGTTATTTAGTTTTAATTATTTATCAACCGAAAGGGAGGAGTTAATGAATGAAACAAAGTCTTTTGATATACCAAAGCAACTTATTTGGAGAGCTTATAAACAAGTATCGAAAAATAAAGGTGCAGCAGGTGTAGATGAGGTCTCGATAACAAAGTTTGAAGAAAATCTAAAGGATAATCTATACAAATTATGGAATCGGATGTCATCCGGAAGTTATTTTCCAGAGCCGGTAAAAGCTGTTGCGATACCAAAAGATACAGGAGGGCAAAGAATTTTATGTGTGCCTTCAGTATTCGACAGGATAGCGCAAACAGCAGCTACAATGTATCTTGAGCCGTTAGTAGAACCGAAATTTCACGAAGATTCATATGGTTATAGACCAAATAAGTCTGCGCTGGATGCGGTATACACAGCACGGAAGAGATGTTGGAAAAATGATTGGACGGTAGATCTTGATATATCTGGATTTTTCGACAATCTGGACCACGATTTAGCACTGCAGGCTATCAAGAAACACACAGACTGCAAATGGGTCATACTGTATGTTGAGAGGTGGATGAAAGCCCCCATTCAGCAAGCAGATGGCAGTAGGGTAACAAGGGATAAAGGAGTTCCGCAAGGAGGTTCAATAAGCCCAATCATTTCAAGCATATTTATGCACCATGCGTTTGATATGTGGATGAAACAAAATTATCCAACAGTACCATTTGAAAGATATGTAGATGATGCGATAGTGCACTGCAGAACTAAAAGACAGGCAGGATTTATGAAAGTAATGATTGAAGAAAGATTGGCTAAGTGTAAATTGAAGTTACATCCTGAAAAGACACAGATTGTGTACAGTAAGGATGATGATAGAAAAGAACAATTTCCTAAACAAAGCTTTGATTTTCTAGGTTATACTTTTAGACCTAGAGTAGCAAAGAATAAGATGAGGAATTATTTCATCTCATTTCTACCTGCAATTAGTAACAAAGCCAAGAAGAAGATCAAGAAAACCATAAAGTCATGGAGAATACATCGGATTACATGGACCACACTAGAGGAAATATCGAAGAAAATAGATCCAATAGTCAGAGGCTGGTTTCAGTACTATGGCAGGTTTTATAAATCAGAGATGTATCCATCTCTCAGAAATATAGAGAGATACCTCATAAGATGGGTCAGGACAAAATATAAGAAACTTCGTGATCACGGAAGACTAGCAAAGCAATTTCTAGGAAAAGTGAGAAAGAGGTCTCCAAGTATTTTCTATCATTGGACACTTGGGTTAGGATCAAAAGGCTAAATAATGGGAGCTGTATAAGCCGAGAGGTTTCCGTGCAGTTCTGCGAGAGACTGGTGGGGAAGTTCCGCCGGTCTACTCTCCTCATTCTTGACCCCTATATTGCAACGTTCGTACAGTTGTGAGCGGGTGACCACTAGTCCACAAGCATAACACGCTCACGAAACTTTAATGCGATAGCTTGATTTCTACTGAAAGACAGCATTATGCCAAGTGCGATGCTCGAAGATAAAAGAGAAGAACCACCATAGCTAAGTAGTGGTAGGGTTATGCCGGTGGTTGGAAAAACACTCAATGTTACCCCTATGTTTATTATGAATTGTGTGATGAATTGAATTGAGATACCGAGAATCACCAATAGATTGAATAATTCATTTTCTCTATATGCAACGTAAAGCAAGCGGGCGGAAATGATGCCAAATAACATCAATGTGGCTAAGCACGTAATCAAACCAAATTCTTCTGCTAAAACAGAAAACACAAAATCTGTATGACAATCAGGAAGAGAGGTTTTTACGCTACCTTCACCAGGTCCAACTCCAGTTAATTGACCTCTTTTGAATGCTTCTAATGATTTTGTGACTTGAAAGTTATCGCGTTGCGTAAAAAAGACAAAATTGTAAATCCTTTGCTTTATATGTGGGAGGCATAAGTAAGCTATTGTAGTTCCAGTTGTGGCCATTCCTATTATGCATAGAAAGTATAAAAGTGGTATACATGCAATAAACATTTGACCAATAAAAGAATATGTTAAAAGCATGGACATACTGAAATCAGGTTGCAAAAGTAACAACACAAAAACTAACAGAAATATTATGATTGATATGTGCATTTTAAACTTCATTCCGCTGGCTAAGATACTAGCTATAACAACAGAAAAAAATGGCCTTACGAACTCAGATGGTTGAACTGAAATTTTGACAATATGTAACCATCGTTTCGCACCTTTTACCTCTATACCAAGTATTATCGCAGCTGCCACTAAAATAGTAAATAAAATGAAACCTGCGAATGAGAGGTTAAGTATAGTTCTTGTGTTGAGAAAAGAAAATGTCACCAGGGTAATTAGTGACAGGACTATATAAATTGTATGGCGCCGTATAAAATAATCTTGTGGTAAAGAAAGACGCTGCGCAATTACAGGGCTTGCTGAATAAACAAGAATGAAGCTTATAGTGAGCAAAAAAAACACTGGAAGGATGAGATAATAATCCAGCGTTCTATACCAGAATTTAATATTCATTTTGTTCCAATGTGTAATGCCACTATTCCATAGCTCATATTATGAAACTCAACATTCTTAAAGCCTACCTCTTCAATTTCCATTTTAAAATCATTCTGAGTTGGAAACTCTCTAATGCTCTTCACTAAATATTCATAAGAACTCTTGTCTTTAGCAACTATGCTGCCAATTTTAGGAATTACTTTAAATGAATATAAGTCATAAAGTTTGGTAAATATCTCATTTTGATAGTGCATAGGGGCAAATTCTAAGCAGATAAATTTCCCATGTGGTTTTAATACCCTGTGCGCCTCATTTAAAGCCTTCTTGCGGTCAGAAACGTTTCGAATGCCAAAAGCTATTGTGCAATAATCAAATTCGGAGTCTTCAAATGGTAAACTTTCTGCATTCGCACATACCCAATCAAAATTAATTTGGTTTGAATTTATAGCTTTATCACGTCCTCTGCTTAGCATATTTTGATTTATGTCACATACTGTAACCTTAGCACTTGGCTCTTTTCTTACTATTCTTATTGCTATATCTCCAGTTCCTCCAGCAACATCTAAAACCTTAGAGTTTTTTGTAAAATGCACACTATTTACCATCTTATCTTTCCATAATCTGTGCATTCCGAGGCTCATTATATCATTCATGGTGTCGTAGCGACTTGCCACGGAATCGAATACCTCTTTAACTAATTGTGATTTCTTCTCGATTTTTATAGTAGACATTACGTAAAGTCGCTCAACTCCTTTATAATTAGTAAAAATTAATTTGAATTAACATAACGACAGGCCTTGAGCCTGTTAAAATCTTCTTCAGCGTGGTATGATGACCGAGTTAGTGGGCTTGATGCAACCACTAAGAAACCTTTGGAGTAAGCAACGTATTTATAATGCTCAAATTCCTCTGGGGTAACATACCTATCAAGTTTTGCATGTTTTGGAGTTGGTTGTAGATATTGACCAATTGTAATAAAATCAACCTCAGCACTGCGCAAATCGTCCATAACTTGAAGTATTTCCTCTTTTGTTTCTCCAAGACCAACCATAAGCCCTGACTTTGTGAAAACTTTAGGATTAATCTGCTTTACCATCTTCAACAAATATAGTGAATGAAAATAGCGAGCTCGTGGTCTTATTTTTGCATACAATCTCGGCACTGTTTCAATATTGTGGTTATAGACATCAGGTGATGCAACAGCAATTGCTTCAAATGCTCCTTTCTTATTTAAAAAATCAGGAGTTAAAATCTCTATTGTTGTTTCTGAAGTTATCTTTCTAATTTCTTCTATGCACTGTATAAACTGATTTGCGCCACCATCTGGTAAATCATCACGATCAACAGAAGTAATGACAACATGTTTTAAGTTTAACTTTTTTATCGCTTTTGCTAAATTTTCTGGTTCATGAGGGTCTAGTTTATCAGGAATGCCAGTTGCAACGTTGCAAAATGCACAAGCACGAGTGCAAACAGAACCAAGAATCATCACAGTAGCATGACGTTTATTCCAACATTCACCAATATTTGGACATGCAGCTTCTTCACATACCGTATGTAAGTTATGCAGTTTAACGATGTTTAAAGTTTCATTGAATACTTCACCGGTCGGAGCTTTTGCTCTGAGCCATTGAGGTTTGCTATGCATCTGAAACGGCTAACTCTACCTCTTGCTTTACTAAAACTTTTTTCAACCTTCTTTTTATCTTCTGCGCTTTCTCACTTAGTTTAATCGTTCTTGTGTTGAGCAAAAAAGCATCTAAATCACCTTTGTAATCTATAGTTCTCAAAGTTCTTGTTGCCACACGAAATCTAAACTTTTTATTCAATAGATCACTTGTTAACGTAACCTTATGTAAATTTAAAAGAAAGGTACGCTTTGTTTTACGATTCGAATGTGATACCTTATTACCAAAAGATTTTTTTCTATTTGTTAATTCACAAACTCTACTCACTTCAATATACCAAATTATTCTATGTACTTAGATTACCTTATATAGTCAAATAGTCAATACTCTCTTGCTTAATTTTTATACCATATACTGCTTTATAGCCAAAAAATATCGTAATTTTTTCTATTATAAGAGAAATCATATGCTGAATTTCTAATGCTTTACTGCCATTTGTTACTACCAGATGCAATACACCCGAATTTATATTCTGTGCATATGAGATCTTTTTCGGTTTTGTACACTCTGCTATTTCTTTCCCTACTATATTTCGCCAGTTTAAAATCAGACGTATTTCATTTTTGCTAATCTTATTTTTCATGCATTTTAATGCGTAATTTTCAATTATAGACTTTAATTTTTTTGGACCGCTACGTTTGAGCATTTTTCTGTTTTGTTTCTAGTATAACTAAATAAGTAAGGTTTACTACTACATTGGATTTCCTCAGTGCCAAATCCAAGTAGCTAACACTGGGATGACAACCTTCTAACTACTTTACAAACCTCTAGCCTCACACCATAAAAGCAGTATTTTTATGTAACAATCTACCTTAATGTAGCACTTGTTAAGTAAGTCGTTCCATTCAAAAATTTTTGTTTTGCCTCATAATTAACCTTCTAGCTGTTTTAATTGTAATTAGTTAAATTATTATTAACCTGAGTGAATTTTAAATTAGATTTAAAAAGTACAGTATTGTCTAAAATGAATGATATACGGTGTCCGAATTTTAGACTCCTTCTTTTTTGTTGTCATCCCAGCTGGGATCCATTTTTCTTTTTTTTCTGGATTCCAGCGGGCTTTGTTGCATAGCAACCGAAAAAATCTGGTGGCTACTGACAAAATTCATTATAAATAACCATTTAACTGTTGAAGAAAAAATATGCCACAGAAAATGAAAGTCAGTAACCAAAACGAATATAACAAATTCCTTGAAAAAAGGGGAAATATTTTTCGTTACATCGATGAAGCTATCGAAAATTGGTATGAAAATAGTCCAAAAATGCAGGGCGGCAACTATATTTACAGTGATAAAGTCGTAATTTTGGTGCATATAATTGTCAATCTTTTTAGAATTGGTTTAAGACAAACGGTGGGGTTTATAAAAGGATATCTGCAACAAATAGGAAAAAATTTGGCAGTTATCAGCTATTCACAAGCATCAAGAAGGTTTAAAAAACTTAATATTAAGATAAATGATTGCAGGGTTGATAAAAGCAACATGGAAAATATTAAAATTATCATAGATAGCACAAGTATCAGCATTTACAGTAACACTCCTGGCCACAGTAAGGAAAACAGTGCAGATAGAAAGTACCGAAGCTACGAGCAAGTAAGAAAGTTACATGTTATGTTAAGTGTGAATAGTAAAAAAGCTATAGCTGCAAGATACAGTAATGGCGTCTACTCTGACCACTATGGAGCTTGCGATTTGCTTGAAGAAGTTAATTTTCAGCACAAAATAAAAGCATTATATGCAGATAGGGCATACGATAGGCACAAACTTTATAAATTGTGTAAGAAATACGATATAAAGACAAAAGTTCTACCAAAAAAGGATGCAGCAGAACATTCAAAAATAGATTATATGTCTGACAGAAATGCTGCTATTAGGTTAATAAAATTATATGGACAAGATGGTGTAAAAGAGTGGAAAAAGGAAGCAATTTATGGAAAGAGATCTTACATAGAAGGATTTTTCTCAAGGTTGAAGCAAGTATTTGGATTTAGCTTTAGGAATAAATCTGAAGTAAATCGTGAAAAAGAATTACTAATTAAGTGCTATTTGCTCAACAAATTCACTGATATTGGTATGGCTAAATTTGAAATCATTACATAAATTTGTCGTAAACCATCACTGCTTAAGGTGCTATGCAACAAAGCCATTCCAGCGTCACGCGCTAACTTTTAATAGCGATAGTTATTTCTTATTTGTTAAGATCTTTCCTCAATCCAAGCTGCTTGAATGGCTTCGAGTATTTTCTCGTTACAGCGTTTTTCATCATCATCAAATTCCTCTAAACTCAAGACCTTTTTTTTAAGCTCAGTGAATCTGATACTAATTATATTCTCATCTGAAAATTTTTCCTCCAGAGCTTCTACAATATCTTCTATATCAAGCCATTTCATACTTTTTTGTATTTATCTGCTAAGTTAAATTGGTGCCCATGGGGAGACTTGAACTCCCAAGGTCGCAAAACCCACGGATTTTAAGTCCGCTGCGTCTACCGATTCCGCCACATGGGCTTTTTTTACCTATCTAGAGTAAAACTCTACTACTAAATTGACTTCCATGTCCGCTGAATAAGGAACCTCAGAATATTGAGGCGACCTCAAATATTTCACTGAATGCTCTTTACTATCTGTCTCCAAATAATCCGGAGCCTTGCGCTCTTGTTTTTGTTCAGCCTCTACTACTACAGGGATTTTTGCTGCCCTTTCTCTTATTTTTATTATATCACCTGGTTTCACTCGATAACTTGATATGTTAACCACCTTATCATTAACTGTAACGTGCTTATGAGATATGAGCTGCTTCGCTGCATAAATTGTTGGCACAAGACTAGAGTGGTATAAAACAGAACTTAATCTCGATTCTAAGATACCGATAAAATTATCAGCCGTATAACCCTTTCTGTTATAAGCATCTAAAAATGTACGTCTGAGCTGCTTACTTGAAATCGCATAGTAAAACTTAAATTTCTTATGCGCAGCAAACTGCTTACCAAAGTCGGATAACTTCTTGAATCCAAGAATACCATGTTGACCAGGAGGGTATTTCCTTTTGTTTACTGGGTCTTTAGCTCTACCCCATAAATTTACACCAAGTCTACGGCTAATCCTATACTTTCTAGTGATAACAGTTGTCATATAAAAACTCTCACGATTCAACTCTAGATTATTAAGGATTTTAGCACTCAGTGTCAACTTGTTTTTGCTGGTATAATCTTTTATACTTCATTTTTAAGTTTTTCTATGAATCATCTACCTTTGGAATCTATGGCAAACGCCATCCGTTTTTTATCAATTGATGCAGTACAAAAAGCAAACTCTGGACACCCAGGTATGCCACTTGGCATGGCAGATGTTGCAACTGTCTTGTTTGCTAAATATCTGAATCATAATCCTGATGATTCTAAATGGTTCAATAGAGATCGCTTTGTTTTATCAAACGGTCATGGGTCAATGTTACTATATTCAATATTATATTTGACAGGTTATATTAGCATAGATGAGCTAAAAAACTTCAGGCAAATGGGATCCAAGACCCCAGGTCATCCAGAGTTTGGCTTGACTTCCGGGGTAGAGGCAACGACAGGCCCGCTCGGTAAGGGGTTTGCCGCTGCTGTTGGCATGGCACTTGCTGAATCGATTCTTAAAGAACAATTTGGAGATAGCTTAATTAATCACTACACTTACGTGATGCTAGGGGATGGCTGTCTTATGGAAGGAATAAGCCATGAAGCAGCATCACTTGCTGGACATCTTAAATTGAATAAATTAATAGCCCTTTTTGATGATAATGATATCTCTATAGATGGCGCTACTTGCCTTTCCTGTTCTGATGATGTAGAGAAACGCTTCTTAGCGTATGGATGGAATGTTGACAAAATTGATGGCCATGATTTTGATGCCATATCCCTTGCAATAGAGCAAGCAAAAAAGTCTGATAAACCTACAATGATCTGCTGCAAAACCATTATCGGAAAATTTTCAAGTCGTGCTAGCACATCCTCTGCTCACAGTGGTGCTTTTTCGGAGGAAGACATCAAACAGATGAGAAAAAAATTGAATTGGAACTACGAGCCATTTCATGTGCCAGAAGATGTGAAAAATGCCTGGAAGAAAACTGTTGAGAGAGCAAAACAAAACTACACGATGTCATTCCAGCGCGTGACGCTGGAATCCAGGAAAGAAGAAAAAGAATGGATCCCAGTGTCAAGCACTGGGATGACAAGAGAGAGTACTGGGATGACAAAGAGTGGGACTGGGATGACAGAGGAGTTTCAAAGAAGACTCAATAAGCGTTTGCCGGATAATATCGCTGGTGTTTTAGCTGACCTGAAGAAACAAATATGTGAGCTAATGCCAAACGAAGCTACACGTTCTTCTTTCGGCATGGTAATGGAACTTTTAACACAACATATGCCGGAATTAATCGGCGGTTCTGCTGATCTTACTGGGTCAAATTGCACTAAATATAAGCACATGCAGGTAATAGATAGCAATAATTATAATGGCTCTTATGTCCACTATGGAGTGAGAGAACACGCTATGGCAGCATGTATGAATGGTATGGCACTTCACGGCGCGATTCTTCCTTATGGTGGCACTTTTTTGGTATTTTCCGACTACTGTCGTCCTGCTATACGTCTTTCAGCTCTGATGAAACAGCAGGTTATGTATGTCATGACTCACGACTCAATTGGAGTGGGAGAAGATGGCCCAACTCACCAACCAATAGAGCATTTAGCTTCTTTGCGTGCTATACCAAATCTATATGTTTTTAGACCAGCCGATGCAGTTGAAACTCTGGAGTGTGTTAGCATTGCACTCGAAAAGAAAGAATCTCCAGCACTGTTTGCGCTCTCAAGGCAAAACGTAAGTTACATGCATTCTGATATCGATCAATCTGCTAATCTATCGAAGTTTGGTGCATATATTTTGTGTGAATGTTCAAAAGAATTAAAAGTGACAATATTTGCTACCGGATCTGAAGTTGAAATTGCAGTTAAAGCAAGGGAGAAATTGCAGGAAAAAGGTATAGGTACAAGGGTTGTTTCTATGCCATGCTGGAGGCTTTTTGACGAGCAAAGTGATGAATATAAAGCGGCGATATTAAATAATGACAGCATTAAAGTTGCAATTGAAGCCGGAAGTGAAATGGGTTGGCATAAATACATAGGTTCAAACGGTATATTTATTGGCATGAAAAGCTTCGGAGAATCAGCACCTTATAAAGCACTCTATGAGCATTTTAATATCAGCGCTGATCATGTAGTAAAATGTGTGTGTGAATTTTATCATTCCACTGTATATATTCAATAGAAACCACTTGACAAACTCTGCCAGCCCCTTTATCATGATACTGAAGGTATTCAGTTATCTTCATCTGTGCAGATTAAACAGCAAGAAAACAACGTAGTTGGCGTCTTATTTTTAATTTTTTGCACTATGTGCACCTTATGTCTTCACAATACTTCTAGGTTTTTACCTATATAAGCTGAAACGCGCTTATAAGTCGTTTAAGACAGTATAGTACGCCAATTTGCAGGATTAGAGAGTGACAACTAGCTAACACGGGATTTCTTTGCCTTTTTTTCTGCTTAGTAAATTTCTTAAACACTTGCGGTGTAGGTTAGTTGCAAGTTAAAAGCAGCTAAATCGCTCTTAATCAAGCGTTTTAGAATAAAAAAAACGCCGATATTTTAGTACATAGTAAATAGCCAACCACCACGGGGCTTCTTTTGCCTTTTTTTTCATTTGGTAAATTTCTTAAATATTTATGGCTAAACGACAATCGTCATCCCGCTGCTTGTTATAAGCTCGTCATCCCGCTACTTGTTAGCGGGATCTAGAGATACCGCGAATGAATCGCGGTATGACGGTTCGCGGTGGCATGATCTCGTCATCCCGCTACTTGTTAGCGGCTAAGAGATACCGTGGCGGTATGACGTAGGACTGCTGTCATTCCAGTGCTCCTTTTTTTGTCATCCCAGTGCGTGACACTGGGATCTAGCCTTTATTATTTGGTTAAAATTAAGTCTTCTGGATCCCAGTGTCTGTACAACTAGTACAACATTGCATAATTCTATTATGGCTATTTTGATCAAAATTTGCAAGACTTTTTATGCGGAATACTATATACAAGTGATTGTGATTGATTTCAATTTGATGAATCAACATTCTAATAATATTTTGTTTAGTCTGCCAATCCACTTGATCAAGCTTTGATTCAACACTTGAGGAAAAGTTTTTCAAGCTATCTGTAACAAGGCTCAATTCTTGTTGTAATTTCTCTTGATCAAGTACTTTTTCTTTTTCCTCCTCAATTTCTTTCAAATGCTGTTTCATTGTTGTAATTCTTGGCTCAAATTCTTCTTGGCTTATAAACCCTTTGGCATAGCTATCAATAAATTTTTTGATACTTAATCTTAGCTTACTTTCTTGCTTTTCACGTGTTTGATTATGTAAAGGTTTTTTGCTCTCTGACAATCTGCGTTGATATTCATTTGCAATCCTATCTGGCTCTTTTAATATACTCTTAACTTCTTCCCATATAACTGTATCGAGTACATCAGTACGTATTGATTTATTGTCACATACTCTGTTGCCATTAAACCTGGAGCCAGAACACCGGTAGTAAGAATAACGTTGATTTCTACTATATGCACCACAATAAGTATATTGGCAGCGCTGACATACTGTTAAACTCCGCAACAAAAACGTTTCTTTTCTTTCCCGTACTCTTGCTCTTTGTCTATTTTCAGTTAGCTGTACTTGCACTGAATCAAATAAATTATCACTGATTATTTTTGGCACTGAAACATAAATCCAGTTCTCTTTATCATTACTAAAATGACCATTTTTGAGTTTACCACAAGTTCCTTTTTTTGATTTCCTTACTTGTGGCTTCGAGCATGCCTTAGTTTTACCATAAGCTGCTCGTCCTATATAAGCAGGATTTCTTAACATTTTCCAGATAGTACTTCTTTTCCAACGTTCTTTTCCTGTTTGTGTTATTACCGGTATCTCACTAAGTCTACGTACAACTTCATTGATGCTTACTCTTTCTTGACCAACCCAATTAAATATTTTGTGCACTACATCTGCTTCTTCTTGATTAATTTCAAACTGAGCACTTCCTTCACCTACATGTTTTGCTATGTAGCGATAACCATAAGGTGCATTACTCATTACGCTTATACGGCCAGTTTTAGCTGCATGGAGTTTTCCTCTGCGATTACGTTCCATAATCTTTGCACGTTCATACTCTGCTACTAATCCTTGAATTCCTAAAAACATATTAGATTCTGGGTTATCCTCAAATTTATGATTTAAGAAAATAACCTCTGACCCTGCTTTTCTAAACTCTTCGAGTAAGAGCGCTTGGTATGCAGATTTACGTGATAGCCGATCAGGTGAATGAATATATATCTTATCAATCCTACCTTCTGCTACTCTATCACGTAAATTTTCTAAGCCAGGACGTTCTAAGTTTGATCCACTGTAGCCATTATCAACAAACCTGTGCTCATCTAATAACTCATGTCCATCACTACCAATGCGACGCTCCAACTCTACAATCTGACTCTCTATTGTATTCTCCTGTGCCTGTTGTCTTGATGAAACTCTTGCATACAAGCTTACCGTTACCATTTTCTTCTACCTCCTTTATTTTATATTTCAATAATTGTTCATAAGCATTTGCCAAATATGTACCCGCCAATCTGTGAGGTTCATAACGGCAATAAATAGTTAAATCCCCTTTTTGCATGTTTTTCTTCCTGTGAATTTTTTTATAGGTTAGGAGACTTCTATTAAACTAAACCAATGCACACCTTATTTAAGAAAGCTATCTAGTTTACACAAATTCTCCCTAATTAAATATACAAGATTTGAAAAAATTATGTCCAAAAAATCTTTGCTTGAATTGTCATATTATGTATAATATAGCTTATTTTATGTAATATGAATGTTCATCCAAGCCATGAATTTTGGGAAAGCGATTTAGAAGTTCCTGTTAACCTTTTATTAGATCGTTTTCAGGATTCTAATATACGTCAATCTTGGTTAGATTCCCTTTCTGGTAAACAACTGAGCATCATTTTTCAGCATTGCTTTAAAAATCATTTAAATGGACACCTTTTTCAGGACGGAGATTATGACGATAGATCCACTCAACAAAAACGTAAGATACTTACCGGTTACTCTGACTCTCTTTTTAACTATTATCTCATTAGCCACTTTGATCGTACAAAACTTGAAGCTACAGTTAGTGAAGTAGCAAGATTTGCCCTCACTCAAGAGTTAATGAGATCGTACCTGATAAAAAATAATACTAAGTATGATAAAAGATCCTTATTGTTTTTACTGTTTCACATAAATTGTGAACTTCTAAAATCTGTCTATCACTTTGATAAAGTACAAAAGAAAGGTTTCGTATCATTTGCTCTACAGAAATCACCAAGACAAATAAATACTTCATTTAAGGAATTTATGTCACAAGAAGCCGTAGAGCAGATACTTAAGGATGATGACCAGTTGCAGGGTTTTTTCCATCATCAAGATCGGATATATATGTTTGTACGTCGAGGAAGTGACATGGATTTACTGCTTAATTCAAACAAAGTTGTTCATGGTCATAAACCTGAGTGGATGATTTTAGATTTTTTGCTTGATGGTACAAAGGTTAATCTCTGTGCTAAAAATACTAATAAAGCTGTGGAAATAGCAAATAGCATTGTAAGTTGCTATTTCGACTGCGAATGTACTTTTGTAAATATACAAGATAAGAACTTTCCACTACAAGTGCATAAATTTCTTCAAGCATGTATAGAGGGTTCTGACCCTAATATTTGTATATTTGAGTTAAATTTTAAGTCAGATTATTTTAAAAATAGTAATACATATCTTACTTTGAGTGTAAAGCCGTATGATCCTATTGCACCAGAATTACATATTTTAAAGCCATCTGTTGGCAATATACTACAATCTATTCAATCAGCTAAAGTAATGTTCCAAAACAAAAAGGTAACATTTTCTTTCAAAATAAGTGGGGAAGTTTATTATTCAGAGCATCCACTCAATAAAAAAGAAAGAGAGGACCTGAAGAAACATATGGAACAATCTTATGGTCTTAAAATCCTTTCACGAGCAAATTGCTGATCTTTTAAGTTCAAATAGTTCTTGGGTTAATCCAAGTCAAAATCACATTAAAGCAGCAAGATACTTATTTGATCTTGGATTGATAAAAATGCAAGAAAGGTACTATATTGTTTGCTCTCGTGAAGAAGATCATCTTGATTGGCCAAATGTAATTGATCCAAGTTGTAGCAATGAGATTTTTATTAATCCAGACTTTGATGAAGCATGTGATGATGCTATTTGTGAAAACTGTTCTCGTCATATTTTGCCTAATACTTATAAAAAACAGAGATTTCATCTCTTATCCATATACTTAAATATAGAGAAAATCATAAACTGGTTTGAAACAAAGTTGAATGATTCAAGACTTATGTGGGAAAAAGTAGAAAAAGGAGTTTATTATATTTGTAATCAAGGTCGCATTGTAAATCTAATAATCCTTGATTTTTGTACTGATGCGATATTTTTAACTATAGATAAACTTAGAGTCCATCCGACAGTTCTCATCACTCTAAAAAAAGATATACCTAATCTATTGTTGAGCCTATATGTAGTGCCAATGGTAGAACTGTTTTGTCAGCTTAAGACTTTAACTGAGATATTTCAAGAGGCAGCTAAAAGAGCAGTTGTGTTAAAAGTCAATAGAAAAATGAAAAATATCAAAGAAATTTAGCCCGTTAAATATAATGTGCTCTTCAATGTATTTTTACATAATATAAGCTATAACTCTTAATTGATGTAGCTGTGTATAAGTACTTATAGTTTATGTGGGCGTACTTATCCACAGCTACACTAACTTACTAGAGAAGTAGACTTAGGGCTATATTCCTCAGTGAACACTCTACCGTCTCTTACCAAGGAGTTAGCAAGTAAAAGTAACTTTCTCATAGCAGCGGTAGAAGCAACTTTATATGGTTTTTTATATTGATTATACAACCTATCAAAAAAAGTTTTTATGTAAGAATTCCATTCCCGCGCACTAAGAATACACATATACAAAACTGTTCTAATTTGTGACCTACCGCCTTGAATACACCTTTTTCCTTTACTAAAACCACTGTCTCGATTAAAAGGTGCAACCCCGGCAAGGCTGGATATTTGCTTTTCTTGAAGCGTCCCTAGTTCTGGTAGATAACAAATCATAGTAATAGCTGTGATTTTACTTGCACCTGGTATACTAGTTATTGATATGTATTTTCTTTTAAGCTCTTGACTTTGATCAATCAACTCCATCATCTCATCTTCTAAGGCTTGGATTTGATTTTGTAAAATGGCAAGTAGCTCTTCCATTTGTTTTATTATGGATATATCAGTTACCTGGTAAGCTTGGGTTTTTTGTATTTTTGCTATTTCTACAAGTTGATTTCTACGAGATAGCTTTTGCCTCAAACAATCAACATTACTAACTTTTAAAGGAGTAACACGCATATCTGTATTATTAATATAACGTGAGATGATACTACAGTCTATTTTATCGGTTTTAGTAGCAACGCCAAGGCTTTTTGCATAATCTCTAACCCATCTAGGTTGAATAACATATACCTCAAAACCATTGCTTAGTAAAGTATAGGCACATAATTTTTCATATCCACCTGTTGCTTCAAGACCAACTTTGCTTACATTATGCAAACGTAAAAAGTCGAGTATTTGATCAATAGCTTGCACGTTATTTTCAAATACTTTATGATATCCAAGTGGATGGATATGAATATCAAGTTTAGCTTTGCTAACATCAATGCCAGCAATAATATTTGATGAATTCATAATTCCTCCGTAAATGTTGATAAACAATATATACTGTATTTTCCACCCTTATATACGAGTCTAAAAACTCAATCAGTTGTTCGGAACTTCAGTATAAACCAGAGAAGAAAACCTTGCTATACTACGGTCCTTATGACCAAGACTGGACACGGTTCCTCTTCTCTGTATGTCTTTACATTACTACTTTGTAGTACTTATAAAAACCTATTTTTAACATATAAGGAGTACCAGAGGTAGTAGAAAATACTTCTTTGCAAGTTTTACCAGCTTCGTATATTTCGCTTAAACGTATTGAACCAATTGTACCAACAAAGCTTTTGGAGTTACAGGTAGTTAAAGGTATGGTATATGTTAATAGTATTGAAGTTATAAATAAAAAAGCTGCATCATGTCTTAATATTTTTCGAATATTATTTAGGCAATTTTTATATGACTGTGAGAAAGAATTACCACCTGAAAAACATACACTTCTCAATATTAATCAGTTAGAAAAACTCTTGGGACTTAGTTTAGAAGCAGATTTAGAACATCAAATCAGAAGACCATTAAATAAAATGCAAAGAACAATCAAAGCTACACTTGCTGAGAAATTAGGATTAAGTATTGAACGTGATGATGTAATACAAACCCTTGGTTGGCAAAGATCATCATATGGTTATCGTATTAACCCTTTTACTTTGACTATAAAAAAATAGAATTTCCTGATTTTAAAAATTTTCAGCTCCATGAGTAAATTTTCCAACTCCACGTGCAAATGGTCCTGTTTTTACATCAAGCCATTTATCTTCTTTTGAACCATTAACCATTCCTTTAACTATTTGCTTTGCTTGTAAAAGCTCTTGAACTATACGCTCTAGTCTATCCCTTCCCATACTATGAAAAACTTCAGGCAATCTATGTCGTTGTTTATGTATTCCTGCACTTCCTGTATGAGTAAATGGATGTCCTGAACTAGCAGCTCGCGCAATTGAATCAATAAGATATATTTTAAGATCTTTATCGCTAATATTTTGAGCTTTTAATTGTTCAGTAATGTCTTCCAATAGCCCTGTTTCTTCATTTCTTAGGTAAGTACGTATGGTACGATCAGCTAGGCCGTTTGCTTTAACAACTGCTCCATAAAATAAGGCATTTTGTCTTGGAATTTTTCCAACTGACCTAAAAATCATTGGTTTAGTCATATCCTCAACAGGCCAAAAAGCAAAAGAACACCTGACTCCATTTACGAGAGCAGAAGTACCTCGAATAGCATCTCGTGCTTGCTCTACTGTTGATATAGGCTTTTCTCCCTTCAGCTTTCTCATATGATGTGCAGTAATTATTGAAGCTCCAGTGCTACATGCTAAATCAGATAATAAACACATGAGATAATCCCCTACTGCTGGATCAGCATTTAAATCTGCATGAATGAAAGAAGCAAGGGGATCAAATATAATGAGCTTCAAATCTTTTATCTTGCTCAGCTGTTTCACTACAGACTCAAATTCTGGAGATATTTCTACAACTTTACCGCGAACATTCTTAAGTATGGTAAAAGATCCTCCTATATTTGGCAGTGGTACAATAAATAGCCTATCTTTATATTTTAATCTCTCGCATTTTGGATCAAGTCGTTCTAAGCGACGATGTATTTCATTTGTATCATCTTCTGCAGAAAATACCACAACAGATCCGTGTTCAGTAACAAGTTGGCCAAATCCGCATACCTGATCTATGCTAGCTGCAACCTTGAGGGCTAGGTCAAGAAGAAGCATACCTTTGCCTGTATCTCCCATTGCAGCCAAAATAGAGGTTACACCCAAAGGAAATAATCCTTCAACCAAGAATCTTTGCTTTGGTACTGGACCTACAAAACGCTCTACACTCCAGCTGAAAATATCAAGTGGTGGTTTAATAATTATTTTTCTTGAGTTTTTTTCGATAAATTCTTCAATATTTATTCCCTCTAACAGACAATCAGCAGCATCCCAACTCCTTGGTTTATCCGATAGAATCTTAAGCGTAGCAAGTGATGCAACACCAAGTTCTAAAAGTTTCTTTTCAGCGTTTTTAGCATATTTATTACCTGCTTCATCATTGTCTGGCCAAATGATAATATGTTTACCTTTTAGCGGAGTCCAATCTGTTTTATCAATAGGCGCATTTGCTCCAAACATTGCTGTTGTTGCAGTTATTCCTTTCTCTATAAGTGCTTCTGCGCACTTTTCTCCTTCAACCAGAATAACCTTATCGGACTTTAAAATACCTGGAATATTATAGAGTGGCCTTATCTCCGGCTCTTTGAATCTTTGTTTTTTAACATCAAATGGTTTAAATTGTTTTCTCTCTAAAGGAGGATCATAACGGTAGACTATTACAATCAATTGGTTATTTTCATCGTAGTAGTTCCAACTACAAGTCAGGTATTGTTCTAGATCTCTAATATTATTTTTTTCTTTGATGCCAAGCCATTCACTTATTGAGAGCATTACTTCAGGAAATTCTGTTTTCGCATTCTTCCCGTGTACTGTTGCCCAAAGGTCAATAATGTCACCACCTTCTCCTGTTGCAAAATCTTTCCATAATCCGGCTCTTTCACCTGTTAACTCTATTACAGTGCTTTTGCCTTTGTTACCCTGTACATCACCTACATAAAACTTATCGCCACGAAATGTTCCTCTTGGTAGTAGGTGAAAAAGACAAGATCTGATGTTTTGCAGAAGCTGAGTTTTCACGTTTTTGCAGACAAATTAAGCCGTAGCTATAACTTTAGAGTTCTGCCAGCGCCCATTTACTCTGCTAATGAATTTTGCTGGTATTGATTTACCATTTCTTAGCTCATATACTACTTGCAAGACATTTGCACGTTTATTTGGTTGAAACATTACCATACCAGATGTATAAAAGCTTCTTAAAGCATTAGCACCAATTAAAGCTTGAAAAGGACTTTTTGCTAATGTAGCTGTGGATACTTTTCTGGTATGACGTGTGATAATTATTCCAGCTGTAGGATTAATCACAGAACGTAGTCTTTCTATTCTGCTTTGCAGGCCAGAAAATATATTTTCATAGTCAAGAGAATCCAAAACGATAAGGTCTATCATTTTGATATCAAACTTTTCTTTTATAATATCTTTTATTCTCTCTATACCTTCATCATTTAAAGTTAATCTCATCTTTGTAGTAACAATCAAGTTTTCTTCTGCTAGATTTGGCAGCCTTTGATTAGTTATGATTTGTTGTATGCGTTCCCTGATGTAATTGTACTCCATCTCATTTTGCAGATAGATTATTTTTAGTGGCCTTGCTGATTTCATCTTAAGAAACGACACTCCTGCTGCAAGATGTGCAAGCAAAGAGAGAAGAAAATAACTTTTGCCAACCTTTGGAGTACCACCAATAACTAAAAGACCACCTGGAGTGAGAATTCGTGGAGCTATTATATCTTCTGGTATTGGCGATTGATCACTTAAGTACTGCTTTACAGAAAATATTTTTTCTTCTCTTTTCCCCCCCTTTTTTTCTCCACTCTTTGATTTCTTATTGAGCCACTTCCTAGCAGAATATATATCACCTTTAATTAAAACCCAAAGATCAATAATATCACCGCCAGTCCCTTCAGTAAAATTACGCCAATCACCAGCTTCTTTACCTACTATTTTAACTGTAATTGTATTTCCATTTAAGTCTCCAATATAAGTTTTTTCTCGGTAAAACTCACCATTTGGAAGTAGGCAAGAAACACACTCCTTGATATTATCAATCAATAACATCTTTAACTCTTTTTGCTTTTTAGACATAAAATTCCCATACATATTTTTCATACGTGTAAAGTTGAGATTAGCTAGCTCACAATCAACTATGTTTTTTAAAATTTTTTGAATTTAGTTTCATTACAACTTTTGTTTGTAATTTTGTTTTTTATTCGAGTAAAAAGTGCATTTTTGACAATAAAAACCCTAACTTAATCATAGAAAAATTTTGTATCAAACAACAGTTACTGCTTAGATCTTATGGTTAACGAATATGTGTATAAATACTTTAAATGTGTGTAGACGTATTTATCCACATATTCGTTAACCTATTTTCTATGCAGATTTTTTTAATTCACATTGACTGCTTCTTTAAGCCTCGCATTGGCAATTACTATGATTTTACGCATTAGAGCTGTCATAGCCACCATCTTCTTTTTACCTTTACCAACAAGCCTTGAATAGAAGGCACCAAGCGCAGACTTAGACCTTGAAGCAGACATCGCAGCTGTAAAAAGCTTTTCACGAACGTTGCTTCTGCCACCACTTATTCTGCGATAACCAATAGTTTTACCACTTTCTTTCGGATGAGGTGCAACTCCAGCAAGACTTGCAATTTCTCCCCTACTTACATAACCAAGTTCTGGCATTAGACACAGAAAATCTTGAGATAATTTTGCACCTATTCCTGGAACTGTTTTAAGGATTTTTTGGCGCTTTTGTAACTCTGGATTCTCATCAATAATTTTTTGTATGGTATTGTTGAGCTCATCTATCTGGCTATTAAAGAATTCAATAGTTTTCTGACAGCTTTCTTTTATATGGTCGTTTTCAGGTGCTGCAAGCCTAGATTTCTCTTGAGCTCTCATTTTTGTAATGTCATCACGACGTTGACAAAGTGCAACTAAGGTTGTTTGTTCTTTTGACATAGGTGCAAATAGAGATAGAGTACTATAGCGTTCAAACCCATACTGAGCAAGGGCTCTTGCATCTGATTGATCAGACTTTGCTAAAGTTCCATGAGATAGAACAAAGCTTTTTACTTTGCGAGTATTAGCTCGATGTACAGCAATATCTTTATCAACAAGAAAATGTGCTAAGCCAAGCTCATATTTTCCAGTGTTTTCCAGAGTTACTAAAGAATTAGGTAAGATATTTGAAAAATCTTGAAACAATTGTTGCCAGCCAGCAGTATCATTGTCGAATTCGACAGCGTTCTTCTGTTTGTGAACTGCAACAACATTTTTAAATTTTCCGATATCAATGCCAATAAAATTTTGATAAGATGTAATCATAATAACCTCGATTAGTTTTAATTAATTTAAGATTGTAAACGGGTGCATACATATGTCCCATGCAACTATTCAAACGTATCGAGAGATGGGCTAGTGTACCTTGATCCGAACGGTTATAATACCAACAGTTGGTCGGTCGCACACGCCCGTGATAACTCTATTCCTATAGTGAGTAGGGTTATCTTCCCTCTTATCTCCTTTATATCATATTTTTAACTTACAATAGTTGGGATTTAGGAGAAATAAATGCGTGCTTTCCAGTTAGTAGTGTAGAGGAAAGAGGGAATAAATTTGTATTGGGAAGCGATAAACTTTCATGGCAACATTGGAATTTAAAACACAAGCCAATTTTAGAAAGGTTTAGCGTTGCCCATCATTATAAAGCGGAAAACTATACTGATCAGAAGATTACAAAATATGTTTTAGCAGAACACAATGTTTACTATAAAAACGATTTAGATACAGAGCAAAAAGACTCAATACACGAGTTAGAAAAGCACATTTTAGTATTTTACCCGGGAGTATTGAAGTGGCACGAACATCGATATTTGCACAGAAGTTGGAAAAATAGTCAAGTAATATGTCTAATAAGTTAAGTACTTATACTTAGATCCTCATATATTATATTAATAACAGGTTAAAGTATATGAAATAAAAAGAAAAAGACTTGCTTTCTTATGCTAAAAAGGACATGACTTGAATAGCAGCAGGTAAACATAAGAAATTTATCTGGCGCTAGAAAAGCTAATTTTGTGAGGTATGAAATGAGTTTTAGCAAGGAATCTTTTAGTAAGTTTTTTAAAGAAGTATCAAGTAACGGATTTAAAGATATTAATAAAAGAGATGAAAAAGGAGAAACAGTATTGCACCAAGCAGTAGAAATCTCCAATTACAAAACAGTGAGGTTATTAATAAAAAAAGGAGCAGATGTTAATGCAAGAGATAAAAATGGTTATACACCTCTGCACTGTGCAGTATTCGCAAAAAGTTTAGAAAATGTAAAAGTGCTGCTAAGGTCAGGAGCGGAAATAAATGCCACTCAATATGTTAGTGGATGTACGCCACTGCACTCTGCGTGCAAAATAGGAGGAGCAGGAGTTGAAATAATAAAAGAGCTAGTAAAAGCAGGAGCTGAAGTTAATCAACTGAATAAGTATGGTGCAACACCAATGTACTATATCTGGGAAAGTGAAAAGTACTGTCTGTGTGATAGCAAAGAGAGTGAAAAGGCGAGTAAATTTCTGAGAGAAAAAGGTGGAATAACAAAAAGTAGAGAACTGACCTGCTATGGAATAGAGGGACTAGTGGGAAAAATAGCAGACATGTTGAATGGGAGCTACTTACCGGAGTTAAAAATAATAGAGATAGGAGAAATAAGGAAGAAAGATAAGTCACTAATAGAGGAAGAATGTAAAAATTTGGCAAGCAAGATAATGAGCCAAGTGAACGAAATGATAGATGAGGTGGTGAGAAAGAAGGCTTAGGTTTAAAGAAAAGGTGAGGTGGATTATGTTAAAGCTTGGTAAGAAAGAGGCATTTAATAAGTCAGCAAAAGAATTATTAGAGAACTCATATAAAAATATTTATGCAAGAGACGAGAATGGAAGAACAGTTCTACATTATGCAGTAGACGCAAAAACAGTGAGGTTATTAGTTGAAAAAGGAGTAGATGTGAATGCAGCAGATGTAGGAGGACATACAGCACTGCACCTAGCAGTAACGGAGAAACGCCTAGAAACCATGAGAGAATTGATAAAATCAGGAGCGAATGTAAATGCGGAAGAATATGGAAATAAATGCACGCCGCTGCACCTTGCATGTATGGTAGGTAAAAAAGAAATAGTGGAGGAGTTAGTAAAAGCAGGGGCTGAAATAGAGCAAGAAGATAAATTTGGAATGACAGCGATGGATTATGCAAAAAATAGCAAAGATGTAACTGAAGTATTGAAGAAAGAGGTGGACAGAATTGAAAAGTTATTTGAAAAGCGAAGGCAGTAAAGGAAAGAAGTAGATGAAAGGCTGAAATAGAAGATAAAGGGAGTCTTCAATACCAAATTGAATGGATGTAGAAAGCTAATAATTGGTCTTTTTCGCAAGGGTTGATGGAAAAAGGGAGTAGGCAAAGCTCCTAGGAACATTTACAGGAGAAAAACATGCGAGAAAGAACGTTTACTATTCATCGTCATTATGAACCAAGCAAGTTATCAGATAAGTATTTATCAGATGCTTACGGAATACTACTAAAACGATTGATGGAAAGAAAGAAAAAGGAATTTTTAAATAAAAAAGAGGTGGAAAAGAATGACAACAGTGGCCTTATATGCAAGAGTTTCATCGAGGAAACAAGAACAGAACAATACGATAGAGAGCCAAGTTGTAGAGCTTGAGCGTAGAATTGCTACAGATGGGCATAAGTTATTGAATGAGAATAAATTTAAGGACAATGGCTTTAGTGGGTGGAATTTAAAAAGAGAAGGTTTAGATGAATTACGAGATAAAGTAGGAGAAGGTGAAGTGGATAAAATTTACATTCATTCACCTGATCGATTATCAAGGAAATCTTCGCACCAGATGATATTACTTGAAGAGTTTGAGAAAGAGGGAGCAGAAGTAATATTCCTAAACTATAAGACTGAAAATAACCCAGAGTCAAAATTACTATTAGGAGTACAAGGATTAATCTCAGAATACGAATGTGCAAAGATAATGGAAAGAAGTCGAAGGGGAAAGCTCCATGCAGCAAGGAAAGGATGTGTAAGTGTAATGGGAAACGCACCTTATGGATACCGCTATATAAAACATATAATAAGAGAAGAAGCAAAATTTAAAATTGATGAAGAAGAGGCAAAAGTAGTACGTAAGCTGTTTGAGTGGGTAGGTCAAGAAAGAGTGAGCTTAAAAGAAACTACAAGAAGGCTAAAAGAGATGTGTATTACTGCTCCAAAGGGCAGAAGAAATTGGCATGCAGGTACAGTGTGTAGAATGTTGAGGAATCCAGCATACAAAGGACAAGCAGCATTTGGTAAAACGAGTGTAGGTCCAATAAAAAAGGAAATGAGAGCAGTATGGAAGGTGAGGAAAAAAAGCTATTCCGTTTATCAAACTGAGAAAAAGAATTGGATTCATATAGAAATACCAAATATAGTTGAAGAGGAGTTATTTGATATAGTACAAAAGCAGCTATTTGAAAATAAAAAAAGAGCAAGAATGCAGCAAAGTGGAAGAAAATACTTATTACAAGGATTAATGGTATGTCAGTGTTGTAAATACACTTATTATGGAATGAGTAATGTGAAGGGAGGAAGAAGTTACTATCGATGTCCTGGAACAGATGCTAACCGTTTTGGTGGAAATAGGGTATGTAGCAGCAAATCAATACGCGTGGATATACTAGAAGAGGTAGTATGGGAAGAAGTAAAGATGGTACTCAAAGAACCAGAGGCAATGACAAAGGTTAGGCTTGAAAAACACGAGAATAAGCAAGCAAAGGATGAGATTGAAAAACGTGCAGATAAAATAGAACAAGGTATCGAAAGATTAGCTTATGTATATGCGCGAGGACATATAACGAAGGAAAAGTATGATGCAGAAGTTGAAGCAATGGAAAAGGAGTTAAAAGGAATCAGAGAGCAAAAGGAAGAAGTGAGTGATGAAAAGAGGCTAAAGAAGGAATTAGATTTTATCACAAGTAGCATAGAAAGTTTTTCCTCTGAGATTGAATCAGAACTTAATCAAGCAGACTATGAAACTAAACTTGATATAATAAGAAAATTAGTTCAACGCATTGAAATTGATGATGATAACGTACATATAGTGTTTCGATTGAAAGAACTTGCTCTAGAAAGGCAAAAAAAAAGTGTTCAACATTGTATCGAGATTCCAGTGTCAAGCACTGGGATGACAAAAAAAGGAGTACTGGAATGACAGCAGTCCTACGTCATACCGCGATTCATTCGCGGTATCTCAGCCGCTAACTGTTCTCCCTCGTCATACCGTCACGGTATCTCTAGATCCCGCTAACAAGCAGCGGGATGACGATTGTCGTTTAGCTATAAATATTAAGGAATTTACCAAATGAAAAAAAAGGCAAAAGAAGCCCCGTGGTTGGCTAGTTACTTACATTATACTTTCAAGTATGGCGTTTTTTTATTCTAAACGTTTAATAACCGCGATCCAGTTGCTTTTAAGCCGCAACTAATCTAAATTATAAACATTAAGAAATTTACTAAACAGAAAAAAAGGCAAAAGAAACCCTAGGGTAGCTAGTTATTCACTATCCATTTTTTAAGTTGGCGTTTTTTTATGTTTTAAACGCTTTATAAGCGCGTTTCAGCTTATGTAGGTAGAAATTTTATAAAGACATAAGGTGCACATAATGCAAAAAATTAAACATGATACGCCAGATACGTGAGTTTTTTTGTCATTTAATCTGTACAGAGAAGATAAATAAATAGCTTCAGTTTCATGATAAGGGGACTGGCGAAGCTTGTCAAGCAAGTTTTTTCGTTTCTATGTTGTCAGCTACTTGCATGACACCTCTGGGCACTGCCGTCATAAAGGAACCAGTGTTAGCTACTTGGATGACAACCATTGTATTTGAGGCAAAATTGACTATCACTTCTTTTTATAGAGCTTGCTCCAAATTCTATTGTTAGTTAATACAAAAAACACTGTTAAAATTATAAAATACGCCACTACTTTTAATCCAAGTTTATGCCGGCGCTCTAATTCTGGCTCTGCTGTCCATTGTAAAAAATTTATCACATCATACGCCATATTTTCAACTGTGGCTTGTCTTGCACCATCATATTCCACCATTCCTTCAGAAAGTGGGGGCGCCATAGCTAACCTGCCTGTTGGAAAATACGAATTAAAATATAAATCATTTTCATCGTGCTCGCCGTTTTGATAGCCTGTTAACAGTGAATAGACATAATTTGCACCATCATGCCTTGCTTTAATAATTAACGATAAGTCTGGTGGAACTGCACCATTATTGCTTGCTGCAGCTGCTTCTTTTGTATCAAAAGGTGCAATAAAATAATCCGAAGGTATTCCAGGTCTATCGAACATTTCACCCAAATCATTCGGACCATCTTTAACTTGGTAAGAAGCTGCAATCTGTTTTATATCTTCTTCAGAAAAACCAACATCTTGCAAATTACGAAATGCTATCCTATTCATTGAATGACAAGCAGCACAGACTTCTTTATACACTTTATAGCCTCGTTGAATTGACTCTCTATCGAAAGATCCGGTAATTCCATCAAATTTCCAGTCCATTTTTTTATTTGGTGATGGCTTGAATTCTTCTGCAGATGTAAAACTAGATAGGAATAGCATGCAGAAGATTGCAAATACATTAGATCCCATGCATAACCACTGTTTTAGTAAATTTCGAATTGATGTCATGCAAGTAGCTGACACTGGAATCCAGCTTATTTCATCACTGACATTATGGTTATCGTGCACTCCTAGAATCTGTTGTCCATTGCATGATTTGTAAGTATTTTTATATCTGGATCCCAGTGTCAAGCACTGGGATGACAACGGAAGATAGTGGAATGACACTGTGTGTTGTATACAACGTTCATACAGTTGTGAAGCTGGGATGACAGAGAATTTTGTAAGAGATCTGCTTTGAGTTGACATCACCTCATCTCCGGCACAGAATCACTTAAGGTTTTTGGTGGTTCTTTTGGCTTTTCATACTTACTAAGCAGTGGTAAAATTATCACAAAGTATGCAAAGTAATAAAGAGTGGATAGCCTACTCATAGTGATGTAAGGCTCTTTCACCTCTTGTCCTCCAAGCCAGGCAAGAAGTGCAAAATTTATTGCAAAAACCCAAAAAAATCTTTTGAACACTGGGCGATAAGCACCACTTTTAACTTTTGATCTATCAAGCCAAGGTAACAAAAACCACACTAAAATAGACGCAAACATGGTAAGCACACCAGTAAGTTTCTCTGGAATCGAACGTAGCATTGCATAAAAAGGTAAAAAATACCACTCTGGCACTATATGCACCGGAGTGACCATAGAATCAGCTTCTATATAATTGTCTGGATGTCCAAGATAATTAGGAGCATAGAAAACAAATGCAAACAAAACTACAAAAAACAGACCAAAAGTTATGCAATCCTTGACTATATAATAAGGATAGAGAGGAATGGTATCCTTATCTGATTTTACCTCCACTCCACTTGGGTTACCAGAGCCAAACCTATGCAGAGCTATCACATGAAGCATAGCTAAAGCAATAATAACAAAAGGCAGAAGATAATGCAGAGCGAAAAAACGGTTAAGTGTTGGGTTATCCACTGAAAAACCACCCCATAACCATATAACTATTTTATTGCCAATTAAAGGTATAGCAGAAAATAAGTTGGTTATAACTGTTGCACCCCAGAAACTCATTTGTCCCCAGGGAAGAACATATCCCATAAAGGCAGTTGCCATCATTGCAAAAAATATAAATATACCAACAAACCACACCATCTCTCGTGGCCTCTTGTAAGATCCGTAATATAACCCACGCATTATATGAACATAGACTACCATAAAGAAGAGCGATGCCCCGACAGCATGAGTGTAGCGTATCAGCCATCCATAGTTCACGTCACGCATTATGCGCTCTACACTATTAAACGCATAATCAACATGTGGAGTATAGTGCATAGCAAGAAATATGCCTGTTATTATTTGTAAAATCAGCGCTATACCAGCCAAAGAGCCAAAGTTCCAAGCATAATTTAAGTTTTTTGGCACCTGATAAGAAGCAATGTGTTTCAAAAAAGAAAATATAGGCAATCTATATTCTATCCATCCTAATATGCCTTTTTCCTCTTCTATCGTTGTTTTTTTTTTCTGCATAACTTAAAGCTTTCTCTACCTTTAACTCATTTTATTGTAGCAACTTATCCTTTATGCACAATAAAAAGTTTAAAGCGATATTAATTACTACCTCTTCAGCAATCTATCACGTGCTGCGTTTAATTTTTGTGCAAAATATTCCGAGCCTCCCTTATCTGGGTGAACTAATTTCATTAAATTTTGATATGCTTTATTGATTTCATTTTGACTTGCCTCAGGATTCAGCCCCAGTATCTTTAATGCTTCATCTTTGGACATGTTGTCACCAGTGTAATTTTCAGTATAACTTCTACTGCTATTAAATTCGTTCAAAAACTTACTCAATATAGAGTTCATCATGAAACTTATGTTATTTTTTTTTGTCAGGAAAAGAAAAAATACAACAACGCTAGGCAAAATAAATATAATTACTATGAATACTAAAAAAAGAAAAAAGATGAATGACATGTATATTTTTTTATCATTTTATGATTAAATAGTAACAATTATAATTGTCATGGTAAATAACATGTTCATCCAGATTGAAGAAACACCAAATCCAAACACACTGAAATTTCTCCCTGGATTTGCAATTCTAAACGAAGGAGAAACGGCTGATTTTTCAAATGCAGATGAAATAAAAAACTCCAAGTTAGCAGCAAATCTTTTTCAAATAGAACATGTGGTAAGAGTGTTTTTTGGTCATGATTTTATTTCAGTAACAAAATTGGGTGGAATTAATTGGGATACATTAAAAGTAGAAATTTTAACTACAATCATGGATCACTTTACTTCAGGTGGGAAAGCACTAGATAAAGAAGGAGTAAATGATAATAATATACCGGATGAAGAATTTTTTGATAAAAATGATATAGAAATTGTAAATAGAATAAAAGAATTGATGGAAAGTTATATCAAACCTGCAGTTGCTCAAGATGGTGGCGATATCAAATTTCGTGGCTATAAAGACGGGATAGTTTATGTTGAGCTACAAGGAGCTTGCTCTGGATGCCCAAGTGCTGCAATTACTTTAAAGCAAGGAGTGCAGAATATGCTGAGCTACCACATACCAGAGGTTGCAGGTATAGAGACCACACTATGACTAATCAAACGGTTAGAGGAACAAAAGATCTCCTGTTTGATGAATGGTACAAGTTTAAACACATAGAGCAAACAGCAAGCAGAATCTCAAGTCTATATGGCTTTTTGCCTGCTCAAACTCCGATATTTGAATATACGGAAGTTTTCACAAAGACTTTAGGTGATAGCTCAGACATCATCACTAAAGAGATGTACACCTTTAATGATAAAGGGGGAAAGAGCATAACTTTACGTCCTGAGTTCACTGCAGCAGTTGTCAGGCTACTCATTGAAAAAAAACTGCAAACGCCGATAAAATTATTTTCAACAGGGCCTGCATTTCGCTATGAAAGACCGCAAAAGGGAAGACAAAGGCAATTTCATCAGATAAATTTTGAGGTTTTTGGCATAGAAGATCCAAAAGCTGATATTGAATTGATATCACTCGCTCGGCACTTACTAACTGAATTTGGCATCAATAAAAATGTAAAGCTGGAAATCAACTCTTTAGGTGATAGTGAAACAATAACTAAGTATAGAGAAGCTTTGATCTTATACTTTACAAAGTATCAAAACGATCTATCAGAAGATAGCAAAAATAGGTTGATCAAAAATCCACTCAGAATACTGGATTCTAAGGATGAGAAAGATAGATTAATAATTTCTGATGCGCCTAAAATCAGTGATCACTATACAAAAGAATCTTCATATTTCTTTGACCAGGTGTTAAATGGACTGCAAGCTCTTGGCATACCTTACACTGTAAATAGCAAATTAGTTCGAGGTCTAGACTATTATTGTCACACAGTATTTGAATTTGTCACAGAAGATTTAGGTGCACAAGGGGCAGTTTTTGCCGGTGGAAGATACGATAATCTAGTATCTTCAGTAGGTGGAAAACACACTCCAGCGATAGGATTTGCAGGAGGTATTGAACGCATAATGGAGTTAATCAATTATTCTCCGAAAGAAGAGCGACCTATTTACCTAATTCCGATCGGCAGAGAGGCTGATGAACATGCTCTAACACTTGCGAATGAATTGCGCAGAAATGGTTTATATGTAGTCTACGAATATAGCGGAGCACTTAAAAACCGAATGAAAAAAGCAAATCAAGCAAATGCTAAAGCTGCTTTAATCTTTGGCGATGAAGAATTGAGTAGTAAAACTTTAAAGATTAAAAACATGGATACAGGTGAAGAAAAAATAATTGCTCGCGATAACACAATAGAAAACATCAATTAGGAGCAATGCAAATGTTTTTCTTAGTCAGCTATAGAAGAAAATTCGTCTGCACAAGAATTTTTCATAGCATTCAATGTATCATAATCTGTAAAATCTAATTTTACTGGTGTGATAGTAATAAATCCTTCTTTTATTTTATTTACACTACCACTGCCTGAGTGCTCTCGAGACCAATTTAAGCTAAAAGAGCCATTCGAATTTTCAGTAAAAGTTAAATCCCCATCAATGTTATATTCACCTTGTTCAGCAAATTCTACTCCTTTTACTTTTTCCGTAGCAGGAAAATTTACACTCATTACTATGTTTTTAGGCCAACCAACCTTAACTAGCTTGGCAATAACCTTTGGTGCAAAAACCTTTGTATTGTGCCAGTCTATTTTATCATGATAAACTTGGCTCAGCGCAATAGAAGGTATAGACCTTGCAGCACCTTCCATTACAGCACCAATTGTTCCTGAATAACAAATATCGTCCCCGACATTTGATCCAATATTTACTCCGGACAATATTAAGTCTGGTTTTTTATTCATAACTTTATTTAGCGCAATAATGACACAATCTGCAGGAGTACCAGACACACTAAATTCCCTTTCACTATGTTGGTTTATTCCAATAGATTGTTTCACTGGATAATCAAGAGATCTTGCAGCCCCGCTTCTATCAGTATCTGGTGCCACTATCCATATTTCTGATGCAAAATTCCGTGCAATCTCTTTGAGTAATTTTATTCCTTCACTTCCAAAGCCATCATCGTTTGTTATCAATATTATCATATACAATACTCAGCTATACAGTTCCAAATTATGTAAATCACTGACTGTAAATAAACTCATAAGGCTTTAGGCTTCTTTGCATAACTACGAACTGTAACAAAGAACCTGCTGTAAATCAATAGATTTCTTGCACAGGCCATAACTGTCATTACAATAGAAACGAAAAAACCTACTTGACAAACTTCGCCAGTCCTCTTACCATGGTAGTGGAGTTATTCATTTAGCTTCAATCTGTGCAGATTAAAACGACAAAAAAGTATTATAATTGGCGTCTTATATTCGATTTTTTGCACTATGTGCACCCTATGTCTTCACAACATTTTTAGGTTTTTACCTATACAAGCTGAAACGGGCTTATAAAGCGTTTAAGACAGTAGAGAACGCCAGTTTGCAGGATTAGAGAGTAAGCACTATCTAACACGGGACTTTTTTGCCTTTTTTTCTGCTTAGTAAATTTCTTAAACATTTATGACTAAAGGTTAGTTGCAATAAAAAGCAACTGAGTGGCGGTTATTAAACGTTTAAAACATAAAAAAACGCCAATGTTTTTAAATAGATATTGACCGGGGCTTCTTTTGCCTTTTTTTTCATTTGGTAAATTTCTTAAATATTTATAGCTAAACGACAACCGTCATCCCGCTGCTTGTTAGCGGGATCTAGAGATACCGCGAATGAATCGCGGTATGACGTAGAGCTCGCGTTAGCTATACTTTTATGCTTACCAACTTTAAAATTCCTGGATCCCAGTGTCTGGGCACTGGGATGACACCCCACTGGTGGCCCACACTACAATGTTCGTACAGTTATGAAATGAATCGCGGTATGACGTGTTGCTTGGGTCAGCTATAGTATTTCTTAAAATTAATAATAAATTTCTTGGCTAGCAAGAAGCTGTAAATTTTTTTGCAAGACCTAAGCCACTTTTGATATAGCTAAAGGTTTACTGACAATCGCCTCATTCCACTACCTGCTGACTTACTTTCTGCTTAGCATATCCATCAAATCAGATTCTTTGAGTTTACTATGGTCAACTTTACTGAACTTATTTACCACAGAGCTCATTTGATTATACTGCTTAATCAAAAGATTAACGTCAGTTACACTTGTTCCGGACCCCTTAGAAATTCTAAGTCTTCTTTTGCCATTTAAAATATCTGGATTTTGCCTTTCTTTTTCAGTCATTGAGTTTATGATGGCTATATATTTTTTCACTTTATTGTCATCTGGCACACTGCTACTTAGCTTTTTTGTGAATGAACCAGGAATGAATTTCATTATGTTGCTAATACCATCCATTTTATTGAGAGTTTTTAACATTCCCACTAGGTCGTTTAGGTCAAATTTACCCTTTTTTACTTTCTTTTGTAACTTATCAATTTCTTCCTGACCAACAATCTCAGCAGCTTTTTCAACCAATGAGACAACATCACCCATGCTAAGTATCCTTTTTGCAATTCTATCGGGGTAAAAATCATCGAGGTCACTTAATTTTTCACCACAAGCAATAAATTTAATTGGACAATTGGCGATCATTTTCATAGAAAGAGCAGCACCACCACGTGCATCACCATCAACACGGGTAAGAATAATGCCGGTTACACCTATTACCTCATTGAATGATTTGGCAATGTTGACCGCATCCTGGCCTATCATTGCGTCGGCTACTAAAATAACTTCTACAGGTAAAGCTATTTCCTTTACGGCTTTCAACTCATTCATCATATTATTGTCAATATGAAGCCTGCCTGCGGTGTCTAGTATTAATACATCATAATTATCGTTCTTTGCTGCTGCCAGTGCCCTTTTTGTAATTGCAATAGGACCCTCATTTATTACTATAGATAAAGTTTGTACGTCTATCTGTTTACCCAGCACCTCAAGTTGTTTCTGGGCAGCCGGCCTATAAATGTCTAAAGAGGCAAGCATCACTTTTTTCTTTTGCTTTTTTAGCTTTAAAGCAAGCTTTCCTGAGGTAGTTGTTTTACCTGCACCTTGTAAGCCCGCCATCATAATCACAGCAGGGGATTTAACTGCTAGATTTAAGTCACTTTTCTCTGATCCGAGAACTGCAACTAAATTATCCTGCACAATTTTAATTATCATTTGTGCTGGAGAAACACTTTTTATGACTTTTTCCCCAATCACTTTATCTTTAATGTCGTTGATGAATTTTTTTGCAACTTCAAGTGAAACGTCAGCTTCAATTAAAGCTATACGTATTTCACGCATGGCAAGATTAAAATCATCTTCAGAAATGATTGACTTTCCTCTTAGCTTACTAAATACAGAATTTAAACTTTCAGTTAACGATTTAAACATAATAGCATTAGTAGAATACTCATTAAAAAGAGAGAAGAAGCTGAAACAAAACTCACTGAGTTATAACCCAGCACTTCTTTAAGTTTAGTAATATTATTAAAGTATAAACCAGTAAGTGGATTAGTCAAGTTTTGCACTACATTGGCAGACATTTCTCTCACTTTAAAGATCAGCTGATTGAACAGCAAGATAATATAGGGTATGAAAGCTCTAAAAGTCCAATCAACATCCATTTTAAAATTTATTCTCGGGTAAAATAACTTGCGTAAAGGAATGAACAATAAAGTGGTACATAATAACAAATTAAATTGTGACAAAATATTTTTTGTGTTGTACACAAAATCGAAAATCGAAGGTTTATTGTAAATAGGTAAGTAAGGATTGCCAGCGATTACGCATATAAATGCTAAAATAATCATAGTCATTTTGCCTCCCCCCTCTGCTAAAGGTTTTGACTTACTTTTTGCAATAAACAAGTAATAAAGAAACTTTAGCCCCACGCTTAAATGAAGCAGCAAATTTAGAACCTTATATAAATTTTTATACCCTTTTAAGGCAACAGTGTTCATTTCAATTTCAGCTGTGATATATGATTTACTGATAAATCCAGCGGTTCCAGGAAATGCAGCCATTGTAAGTATTGCGATTATAGCACACATGCCTTCCACTGACATCAGTTTACCTACTCCATTAAAACTAATTGTTTTTGTTTGTGAAATAATTGAATTGCTGACCACAAACAATAATGATTGATAAACAAGAGAGAAGATTATATGCAGTATCAAAATTGGTATTGCCTTTTCTGAAGGGCTGAGTAAACCTCCTGCAATAATCAGCAAGCCCATTTGTCCTACAATATTATAGCATAAAAATCTACGAATATTTTGCTCAAGAGAAGCAAATATAATGCTGTAAATTGCAGTGATGGCGCCTACAAGCGCTAATATTTCAGTACAATCTTGCCATAGGTTATAAGTGTGTAAAAGCATCACTAAAAAAGAGACTTTAGTGGTAAATAAAGAGAGATATGTAGTGCCATGTAGCGATGCAGCAGGATATGCATCAACAACCCAAAACGAAAAAGGGAAACAAGCGCAGTTTATCAATAAACCTAAAATTATCAGGTTAGTACTTTGCAGTGCCAATCCTGCTGTTAATATAACTCCAACAAAAAAGTGTACACAAGCGTATCTTATTGCAGGCCCACTATCTTTACAGCCAGCTGCAATAATAAAAAATGCACTGATAGTCATTAATTCACAGAATATTATAACCAGTATTATCTGTTCAGATAATATTGCACATAGCGAACTAATAGTGTAAGCAGCAAAAGATAGCATCTCTGAAAAAGTCAAATTTTGTGCTGGTAGAACAGCCAAAAATGCAACTGGTAAAAAAGATATTAGTATGATACGAAAAGATAAATCAAAATCCAGAATTGGGAGAGACCAATTTACTGCAATGCTCAAATTTTCAGGTAATTTTAGGACTATAACTATTAATATAGTCAGTAGGAGTAACAGTGACGATTTACAAAGTTGCACAATAATTTAAACCAATATGGTTTATGCTATCTCAATATATGAATAAAATCAATTTGCATATTAACCACTAATTAAACTAATTATCATATAATTATATCAGAGTTTAGAGGGTTATAGAGAAACCGGTCAGATTAGGTTTTTAATCTAATCTGACCAATAGCTTTAATAGTGAGGTAAGCTTTAATATAGCATTCTTAATTCATAATGCTACACTCGTGCATAATTTATTTTTAATTTGTGCACGAGCGTTAGTAAATTATTTACTTTTTGAAATAAAATTTGGCATCATTTTAATATCCAGACCTAGTAGACTTCAGTAGGGCATCCAGTTGGGCCCATAAGAATTATTTGCTCGCCTTCTCTTAAGTGTCTGCATAAACCAGTGGAACCGCCGATTTCCAGCACAATAGTGGAAATAATTCCTTTTTTTTTGTCTACTTCAGTGCCGGTTACGGCTATACCTTCCATAGCAAGGTTTGTATTATTGGTTTTTCTGCTATTGGTTTCAAAATTTTGCAACCTAAAGAATTGTCCAGGTTTAAAATTCTTTGCCGCAAGTGGTGCTTTGATCACTATTTCCACAACTTTGTCTGTTAAATATTGAACTTTTATAACCTTTGCAGTGAATTGCTCTTTGATTTTATTGAAAAATTCTTTGTTAGCCAGATCTTCAACGCTTGACCACGCATTTTTTCTCTGGATCTCAGTGTCAGCTACTTGGATGACATCCTTTTTGGTGAAAGTTGCTCTTATATTACAACATTCATACAGTTGTGCACATGACTCCGAGATTCTAGCTGGAGTGACAGAAACGAAGCTATTAACTCTATTCAAAAGCTGGGAAATAATAGGGTAGCCGTTTTTAGCACTTGCCATAGCTTTCACGACGCTGCCGCTATACGAAGGATGAAGATCACCAAAAAAGCTGATTGTTTTATTGCCTTGCTTATACACTAATATTCTATCTTTATTTTGCATTTTAGGAGAGAATATTGGATCTATTTCTTTTCCTGATGAATTCAAATGAGTAAAATACCCATTACTTAATTTAAAATGCTTTTTATCTTCTGTTGCAATAACCGTATTTGGCTCAGTACCTGCTGCTATAAAAATAGAACGTGCTTTTATACGTTTGATTTCGCCGGATTTTGTGTCTATCAGTTTTATTGATTCAGCATGGTTATATTTATCCGTCACAACTTCAACTGGCTCTAAGTTTTCAATAAAGTAAATCCCTTCTGACAGCGCATTTTGCACCTCTTCGCTATTTAATCGATAACTTGGTGAATCTTTTAGCTCTTTTCTATATACAATTTTCACTCCCCCCAAGCTCTGCATTAACTCTAATATTTTTATTTCTCTACTCTCTTTTTTTGCTAACTCTTGCTCTGTTCGGATCAACTTTGCGTGCGATATAAATTCATTCGCAATTTCATGTTCTTCTTCTGTCCAATCTTTTTCAACATAGTCTTTTCCATATTTACCAACCAATACCTCGTAACGAAGAAGAAATTTTTCTACTTGAATTGGATAATACGCTAAAGCTTCAGTGGCAGTGTCAATCGCAGTAAGCCCCGCACCTATGACAACTATCGGCATACGAACTTGCAGATTTGCTATAGAATCAAATTTAAGAGCGCCAGTCAGTTGTAACGACATAAGAAAGTCAGATGCCATACGCACTCCACGAGCTAGTATATTCTTTATTTTGATCATTCGTGGCTTGCCAGAGCCAAGCGCTAAAGCGATGTGATCAAAACCCAAGTTGAACGCGTCATCAACATTAATCGTGCCACCAAAACGAATGCCTCCATAAAGTGCGAAATTCTCACGTCTTTCCAGCAGTAATCTAATAATCTTTAAGTAATTCTTATCCCACCGAGAAGTAATGCCATATTCTGCCACCCCACCAAACCCATCTGCCATGCGTTCACTCAATTTTTCGTGTTTGAAATCTTTAATTAGTTGGAAATTATCGATCAAAGGCTCAATTTTTAATCCATCAATGGCGATAACGTTATGCCCATCATTCAACAAATGATGAGCTAAATTAAAACCAGCAGGACCAAGGCCTACAACTAGAACGTTTTTTCCGGTGTTTTCTCTTGGCAATGAACGCTGAAAATTTAAAGGATTCCAACGGCTGAGCAGAGAATATATTTCAAATCCGTACGGTAAACTAAGCACATCATCCAAAATCCTTGTTTCAATCATTGGCACATTCACGGGTTCTTGTTTCTGATATATGCACGAGTTCATGCAGTCATTGCATATTCTGTGCCCAGTAGCCGCACATAATGGGTTATCTATCATCACAATTGCAAGGCTTGCTATGCTGTAACCTTCGCTTTTCACCAGATTCATTTCTGATATTTTCTGTTCTAGTGGGCAGCCATGCAGCTCAACTTTTAGTGGGGATTGTTTAAAAGTATTGTCGTTATTAATTAGCCCCTTTGAGCAGCTGTCCTTATTTTGCTTATGACAGAATATGCAGTAGTGAGCGTTATCTAATGCTTTATTCAAACTCACCTTTTTGCTTGTTAGATCAAAACCATATCGTCTTTTTACTTCATTTGAATACAGCACTTCAACTTTGTCCACTTCTTTTTTAGAAAATGGCATGAGGTTTTCGTGGTCGATTTTTTTATGAATACTGAATAATATACTCTGTTTATTTTTTACTCTCCACACTGCATATTGTGCCGCAAGTTCTATTTCTTCTTTGTGATTTTCTTTATCTTCAAACCAATGCATCACCTGCTCGGCAAAATTTTTTTCTGTTGTTGGCAAAGTGAGAAAATGACTTAGTTTGTTAGTAATATCTATATTCGCCACATTAATGTATTTCTTCAATGCGTAGCGTTGGACAAATAACCTTTTGCATTTATATATCACAGCAAAATCATTGTGTTTTTTCTTTAGCTCTTCTATTTCTTTTTCAATGTTGAAAAGTTTTGCAATGAACTCGTCAAATAAATATGAGAGGTCTATTATTAACTGGCTACCACCAATCTGATTTTTCCTTGCTTCAATTAATGAACAAAACAAGCTTTCATCACATGATTTAATATAATTCAAAAATGTCTCATCCAATTTTATTAATCCACTGCGAGTATATAAATTTGAAAATGAGATATTAAGCTGCATTATACAGTATGCACACTGTTTTTTGTATATTACGTATTTTGTAGCATAGCTAAAATCGTTGCTTCTGCAACCTTTTCTTCACCAACATACGCAATACACTCAAATTTACATGCACTTAAACGTGCGTTTTTAACATTAGCTTGCAGAATCAGTGTGTCCCCTGGAGTGACTGGCTTTCTGAATTTTGCATTTTCAATAGACATAAAGTAAATAGCTTTGTTTTCTATTGTACCTTGACTTTCTTTACCAAGAACACATATAGCAGATGCTTGAGCTAGAGATTCAATTATCAAGACTCCTGGCATTATTGGATGACCAGGGAAATGACCAATAAAAAATGGCTCATTGAAAGTCACATTTTTGATTGCTTTTATACTTTTACCAGGATCACACTCTATAACCCTATCTACTAAGAGAAACGGATAAGAATGTGGTAGTATTTTTATAATATCACTGATATTAAATTGCATAAGCCTACTCAATGCCTTTTAAAGCAAATTCAGGTATTTCCTTGTTTATATTGTTTAATACCATATCCGATAAATCAACTTCATCCATAGAGTATAAAACTTGGTTCTTTTTTGAAATAAATAGTACCAAATCTATGTTGTCTTTTTCTGCCGTTTTTTTAGCAACTTCTTTTATCTTGTTAAAAACACTCTCTACTGCATCTCTATAACTTTCTTCTAAATACAACATTTTTTTAGCGTAAGCATCTCTAGCATTTACAGTATGCTTATTAAACTGTTCTGTCTTTTCCTTTTTTGCTTCTTCTGACAAAAGTTCAAATTCTTCTTTTGATGGTTTGAATTTTTCTAACTCATTTTCAAATTCTTGTTGTAATTTAGAATTTTGCTCTTTTATTTGTTGTTGTATGTTTTGCAGAGCAAGGGACTCATTGATAACTTTATCACTATCAATAATGGCAGCCTTTGTGTTCTGAGGTTGATATCCTACAAACTTATACCCCACACATAAGGAAATAATTAAGGCAATAACTGATATAAATAACTGTATATATTTCATTCAAATCCCCGCTTCAATAGAAAATTTAACATTTGGTGATGGTATTATATCATAAGATTCCTTTACTAAAGGAAACCCGAAATCCAATCTAAGTCTACCAAAAGGAGAAAGCATTGAAAAGCCAAAACCTGGTGACACTCTCACAAGCTTGCTATCGTAGTATTTCCCTTCATACTTCTTATTTTTATCATCTAAGCCGAAAAGTGTTGCATAGTCAACAAATAGTGAGCCTTTGATACCAGCATAGTCATATAGTTTTGGTAGAGGAAAATCCACTTGCTGTATTAGATTAAAATAAGTTTTGCCTCCCAATGAGCTTTTATTTTTGTCTTCTGCTCTTGGTCCAATGCCGGAAAGGTCAAACCCTCTAATCTCATTACCCCCTTTAAAAAAGTGCTGGCCAATGTTTAGATTTTCATCAGTATAAGAAAAAATATGACCTGCCGCCATCTTAAAGCGTAGCGTTATATCATCGTCAATTTTGCTTAATATAGGATGCGTATAAAAAGATAAGAATTCAGATTTTAGGAAATTCACATTTCCTCCTAATCCTGAAATATCCTGACTTAAGCGCAGTAAATACCCTTCTTTTGGAGTATAGAGGTTATCCAGTTTATTATATGCCAACGTGTATCCCACTGATGAAATCTGATGTTCACCTTTTCGGTCCAGTATTATTTCAGAGATATCGGTGTCTTGTCCACCCTTATTATCCATGTGTATATGATTATACTTATAAGAATAGCGAAGGGAATTAGTTAAGTTCTCTGTGACTTTATATGATAATTTTGTAAAAAATCCCATATCGCAACTATCAAAAGTAGTGTTTGGTTTATCTTGTTTT
This sequence comes from Wolbachia endosymbiont (group A) of Pogonocherus hispidulus, assembly GCF_964028195.1. Lineage (NCBI taxonomy): Bacteria > Pseudomonadati > Pseudomonadota > Alphaproteobacteria > Rickettsiales > Anaplasmataceae > Wolbachia > Wolbachia endosymbiont (group A) of Pogonocherus hispidulus. The sequence continues at coordinate 955,350 of NZ_OZ034750.1, forward strand.
TCGTAAAATACGCCTACACTTAGTGATGTATCAGAATCATTAAAATTATTTTCAACAAACTCTAAATCAGTAGAAAATACGTATTGACTTTTTTCGAGAGCAAAAGAGAGCTCTTTTCCAGTACCAAATAAATTACGGTCTTTGAGGTCAATTTTAATCAATGCTCCACCAGGAAGAGACACACCTCCTCCCAAATACAACGAAGTAGTGTTTTTTTCTTTAACATTTAAGTCAAGATTTACTGCATCATCATTAACTGCGTAACTATTTACTTTCACTGTTTCAAAAAAATCACTACTCATTAGTTTTTTACGTGATTTTTGAATCTCAGATATATTGTACGCATCACCTTCTGCTATACTTAGCTTACTTCTGATTACTTTATCTAAAGTGCGATCGTTACCATCAATTGTAATTTGATTTATATAAATCTTTTTACCCGGCAGCACTCTGTAGGTTACATCTACAACATTGTCACGTTGTACATACTCTGGATTAACTTTTGCAAATATATATCCTTTCTCATTTAAATACTTGTTTATTTTTTCTACTGTATTATTAATTTTAACTCTATTAAATACCTTATCGTTTTCCTCTGTTATAAAGTCCAATATTTCTTCTTTTAGGCTCAAATCCTGAATTTCAGTTTCAATATTAACCTCATTATTTCCAAACAAATATTGCTGTCCTTCGTCAATCAAAAAAGTCAACTCTATCTGATTGTTATTATCAATCTCAACAATCGGTTGAATATTATTTTGAATATATCCTTTAGATGAATAAAAACGATCGAGCAATTCTGTGTTAATCAATAAATATTGTGGTGAATAATGATTTCCGCCTTTAAAAATGGCTCTAAATAACTTACTAAATATGTCATTACTATGCACTTTAATAGCTTGCTCTAGCTCATTTTCAGAAAAGTTTTTGTTACCTATAAATCTTATATCCTTAATTTTAGAGGTTTTACCTTCTTTTATTTTAAAAATTAGATTGACCCTATTACTATCAAGCTTATTCAGCTCATATTCAATTTTAACACCAACCTTACCGTTATTTCTATAAGTAGTGATTAAATTCATTAAATCGTTTTGCAATTTTGTTTCAGTGAAAATAGTTAGCGATTTTGACTGAATTACATTATTTAGCAGCTCTTTGCTGTTAAATAATTTATTACCCTTTAATATTATCTTGTTAATTAGTGGATTTTCTTGAATTTCTACTACTAAATTTTTTTTATCATCGATATAAGCGTTAACACTAGCAAACAACTTTGTTTTATATAAACCTTTTATAATCGAATCTATATCATCGTCGTCTACATAGCTACCAGGTTCTAACTTTATATAAAACCCTATTGTTTGATTGCTTACTCGCTCATTGCCAATGCATTTGATATCTTTTATCTGTACTTTTTCCTTGTTTTCTAAAGCAACAAGTAGAGCGGGAAAGGAGATAAAAATTACTATTAGTATGTAAAATAGCTTTTTCATATTTATTTTAAAAAAGACTCCTAATATCATTCGAAATTGCAATTGCCATCAGCAAGAACAAAATGAAAGCACCAAAGGTAGCCTCATATTTTTGATATTTCAAACTTAAATCTCTACGTATAACTGCTTCTATAATATAACGAAATAAATGCCCACCATCCAGTAGCGGAATTGGTAGCAAGTTAATCGCAGCTAAATTAGCTGAAATAATTGCCATGAGATACACAACCATAATAAATCCTTTTTTGGCTGATTGCCCTGAATATTTTGCAATTTTTATTGGTCCACCTATTTCACTTGCACTTCTCTTACCAACGATAATTTGAAAGATAGCTTTGATCGTTAAGCACATAGTGTGGTAAGTTTCACTTACTGATAAGCTCACAGCCCCAAGAAAAGATGACTGCTTTAATGTATTGACTGAAATAATCCCTATAGTTTCTCTTTCTATTATGTTGCCAAAAACATCTCTACTCTCAATTGTCAATGGAGTCAGGCTAGTTCTACGCTCCTCATTATTTCTGCTATATTTAATTTCCATTCTCGTCTTGGGGTTCGACATTATCACACGTGAAATATCTTCAAAGTATTTTATTTTATGCTCATTGATTTGTGTAATAGTGTCACCTGGTAATAGGCCAGCTTGTTTGGCTGCACTTCCTTCAATTACATCCCTAATCACCGGTGGAGTGCGGTAATAACCTGCCGTGCTAAAAAATATTGTAAAAGCTATAACAGCAAGTATCATATTTGCAAAAGGTCCTGCAAAAACCACTGCTGCTTTTTTATACCGCGGTTTTGTATGAAATGAATACAACTTTTCTTCTTCAGTTAATTCTTTTTGATCAGCTGGGACACTCGCTGCATTAGTATCCCCTAACATTTTAACATAACCACCCAGTGGAACAGCACTTAATTTCCATCTAGTTCCAGACTTATCGTTAAAACCAAAAATTTCAGGACCAAAACCTATAGAAAAAGATTCAACTTTAACTTTGCATGCTTTAGCAACAATATAATGCCCATATTCATGCACGAATACTATGACAGAAATTATTAAAGAAAATGATAAAAAACAATATATTCCATCGCCAAACTGATGAATGAAATTCGAAATTAACTCCACCTGTATATTTAGATCTTAACAAAATGTTAAGTATATTAAAACGCGCCTCGCTTGACAAGTATTTAGTTTAACTTTTAAATTAAAAAAAAGTTTAATTGTAATGACAGATACCTCACTACTCAGAAGAAAATTGATGTATAGAAGCTGGCATAGGGGTTGCAAAGAAACCGATATACTTTTAGGGCATTTCGCATTGAAATATCTTGATAAATTTTCCTTGAGCGAACTAATCGAATACGAAAAAATAGTTGATCTTGATGATTACGAATTATATTGTTACATAACTCGTAAGACAAACCTCCCTCCTGGCTTAAATAGTCAGATAGTCAATTTAATTGCTTGCTTTATTGAAGCTAATCCTTTATGCACTCAAGATTAGTGATAATCTTATTTACCTTATCTAGTACCTCAATATATTCTATTCTTTTCTCGTTTCTATACTTTTCGCGCTCTTGATTTGCTTCATCCAACCGCTTTGTTAATTCTAAAATTTTATCCTCAAGAATTAGTGCTGCAAGTAAGAAATTTAATGCATCCGAACCCTTGCCTCCAGTTTTTTGAGATACAGAACCAACTAGCTTGTCAAAACTATTAGCAAGGCGTAATAAATGGCTCTTCTTCCCACTTTCGCAAGATATTTTATATGTGTTATTACGTATAACTATTTCTACTACTTGCATATGGTGCTAAAAATTTCTATCGTACAGTATAAACTCAAACCCCTACTTTCATCTTATTTATGGTATAAATTTTTATTCATTTATCAAATCAGATAATTTTTTACTGCTACGAAAATATGTTTTAAAGTATTGATTCTTTGTAAACTTCTGTAACATTAAATGGCTTGTTTCTTTCAAGTTATAACTTCTAACTGAAAAAGAACCAAACCCCCTAATTTCAACTCTATTATGATGTTTCAATGTGCTTGAAAGTATCCCAAAAAATCTATCAACTATAGCTGCTATAACAATCTTATCTAAAAAAGGATGTCTTTTTGCTACCCTCGCTATTATATCAGACTTTGTTGCCATTTATATGAAGCCAAAATAAGTAAACCTTATCACTTAGCAGATAATACTATGTTATATTCTTCAACACCCAATACTTCAACTTCTATTTTTTCTGATATAGAGAACTTTTTATTTTCCGGTAAATGCTCTTGATCTATTAGAAGGGTTACATCGTTCTCAACTTCAACGACTAGTCCATTATCTTCTCTCTTACCTACAATAACCTGTATTTTATCGCCTACCTTAACTTTCTTTATCAGTTCTTCAAGAGGATCATACTCTATTTGTTTTATTCCAAGATAAATTCTTGCCCGATTCACGTTAGCCCTTATTACTTTTGCTTCTATTTTATCACCTAAATTATACTTCTTTATCTCATCTGAGCTATTTTTAGACCGACTTAAATCTTTCACATATATTGTCCCTTCTACGTTCTCATCTATTTCAGAATCATTGAAAGCAACAGATACATATGAGCCAGTATTATTCTTCACTTCACCAGAAACAATAGAACCAGGAGGATATTTATTGATAAATACTTGCCAAGGGTTGTCTACACACCTTTTCATGCTTAAACTCATCCTACTCTTAGCAATGTCAATACTGAGAATTTTTACATATACTTCTTGTCCCCTTGTTACGAGACTACTAACTGGTAAACTACTCTTAACCCAAGTTATTTCTGACGAGTGCACTAAACCTTCAATTCCAGGTCTAAGCTCAACAAACAATCCATAATCTTCTATGCTTGTTACATAACCCTTATGCACACTATCAATTGGATACTTTGACTCTGCATCTTGCCAAGGGCTATCTTCTAGCTGCTTCACACCCAAAGAAATTTTAGCATTTTCCTTATCTATTTTTATAATTTTAACTTTTATAATCTGGCCACAAGCAAAAACTGCAGATGGATGACTTACTCTACTCCAAGAGATATCTGTAATATGTAGCAATCCATCTATAACTCCCACTGCATCTGATTCATGAATACCGACAAATACACCGTAATGAGTGATGCTTTTTATTTTTCCTTCTATTATATCGCCTTCATTTAAAGATTCTAAAAATTTAATTTTTTCACCAGCGTGCAATTTTTCTAACACCAGCTTTCTTGACACTACAATATTACCTTGCTTCTTATCCATTTTAAGCACGATGAACTTTTGTTCAGTTTCAATAAGGTGCTTCGCGTCTTTTACTTGCTTCAAATCCACATGACTCAGCGGTAAAAAAGCGCTTATTCCGTCACCAAGATCAACAATAAAACCACATTTAATTGAGCGTTTAATAACTCCGCTTACTTCAGCTCTTGTAACTGTATCTTCTTCCAACTTACTCCATTTCTCGTCTCTAATTGCTTTTTCACGGCTAAGAACAACATTACCATGATAATCTTCAATTCTTTCCACATAAACTCTAATTTTCGAGCCAATAATGATCTCATCATTACAACCGAGTTCCTTGATCAGAATTCTCCCGTCAGACTTTAAACCAATATCAACCACAACGTCGTTAGGGTTTATTCTTGTAATTACACCTTCTACCACATCTCCTTCTTTAATTTTGTTAACAAAAGAATCTTCAAACAAGGCATTATCTTGATCCTCAAATTGGCCTTGACATATCTCTTCTATAAACTTGTTTGATGATAGCTTTCTGATAGTAACCGGTAGATTTACAACTGGATTATTATTATTCATACCTTTAATTTAAACTTTATTAGAACTCATATATTATATAATATTAACAATTATTGACAAGTAATTTTTCGTTAATTCATTTCGAGAATTGTTTAAGCTATGTAAAATGTAGTGAGAAAATTATATATGTATCAAGAATATGCTATTTAAGAATAGCAAGTGGACTAGATCGTTCTCCAGAAGGTCCAGGCTAAAACCGGATGTTGATGAAATATTGGAAAGATATTCTATTCAAAACAGCAAGGAATCTATAGAGAAGATCGTAAATTCACAAAAAAGAATATGGGTAGAAATAGGCTTTGGCAACGGTGAAAATATGCTTTACCAGGTGCTCAATGAACCTGATCTATTATTTATAGGATGTGAGCCCTACTTAAAGGGGGTTTCTCGCTTGCTAACAAACATAGAAATACAAAACATAAAAAACATTTTAATATGGACAGAAGATGCAAGAGAATTGATTGCAAATTTTCCTGACAATAGTGTTGAAAGATTCTTTATCCTCTTTCCAGATCCATGGCCAAAAAGAAGTCACAATAAAAGACGATTAATTAATACGGAATTTTTAAATTTATTAGCAAAAAAAATACTTATAACAGGGGAAATATTCATTGCAACCGATTATCAGGACTATGCAGAGTGGATAGCATCACATATAAAGCAGTGTAACTCTTTAATCTATAGGGAAGACGATTTCACAAGTTATACTCTTACAAAATACCACAGAAGAGCGCTCAAAGATCAGCGTAAAGTGAGGTTCTTTAAAGTAAGTGTTATTAATAATTTGCAGACTATGGATCAATAGAGTTTTTGCATATCTCTTTTACGTTAACTATAGATTAAAAATAATAAAAAAAGAGGGAGAAATAGAGTAAATTCCTTTAACTACTTCTCCTTATGAAGGAATAGACTTCTTGCATAACCCAAACTAAGTAGAAAAAAGGTATCATCCGAGTAGCTCTCCTTTGTCATCCGAGTAGCTGAATACTTGGATCCAGCCTTTCCATCCAAGACGGCAGTGCCCAGACACTGGAATCCAGAAAAAAGAATGGTGTCATTCCAGTGCCTTGACTACTTGGATCCAGGTTGTTCACAAGCAAACTAGCATAGAAAGTGGTTACAACATTTTCGATGAGATTATATGGAAAACTGGATTCCAGTGTCAAGCACTGGAATGACACCCTACTTAACCGTCATACCGCGATTCATTCGCGGTATCTCAGCCGCTAACACGTAGCGGGATGACGAGGCTTATCGTCATGCCACCGCGAACCGTCATACCGCGATTCATTCGCGGTATCTCTTAGCCGCTAACAAGTAGCGGGATGACGAGGCTTATCGTCATACCGCCACGAACCATCATACCGCCACGAACCGTCATACCGCGATTCATTCGCGGTATCTCAGCCGCTAACACGTAGCGGGATCTATACCGCCGCGGCGCTAACAAGTAGCGGAATACTTAACCGTCATACCTTAACATAGATCCCGCTAACAAGTAGCGGGATGACGAATTACTTAACCATCATCTACACCGTCATACCGTGATTTATTCACGGTATCTCTTAGCCGCTAACAAGCAGCGGGATGACAGCAATCCTACGTCATGCCGCCGCGAACCGTCATACCGTCACGGTATCTCTAGATCCCGCTAACAAGTAGCGGGATGACGATTGTCGTTTAGCCATAAATATTTAAGAAATTTACCAAATGAAAAAAAAGGCAAAAGAAGCCCCGTGGTGCTGGTTTTGACTCTCTAATACTTTAAATTGGCGCTGTAATAATGTTCTAACGCTTAAATTAAGCGCGATTTGGCTGAATATAGAAAAAATAAAAAAGACATGCAGCCGCTATAATTTTATGTAATCCGCCAAAAAATACCCTAAGTTTTTTACTGAATTTTGTCATTGAGCCTGCAGGTCAAAAACAAGTTTTGAGTCATAAATACCCTTAATACTACAATAAGGGGGCTGGCGAAGGGTGTCAAGTAAGTTTTTTCGTTTCTATTCCCAATAAAAGTTCGTTATATGGTTATGCAAGAAGTCTAATAGCAAATTTTTAAGTTCCTCTTTAACTCTTTAACCAACGGGTTCCCATGAGGAGAGGAGAATAAAGATCTTCTTCCATAGATATCTTAACACTTTTTTCTTCTTCTACAGTTGGCGGACGAGTAAGAAAGTGAACCTTTGATGCACCACTAATTATTGCCATTGGTGTTTGCTCCGCCCCTTCTCCCATAACTAAAACAGCAGACGTTGCCAGCGCATCAAGAAGATTGACTTGTGTTACTTGCAGTGATTGATTATAAAGATCTGGCTTGCCTATATAGGAATAAAGTGGTTCAAATCCACACCAACCAAGAGCAACGCCCGTAACCCCACGACGCATAGGTGTTACATTACTATCTGTAATCAAAATACCAAGATGTTTTATGCAGTGTTTTGTCTTGAGATAGTTCCATATTGATAGAGCTGTTTTCTGAACATCCTTTGGGTATAAAATATACATTTCATTACCATTTGATTCATCAATGCCAGCAGATGGAATTAAGATATTATCTTTAATCGTTAAACAGATACTGTGAGCCATATCAACAATTGCATCAGCTTCTCTTTTGATTAGCTCTTCTTTAGAACAAGCAGTTTTGCAAACCACTTGTTTTTGACAAATGGAAATGATTTTCGATGTGATAGCAAGAATAACTTCCTCTTTTAGCAACTCTGAAACATAGCAATCAAGAACTTGCTCTAATACTTCTCCACATTCAATGCGGTGGGTATAAATTGCTTTAACATACATACTATTACATCAAAAAGTTTCTCATAAAAGCCCTCTTGCCTGTTGTTTCAGTTGGCATAATTTACAGTTAAGAGACTTAATGAGCTTCACAATTTTTTCTTCCATCTTTATCACGTGTTAACCTACATATAGTATAATCTTTTGTTTGAGCAAGAGCGGTTTTATACCATCCATCAAGAAGTGTTAAGTTGAAATATACATCACCTTTATAAAGTCTGTGAATTTCTGTTATGATAAACTCTGAGATTAGATCATACTTCAAAAAAAGGTGCGCTATTTGTGCTCCACCAATCATGAAGACTTTAGAACTACTTTGGATTGACAAAAACTCTTGCATAGAAGAAACAATAGTGCATTCTATGCCTTTATTAAAACAAGGACTTAATTTATTACGAGAAAAAACAATAGGCTTTAATATGTTTTGTGGTATTGTTTCAAATGTTTTTCTTCCCATCACAATAACTTGTTTGTCAGTCACCTGACGAAAATGATCTAGCTCACTTGGATAATGCCAGGGCAATCTATTATTTATTCCAATTACCCCCTTGGGATCAACAGCCATAATTCCGATAACTATCATTCCTGTAAAGCAGCTTGAGCTACAAAAAATCGCATGTGATCACGCACATTATGCACTCGAAGGAAATCAACCTTGTTGTGCAATGCAGATGATAAAGCAATTGTTTCTAAATCTCGGTTAAAGATAGGTTCTGTAGAAAAAGAAGAAATAAATGACTTTCTAGAATGACCAACCAGAACTTTGCAGCCAAAACTTTGCAATGCTTCTATATTGCGTAAAAGCCAGATATTCTGATATAGAGATTTTCCAAAACCAATACCAGGATCAATAATTATCGAGCTTTGATCAAAACCTAGAGCTAGTAATCTATTGATGTTCCTTTCTGCCCAATGGTTTATGGTACTAACCGAATCAATGTCACCTGGAATAATGTTATCCTTATGTGGTGGTATGGAGAGCGAATGCATAATAACGATGCCACATCCACTACTAGCAATTGCTTTTAAAGTATTGTCATCTAGATCTCCTTTAACATCGTTTATCCAAGTAATGTTATAATGCTCCAAAACATTCAAAATAACATCTGGCCAGAAACTATCAATGCCGACTTTAATGTCACCAACTTTCATATATTGATTAAGGTCATCAAGCACTGGTTTTAAGCGTGCATATTCTGCTTTTGGAGTTTGTATTGAGGAGCCAGGTCTTGTTGATTGAGCACCAAGTTCAACTATGCTCGCACCATCTGATAACAGCCGCAGTGTCTGCTTGGTTGCTTGATATGCATCATAATAAAGACCACCATCTGAAAATGAATCAGGAGTAATATTGACAATACCTACAAGCTCTGGTGAAAGCGTAAAACTCCTTAAAAAGCAATCCTTAATGTTAGGGTTAACAGTACCAAACGTTTTGTTAACTACTGCCATGGGGCTCAGCATTGCCATCAAGTGAAGCAAAAATGGTCTGTTTATCAATTCTGGGTGAGGAATCTTAAGGTAGGGTGTGTCAAGTGTCAGGTCATCCCATAACAAAATATCCAAATCAATAACGCGAGGTGCCCATTTTTCATAGACCTGCAGGCGGCCAATGTCACACTCAATTTGTTTAAGGCCCTTTAACAGCTCTTCAGGAGAAGAAGAACAACTTCCATACACAACCATATTTAGAAATGGCTTGTCCCACCCAGGTGGAGCATCATTTGGTAAAACAGCCTTAGTCTCCAGAATAATTGAAGATTTTAAATTTTTAAAATAGCGCTCCTTTAGTAACTGAGCAGCCTTTTGTAAATGGGAAAAGCGATTCCCTATATTTGAGCCAATAGAAATATAGATCATTAGTTATCTTCCTGTTCTTGCAGTGCATTACAATAGGTAAAAAAGACGCCTCCATGCGCATTAGGAACGGGTGGTGCAACTTTGTGAGTAGTCACTCTTATGGAAGAAATAGTATGTTTTTTTTGCACCAAAAGATTATTAATGGCTCTGTATATATCATGGGTTAAGTGCTCGATTAAATTGAATTGCTTGCTCTGAACAAGAGATTGAATATTTTGTACTATCTCTAGATAGCAGACAGTATCTTCAAGCCGGTCAGTTATAAGCCCTAAAGGAGGAGATTTAAAAATAAAATCAACATCAATACTAACTAATTGGGAATGAGACTTCTCTTCTGCACTATAGCCTAAATGAACCCAAAGCCGTAAGTCAGATATAAGAAGATTACATGCAGACATTGCATTCCAACACCACTGAGTTTTAATTCTCAAGCTACTTACAACTACTAACACACGCTAGCATTCATCATTCCATCAAGAAAACCCCACAAGAGCTTTGCTCCCTTTTGAGCACCCTGCATAACTTTATCTTGCTCTTTTTCATCTAGATCTTCAATAAGATTTGCACACTCCTCAGAATGCCATTCATCAGCATGCATATGAACCGTAAAAAATTGAAGAGAACGCTCATCACTTATTGAATAGTGTTTTTTTAAACCTTCAATTTTAGACTTAGAAACCTCTGGAGTTTGACGTTCATAAGCATAAAGTGCACCCAAACCGGAAGCAAAGTCTGATCGTACAATATCAAAGTAACCATCAACTAACTTCTGTGTCTCTTTAATCTGTGCATCCTTATGGAGATCAGACCGTGTTACACCAAGCCCTTCAGCAAAACGTTTCCATAACTCTGGGTGATTTTCATCACCTTGTTCTTCTTCTATTAAATTACCAAGCAAAACCTGTCGCATTTTTAGATCTGGGCACAAAAAATGTATACCACTGATATAACGAGGAAACGCAGCAACGTGGTGATAATATTCTTTAGCATAGGTTTGTAAAGCTTGCAAGCTTAAGCTTCCTGTATTCCATGATTGGTAGAATGGATGATTTAGTAAGTGCAACTCATCTAACTTATTATTCAAAGATTTAGTAAATTCCATTATTTCCTCTATTATATCAACATATAATTCATATACTATAGTTTTCTCATTGTTACGATCATGCTAAGATCAACACAATGGTGGGATTGGTAGGACTCGAACCTACGACCAATTCGTTATGAGCGAACTGCTCTAACCGACTGAGCTACAATCCCTTTTATCAATATTTATAATACACACAAAAGCAAATTTGTCTATTAGCTTATTTCACTATCAACCCAACTTAGCAAATCATTTGTTGCACCAATTTTGCGTGCAATTTCCTTACCATCTTGAAATATGATTAAAGTGGGTATAGATTGCACTCCATACTTACTTGGCACTTCAGTCCCTTCATCTATGTCGAACTTGCAGATCTTAATCTTGCCTTTTCTGTCTTTAGCCAACTGTTCAATACGCGGCATTAGACTTTTACATGGCCCACACCATTCTGCCCAAAAGTCTATCAGAACAAACCCTTTATAGTCAGTGACTTCAGATTTGAAATTTTGATCATTTACCGTTGTAATATCATCACTCATAAAATACCTAAATTTTTGTAAAATATAGCGCATCAATCAACAGTTAATCAACTAAATTCTTCTGAAAAATTGCCCTAAAGTGTCTTGCACAAACAAAAAACTTCTCACAAATGATTATATCTGATGATTAAAGATATCCACGTTTTCCCAACCCATTAAATCCAACTCAATGCGAGTAGGAAGAAATTCAAAGCACTTTTGGGCCAATTCTTTTCTATTTTCACGTTCCAACATTAAATCTAGCTTTTCCTTTATCTTATGGAGATACAAAACATCAGATGCAGCATAACTTTTTTGTTTGTCTGTCAAATTTTCATTTCCCCAATCAGAAGATTGCTGCTGCTTATTTAGTTTGGTATCAAGCAGCTCTAAGCACAACTCTTTTAAGCTATGATTATCTGTGTAGGTGCGAACCAAACGTGAAGCTATTTTCGTGCAATAGCACGGAAGTGCCCAAGTTTCCAAGTAATAACGTATTATGCTTACATCAAACCGTGCAAAGTGGAATATTTTAGTTATATTTTTATCCTCTAATATTTTTCTCAAATTTGGCGCTGTATAATCGTTCTTAAGTTGCACTAAGTGAGCGTTGCCATCATTAAAAGAGAGCTGCACAAGGCATAATCTATCTCTGCTATGAAGTAGCCCCATTGCCTCGGTATCAACAGCTATAGACCTTATATCATTTGGTATTGAGCTAGCTGGCAAGTCATCTTTATATAAAAATATTCCCATAAAGCTTGTGCCACAATTAAAAGTTCATGATAATCAAAAATGAGCCTTAAGTATACGAAAAGATCATAGAAGGAACCACGCAAATTTATGGGCTCTCACATTTTTCGTGTACACGGGGTTTACAAATCGCTGTATATGCCTATAATTAAGTAAATTTAGGTTAATTTAATTGCGGGAGTAGCTCAGTTGGTAGAGCGCAACCTTGCCAAGGTTGAGGTCGAGGGTTCGAACCCCTTCTCCCGCTCTTTACTTTCAAAATCATTTCGTCAAAAATCCCTTGACAAACTCCGCCAGCCCCCTTATCATGAAACTGAAGGTATTCAGTTATCTTCATCTGTGCAGATTAAACAGCAAGAAAACAACGTAGTTGGCGTCTTATTTTTAATTTTTTGCACTATGTGCACCTTATGTCTTCACAACATTTCTGGGTTTTTACCTATATAAGCTGAAACGCGCTTATAAGTCGTTTAAGACAGTATAGTACGCCAATTTGCAGGATTAGAGAGTGACAACTAGCTAACACGGGGTTTCTTTTGCCTTTTTTTCTGCTTAGTAAATTTCTTAAACATTTAAACTAAGGTGAGTTGCATTTAAAAGCAGCTAAATTGCAGTGTTTAAGACTTAAAAAACGCCAAATACTGAAAATAAACAATGACCAGGGCTTCTTTTGCCTTTTTTTTCGTTTGGTAAATTTCTTAATGTTTGTAGCTAAATGACAACCGTCATCCCGCTACTTGTTAGCGGGATCTATGCTAAGAGATACCGCGAATGAATCGCGGTATGACGGTCTGCGGCGGTATGACGGTTCGTGGTGGCATGACGATAAGCTCGTCATCCCGCTACTTGTTAGCGGGATCTATGCTAAGAGATACCGCGAATGAATCGCGGTATGACGGTCTGCGGCAGTATGACGGTTAAGCAATTCGTCATCCCGCTACGTGTTAGCGGGATCTATGCTGGGATACCGCGGCGGTATGACGTAGGATTGCTGTCATCCCGCTGCTTGTTAGCGGGATCTATGTGAGATACCGTGAATAAATCACGGTATGACAGTTCGCAGCGGTATGACGTAGGATTGCTGTCATTCCGCTACGTGTTAGCGGGATCTAGAGATACCGTGACGGTATGACGTAGGGGTTGCCGAGAACTTGTCATTCCAGTGCTTGACACTGGTATCCAGTTTTCTTTATAATTTCCTTTGTGAAAGAACAAAAGTGCTTATTTGTAACCATAGCTGGCTTACCAAATGCTGGGAAGTCTACATTAATTAACAGCATCATAGGCAAGAAAATTGCAATTGTTACCCCTAAAGTGCAAACAACAAGGACGCAAATAAGGGGTGTTGCAACATGCAACAACACACAAATTGTCTTTACTGACTCCCCAGGAATTTTCTCAGCAGAAACAAAACTTGAAAAAGCTTTAGTCAAGTCTGCATGGTCAGCAATCAAGGGTGATGACATCACTTTGTTACTTGTTGATGTAAGCAATTATTTGAAAAATATAGAAAGAATTAAGACTATATTTATGCGACTGCAGCGCACAAAAGGCAGATGCATTTTGGTTATCAATAAAACTGATTTGGTAAAAAGGCCTGAATTAAAGATGGCGCATGAGCATCTGAATTTGCTTTATAAATTTGAAAAAGTTTTTACGATATCAGCATTAAAGAATGATGGACTTCCTGATTTGGTGAATTACTTGTCTGAAGTTGCACCGGTGAGCCCTTGGTTTTATGAAGAAGATCAAATAACCGATTCCTCGACAAATTTTTTATCAGCAGAAATTACGAGAGAAAAATTATTCTTGAACTTGCGTGAAGAATTGCCATACTCTACAGCTGTTATAACTGAACAATTTGAGGAAAAAAAAGATAAGAGTTTAGTCATAAAACAGATCATATTCGTGTTGAAAGATAGTCATAAAAAAATAGTGCTAGGGAAAGATGGCAGTAATATTAAAAAAATTAATATCGAAGCACGTGTTGAACTAGAAAAATTATTTGAGTGCAAGGTACACCTCTTTTTATTTGTAAAAGTGCGACCTTGGATCGACCGTCCTGAGGAATATATAGGCAATGCTTAATTCTTTGTTAGTATTTGATATTGAAACTATACCGGATATAAATTCCTGCAAGAATTTGCTGGATATTGATGACAATAGCAGTGTGGAAGAGAAAAGGGATGCATTAACAAAATACCACCTAGAAATAACAAACGGGCAGAACTCTTTTCTGCGTCAGCCCTTCCACCGGGTTGTAGTTATCAGTTTTTTACTTTGTAATATAAGCTGCCAGAGCGGTTACGAAGTGTTCACACTGCAAGAAATAAGATCTGGAGGCACACTAAATTCCAGTGAAAAGGAGCTGGTGAAGGGATTTTTTAACTATATGTCGGAAAAAAGACCGAGATTAGTCTCATTTAATGGGCGCACTTTTGATATACCAGTGCTGAAGTATCGTGCTATGGTCCATGGCATTCAAGCGGAATATTTTCATAAAGCTGGCGATAAGTGGAATAGTTACAATCAGAGATATAGTAGTGATTGGCATTGTGATTTGCTTGAATCTCTCTCTGATTTTGGAGCTTCTGCGAGAGTAAAAATGAACGAAGTTTGTGCAGCATTTAACCTTCCTGGCAAGATTGGAGTTGATGGGTCACAAGTTATGGGCTTATACGATAGCGGCAAGATACAAGAGATTCGAGATTATTGTGAAACAGATGTGATTAACACTTATTTGATTTACTTGAGGTTCATGCATCATCAGGGAAAGATTACTACTGAAAGTTACAACAAAAGCGTGGAAGAGCTGCTTTTAGAGTGCGAAAAAAAAGAACATCTAAAAAAATTTAAAGAGGAATGGAAAATAACTTGTGGTGGAAACTTTTATATTGAATTTAAATGAATAGATATTATGGAGCAATCTAATAATTGCTCCATAATGGCAGCTATCTGCCCATTGCAATAGATGAGGAATTTTCATGTGCTACTTGCTCAACTTCCAATACCTCAAATTTATCATTTTGGTATTCTTTTTTCACTTTCTCAAAGAAGTTTGACCCACCAAAAATATAATTTACCGCATTGGCAGCGTAATATTGAGCATTACCTAAAACTGCAGAGTTAATTTGACTTAATGCCCTAACGGGATAGTAAAAGAGAGATACGTTATTATTTGACTTGAAATCACTTTCATCCATTACTTTAACAGCTTCATGATAACCATCTATTTTATGAAAAGAATATCCTTCCGGTGCTGATATTCTTAATTGTGCACCTACATGAGCATAACCAAAAAGACCAGGTGATACTGCTGGCACTGGATCTTGTCTATGTTGAGTTACTCTAATGGTTTTTTCTTGAAGAACGTCATTATAAAATTTACTAGCAGTAAGGTCAAAAACTCTTGGATCACCAAAAGTTGCAACATGAATATCTTCAGCTCTTTCTGTTTTATTAAGACATAAAGCAGCTATCTTAGCAATAGCTCCTCCCATACTGTGACCTGTGAGATTGATTTCAAAATCTTTGATTTCTGATCCTTGTTTTTCAGCATGAGATTTCAAAATGCGATAAAGATCAGGCCATGAATCCGTAAACGAATTATAAAAACCACGATGAATTCTTCCACCGTCAGGTAAAAGTTCTGAAGTAGTAAAAGATGCACTTAGATCAGTGATTACATCATTTAAGCCCCATAAGCCATGTTTTAAGCGAGTACCATGGTAAGCTATTGTTATTTCTTTACCTTTTATGAAAACATGACCAGCATCTTTTTCAAAGCTATTACCAAATGGAATGATTTCATAACCTTCTTTAGTAAGTTCAGCTCTAGTTTTATACATTTTTTCAGGGGATGGAATAATTTCATAACCTTCCGTAGTAACTTCAAATCCAGTTTTGTATACTTCTTCAGCTAAGGTGTTGCATCTTTTTTCACTTAACTTATTGTCGTCATCACCATAGCTTATTTTAGAGAAATTACTCATTTCTAATAATTTCTCTTTATTAAACCCTGCAATTTCTACAATACTTTCATCTATCTGGTGAGAAGAAGGTAAAGAATGTATTTCATTTGGGTCGCGAGGGTTTATAAATTCATAATCTTCAATGATCTCAAACTCATCATCATATTCTTCCATCTTGCATTTGCCGTTATCTGCTAAGATGGAGCTTGATTGTTCTAATTGTGAATCTATACTACTTGCACTAGTATCTGTGGTGCTAAACCAATTGCGTAAAAAACTAAAATCCATAACTACCTCAATCTACTATCAGCTAAACAATTTATTTAACTATAATGTAGATTGATATTATTGTCAATAGTATTTTTCATAATTTATTTTTTTAACATAGCTATAGTTTCTTTTCCTTTCAATTACTATTGTTAGAATAAAAAAATTTTACTTCCATAGAATAAATAGTAGAGTTATAATGCACTAACAAGCGAACTTCTGTACTAAATTTTGGTTAATATACACGTTGAGCGTATTAAGAAAGTTGCTTTTAAGGTATTGCATTTTACTTTTGTTTTCGTTATAAGGTTGCTTTAAGTTGAATTTTCAACATTTTTATACTATTTACATTTAAGATATGATTTCGAAATTTTTTGGGGGCACTTCATGAAAAAATCTATTTATACTAGAACTGCTCTAGCTTCTCTATTAACTTTATATTCTTTCAGCGGCTTTGCAGCTGACTTTCCTGATGAGAGTATGAAGGAAATAAAAAAGCAAGAGAGCACAAAAACTTCTGGAAAAACAGAAGTTATGAAAACATCAAATAAAAAACTGAAAGAAAAGATGGACAGAATATGTAATGCTGATCCAAGAAAAAAAGCTGAAGAGCTTAAGAAAAAGGAGGAGATGAGATTAGCAGCCGAGCAGAAGAAAAAAGAGGAGATCAGGCTAGCAAATGAGAAAAAAGCAAAGCTTATAGAGGATTCAAAAGCAAAAGCTCTAAACGCTAAGAATTCTAATATAGAAAAAGGTAAAGTTTCAAAAACTAAGGCTTCTAAAACTAAGAATGCTAAAGTTGAAGCTAAAGATGTAAAGAAGGATGTAAAAGTTGTTAACAAAAATACAGAGAAAAAAGTTAAGGCAAATCCTGTTGTCTCAGTTGGTGGAGTTGATATTATCGACACTAATCAAGGGCAAAGTAATTTAAGAATAACTTTTGGCGGTGTTGTTGATGCTCAAGGTTATGGTAAAGCAGGGCCAAGTGGCACAGATTATAAACGATACGACGTTATGCCTGGCAAATCTATAAATTATTATGAGGATGCTACGGATAAGGTAAAAGGAGCAAATCCAGTATTCCCTGAGGGAATAGGAAATATTGGTGATTACAGCAACGATATGGGTATGATTGCTGACGCGATATTGCACCTCAGAGCAGAAAATAAGAATGAAGATTTAGGTCTTCTTTATGGTGCTGATGTGCAATTTCACGTTCCAGTGACCGAAGGTAAGGGAGCATCACAAGGTGTTTATGCTGCAAAAGGCAGAAGTGCGCATGTGTTTATTAACTCAAAATATGGTGACGTGAAGCTTGGTTACCAATTTGGTCCTGAAGCTCTGATGAGACTTGATGCAACAAGAATTGCGACTGTTGACGGAGCTGCAGATAGTGACTGGTTCAGAAAAGTGAACTTAGAAGGAAGCGCTGCAGGCTTTCCATTTTATGTAACACCACGTCTTTACACTGAAAGTTTTTCGAGTGAAAGTGAAAAACTCTCCTTCCGTATGGCAGGGAAATATAACAAAGGCGTTATGACTACACTGCCATTTAGAGTTGCTTACTACTCACCAAATTATATGGGCGCAAGGTTTGGCATCAGTTACTCACCTCGTTATAATAGTAGTTTGTTTACTGTAAAAGAAACAATTCCTTTTGAGGAGGATAAAAATAATACTAAGGTGCTAAAGCATAAAGAAGAGATAAAGCATGTCGGTCCAGACTATGAGCACATAGTAAGTGCTGGTGCATCATATGAATATGACTTTGATAAATATAATGTAAAAGTTAAAACTTCTGCAGTTGGTGAGTATGGTCAAGCGAAAAAACCAAATAAAGATAAGCATGTTTATGATGAATATGTAGAGTACAATGACCTTATGGGTGTTAATTTGGGTGTAAGCGCTGATTATAAGATTAATGAAGACCAAGGCGTAAAATTTGCCGCTTCTTTTGCATATTTGGGTAAATCTGGCCAACCGAAGGGTATTAAAAAATTAGTTGGTGATACCTATAAGGAAATTGATGGTAAAGGTACTACTGATGATGACAAGAGAGTGGAAGGACTGAAAGCTCAATTTGGTAAAGATAGTATAGATACCATGTATTGGACTGTAGGAGCTGGTTATCAACATGAGAATATCTACACAAGTTTGACGTACTTTGGTAGCAGAATGAATGATGGAGATATGCTTCATGATGGTGCACTTGGCGTTCAATATGATCTTTCTCCTGCATGCAGTAAGAGCAAATTTGTTCCTTACGCAGCTCTTCATTATTTTATGACTAACGAGAAACAAAACGCAAATCATAAGATTACAAAAGCAGGTAGTACCACAGAAGAGGCACCTTCTAACCAAGGAATTCTCCTTCTTACTGGTGTGAAGTTTTCTTTCTAACTAGCCAGTACACACCACAGTTAACTGTGGTGTATTCTTGTCTGTTGATGTTCAGTGTTTATTTGTCGATCAAATAAACATATGGTGTCCTCTCTCCTGTCATCCCAGTGCGTGACACTGGGATCTAAGTTATATGCAAAATTATTACGTTTACATACTTGCAAGCAAGAATAATCGAACTTTATATACAGGTATAACATCAAATCTGATTAAACGAATCTGGGAACATAAGAGTAAAGTTATTTCTGGCTTTACATCAAAATACAATGTACATAAATTAGTTCATTTTGAAGAATTTCAAGATATATAAATTCAGCTTTTAATAGAGAAAAACTTTTAAAAAGTTGGAAAAGAAAATGGAAGACTGATTTGATCGAAAAGGAAAATCTAAGTTGGATAGATTTATATGATAACATAGTCAGGTAAAATTAGATCCCAGATACTGTCTCTCATGTCAAACAATTAATTTACAATTAAATGGCTGATTGTTTTTAAGAATACCAAAAAAGACATGCATCAGTCTTCTCATCAAGGCTAAAACTACGACTTTTGGACACTTTCCTTTACTCGTTAAACGCTGACAAAATTTTTGAAAATGATGATTGTACTACTATAGCTGGCATATAAAGAGCTTTTCGAATACGCTCAGATCCTATTTTACATATTCGGCTTCTTCTACTTATTGACGATCCAGATTGATGATGTTCTGGCGGCAAAAGCTGTTAGCATGACTAAAATTATCAACTGACGGCATTTCTGCGATAACAGCAACAGCAGTAAGATATCCTATGCCTTTTACAGTTTTGAGGTTTTCTATCATATTTTTTAGGTATGGATAGTGATTAATATGCTCATCAATTTCTTTTTCCAGGATAGCAATTTGTGCATCTATTGTTGAAATTACTTCGGATCTAGCGTTTTTGCAGCTGGAGTGCATATTTTTATTTTCCAAACGGTTCATCTGTTGCAACTTGTCGTCTTTAAGTGATTGCATGCAACGATAAAGCTCTCTTAAATGCCTAACTTCAGGGAAAATAGGTTTCCAAAGAGCAGGTTTATTAGCGATACAAAATCTATAGCTGCATCTGATTTATCGGTTTTGTTTCTGAGCAGTTCACTTTTGCCAAAAGCCTTCTGGATTTACTACACTTACGTTATGTCCCAAGTCGTGCATAAAAGTAGCCAAATCTTCACCATACCAGCTAGTTGCTTCAAGACAAAGATGAATAAGGTTTGCTCCATGTCCATTGCACCACACTACAAGTTTTGTAAAGCCATCTTCAAAAGACTTTGTGCCGTTTCTTATCGTTTATTAGCAAACAAACATCAAATTTCTTTTTAGAAATATCTACACCTAAAATAGCATTTACTTGCATAAAACTGCCTCCAAGACTATAAATAAATTGAGAGTTCTTGTAAATACGGGATATAATTCCAAAGATACTGTTCAGTCTTCTAACTCTATGGGAGGGGAGCAAAATCTGGGATTCAGCCTTATTGGCATTAGTGTCAAGTTGGCTTCACCCTCCCTGTGAGATATTTTAGCTCTAATACCTCACATCATAAAGATACAAGTGTCACGCACTGGGATGACAAAAAAAGGAGCGCTGACCATTTTCGGTCTCTTAAGTTGCTTTAGCTACAAACATTAAGAAATTTACCAAACGAAAAAAAAGGCAAAAGAAGCCCCGTGGTTGGCTAATTACTTACATTATACTTTCAAGTATGGCGTTTTTTTATTCTAAACACTTAATAACCGCGATTCAGCTGCTTTTAAATGCAACTAACCTAAATTATAAACGTTAAGAAATTTACTAAACAGAAAAAAAGGCAAAAGAAACCCTAGGGTAGCTAGTTATTCACTATCCATTTTTTAAGTTGGCGTTTTTTAATGTTTTAAATGCTTTATAAGCGTATTTCAGCTTGTATAGGTAAAAACCTAGAAATTTGATAAAGACATAAGGTGCACATAGTGCAAAAAATTAAACATGAGACGCCAAATACGTTGAGTTTTTTTGTCATTTAATCTGTACAGAGAAGATAAATAAATAGCTTCACTGTTATGATAAGGGGGCTGGCGAAACTTGTAAAGTAATTTTTTACATCTAATTTATAGCTCCCTGCATGGTACCACGTATTATCTATACCAAGGTGTTCTGCTTGTAGATATTATACCAACAATCCACTATTTTTTTTATGTCTTGTGGTTTAGTTTCTGGACCTATACTGATTCTAATTGAACACTCTGCTTGCTCTTTTGTTGCCCCCATTGCAAGCAAAACATGGGAAGGTTCAACTTTTCCAGAAGAACATGCAGAACCATTACTAACTGCAATATGATTCAAGTCAAAATGCATGAGCTGCACATCACTCTTTACTCCTGGCATATAAATAAAACTTGTGTTTGGCAGCCTCTTAGAGTTTTTACCGAAGATTCTTATGTCACTGGCAAGATTTAATAATTCACACTCTAATTGATCACGTAGCTCCTTTACTTCATCCATTTTTGATAGAAGGTCTGGAATATTTTGCAGTGCAGCAGAAAGGCCTGCAATCGCAACAATATTTTCCGTGCCACCACGAAATCCCTTCTCTTGTCCACCACCTATTATAATAGGTTCTATCGCAAGTTCTTTATTGAATATTAAAACTCCACTGCCTGCTACACCGCCAAATTTATGGGCGGATAAAGTGAGTAAATCCACTCCTAAATCTTCCATATTAACTTTAATTTTTCCAACACTTTGAGCAGTGTCAGTGTGGCAAATTGCTCCAAATTTGTGTGCTATTTCAGCTATTTCCTTAACAGGCTGAATAACTCCGGTTTCGTTATTTGCCATCATAACTGAAACTATTGCTTTGTTTCCTTTAAGTTCGCTTAGAATTTTTTCTAGCTCTAAAAAGTCAACAATGCCCTCCTGATTAACGGGTATTATATATGGATTACATGCAGAATTAAGAATTGAAGGATGCTCTATAGCTGAAATTACATGCAGATAGCCTGCTATTCCTCTCATAACAAGGTTATTCGCTTCAGTCGCACCAGACGTAAAAACTATTTCTTTATCACTTGGAACACCAATAGCATCACGTATGTTATCTCTTGCATCCTGAAGAATCTTCCTCGCTTCTTGTCCTCTTTTATGTAGTGATGATGGATTAAGCGTTTGTTTTAACAAGACCTCAAATATACTTTTTTTTACATTCTCACTAATTGGAGCAGTTGCATTGTAATCAGCATATACGCAACCACTATTTTCTAAAGAGAATGGACTCATCTGTCACTTAAATAAGTTTACCATCAACTATAGCCATAACTATGTACGTTAGCTTTAACACGATAAAAAATTTATTGCAAAAACAGCGAAATTAATACATAATTAATAATTCATGTCATCAATACCTGTCAAGCAGGTTTTTATTAGGAGTTACCGTGGTAGAAGTTTTTTTGAATAATGCAACAAGAAAGATAGAAGGTGAATACCACCAAAGCAAAGATGCCAACGCGCCGGTTGTGCTGGTTTTACATCATCACCCTCAATATGGTGGTAATATGGGTAGTAAAATTGTACATGGTATATATACGTCTTTTATCGATAACAATTTTTCTGCATTGAAAATTAACTTTCGTGGTGTGGGAAAATCTACCGGAACTTTTGATAAGGGTATAGGAGAATTAACTGACGCTGCGGTAGCTATTGATTGGCTTCAGGAACATAATCCTAGCAACGTTCCAATTTGGATCGCTGGTTTTTCTTTTGGAGCATGGGTGGCTATGCAGCTAACAATGCGCCGCCCTGAGATAGTGGGTTTTATTGCTCTTTCTCTTCCGGTAACTAAGTACGATTTTTCTTTTCTTTCTCCCTGTCCAGTTTCTGGGCTTATAATACAAAGCAGTAATGATACAATCTCAGAAGAAAGCGATGTAACAGAATTAGCAAAAAGGTTGATAAATTCAGTAAAAAGTGATCACATGAAATACCATATAATAGACGATACTAATCACTTTCTAAGGGATAAAGAAGAGGAAGTGACTCAAATCGTAGATGGTTATATAAAACTGCGCTTAAACAGTGCAGCTATTTCTTCTCAAAAGGTCAAAAAAGAGGTAAGGGTAAAAGAATATGCTTAATCTTTACAAACAAGAGAAATGAGTGTAGTAATATAAATGAAAAGGTTTTGTTATGTTTAAAAAGCTATTATTTTTTGTTTTAGCTGTGTTTATGTTATCGGGGTGTTCCCTAAGTAAACAGCGTAAGTTAAAAAGTCCGTGTATAAAAAGCAATGAAAGCGTTTCATGCGAGTTGTACTCTGTTAATGATCATTGGTTAGATAAGTATAAGGCATAGGTAGTTTTAAATTGTGCTATTTTTCCTATTCACAACTTCACTAATGATCGATCTCTCAATTGGAAAATGCAGTCTGCCTTTTCTGCAAGGAGATGATTGTGCGTTACTATAAGCATAGAGCTGTTATTTTCCTTTACGTATGAATGTAGCAGTAAAAACACGTTAAAAGAATTTGTTGGATCTAAATTTCCTGTTGGCTCATCTGCAAGTAAAAGCTTTGGAGAATTTACAATGCTTCTTGCAATTGCAACTCTCTGCCTTTCCCCACCCGAAACTTCAGATACCATGCTACTTGCTTTGTTTTCCAGACCAAATTTTTCCAACATTGCTTGCGAATTTTTTTTTGCTTCAGCTTTGCTTTTTCCTGCAATGAGTTGAGGAAGCATAATATTTTCCAACACCGATAACTCTTGTAACAAATAGTGAAATTGATAAACAAAACTAAGGAAATTTCTTCTTACATGGGTTTTATGCTTATTACTGGCTTGTGTGCAATTTATTCCATCTATCGTAACTATACCTGAAGTTGGCTTGTCCAACAAGCCTGCGATTTGCAATATAGTTGTTTTTCCTGCACCTGAATTGCCAATCAGCGCTACTACTTGCCCTCTTGTGACACTTAGGTTGATGTCTTTTACAACAGCAGAATTGCCCTTGAAGCTTTTATCTACAGAAGTTAGTTCTAGAGCTACATTACCACCCATGTTTAAAAGACCCAGAAGGCATCTAAATTTTGGAAACCGAAAAACTGTTACCACAACCACATTGAGACTTAGCAAGGGTATTCTTTATTTGAAAACCAGAACCACTGAGATCCTCAGTATAATCTATAACTGAGTTATTTAAAAATTTTGCTGAACAATTATCAACCATTAATACAGGATTGCCATTTTCATCATTAATTACTATATCTTTACCTTTTTTGCTGAAACTGGAGTGGCTTCTATAGTCCTCGCTTTCTTCATAGTCATCAAATTCATCATCGTAATCATCATCTTCATCATCCAAAGATAGATTTTTATTCATTTGATCCATAAGAAAATTGTATTTGAAGCCAGAACATCCACCGCCTGAAACTGCAACCCGCAAAACGGAACTCTTATCCCCTTCCTGCTCTGCAAGAAAGTGGATTTTTTTTAGTGCATTATCAGTTAAGTTGATGTTGTAATTTGTTGACATAGTAACCACCGTTTATTATTGATAATTTATTATAGTAGAAATTTTACATGTCAAACAATAATTTTCTATTAAGTTATGCATGTTTCCCAAGCAAAACAAAAGGGAGATACTTCAAAGAGCCAGAAGATGAGAATCGCAGCTGCTTTCAGCGTGATAGGGATCGCATTGTTCACTCTAATGCGTTTAGGAAATTGGGGTACAAAACACAAGTTTTTATCAATTACGAGCACGATTACTATCGCACTCGGCTGACTCATAGCCTTGAAGTTGCACAAATTGCAAGATCCATCGCACGCAGGCTCAGCTTAGATGAGGACATCACTGAATGCATAGCGCTTGCACATGACCTTGGTCATCCCCCATTTGGTCACACAGGTGAGGATGCTCTAGTTCAAGTTGATAGTGAGAAGTATGAGTTTGATCATAATGTTCAAGCTATAAGGATTTTAACTTATCTTGAACAAAAACATGCTGATTTTGATGGTATGAATCTAAGTTGGGAGGTGGTTGAAGGGGTTGCAAAACATAATGGTCCCTTGCTTGGTCAGAATGCAGTATCTCACACAAATAATCAGCTATTGCTAGAATACAACAAAAAATATGATCTAAAACTTGAAGAATTTTCAAGCATTGAAGCGCAAGTTGCTTCAATTGCCGATGATATTGCTTACAGTGTTCACGATCTTGATGATGCACTCAGGGCAAATTTAGTAACCATCGAAGATTTGCTGAATGTCCCTTTAATTGGAAAAATGTTTAAAGACGTAAGGAGCGGATATTCAGAATTGCCTCAGAGCAAACTCATACATGAATCACTGAGTGGAACTATAGGAATTATGATAAGTGATGTTGTTTCTCAGACTGAAAGAAATATTGAA
Source organism: Wolbachia endosymbiont (group A) of Pogonocherus hispidulus (assembly GCF_964028195.1). NCBI lineage: Bacteria > Pseudomonadati > Pseudomonadota > Alphaproteobacteria > Rickettsiales > Anaplasmataceae > Wolbachia > Wolbachia endosymbiont (group A) of Pogonocherus hispidulus. Next base: position 980,737 of record NZ_OZ034750.1, read on the forward strand.
GATCACAAAATAAAAAGCGTAGAAGACGTAAGAAGTCTAAACAAAATGTTAGTCACATTTTCACCAGAAGTTGCGAATGCTACAAAAGAAATGAAAAGATTCAACATGGAGAAAATATACAGAAGCTATAAACTGAGTAGAACGATGAACAAAGCGAAACGCATAATACAGGAACTTTTTCAATGTTTTTATGAAAACCCAAGATTACTTCCTACAGAGTGGAGCAAACTTGCTTGTGAATCTCAGCGTTCAGTAATAATATGTGACTATATCTCAGGTATGACAGATAGATTTGCCATACACGAACACAGAAGAATTTTTGATACCTCATACGAAATGACTTCTTTCTAATGACTGATGATCATTTCATGTCAATTGCATTAAGGCTTGCAGAAAAAAATCTTGGAAATGTTGCACCAAATCCTGCTGTTGGGTGTGTCATTGTAAAAGATGGTGTGATGGTTGGTGAGGGCTATACAGGGATCGGTGGGCGTCCGCATGCGGAGGTAGTCGCTTTGCAAAACGCGAAAGGTTCAACTCAAGATGCAACTATGTATATCACGCTCGAGCCATGTTGCCACTTTGGAGTTACAGAACCTTGCACCGCAGGAATTATAAGAGCTGGAATAAAAAGGGTAGTAATTGCAACTATTGACCCAGATAGTAGAGTTTTAGGTGGAGGCATTAAAGCTCTAAAAGAAGCAGGAATTGAAGTGAAACAAGGAATTATGCAAAAAGAGGCAGAAGAACTGAATGTCGGCTTTTTCACCACTAAAGAATTACATAGACCATTTATAGCTTGCAAAATCGCAACAACTCTTGACGGAAAAATCGCAACATTTACAGGCGATAGCAAATGGATAACAAGTGAGGATACAAGAAATTGGGTGCATGAGCTTAGAGCAAAATATGACGCAATTATGATTGGCAGCAATACCCTCATTAATGACGATCCACTCTTAACTTGCAGATTACCAGGACTTGAAAACAGATCGCCAATAAGGCTAATTATAGATAGCCAGGGAAAATTGCAGGAAGAGCATAATATTGTAAAGACTGCAGACAAAGTAATAACTTGGGTAATCACAAATAAGGAAGTAGAGAGAAAAATAAAAAACATTAATTATTTGATAGTCAATTCAAATCACAAACCTCCTGTTATTCCAGATGTCACCCCAACACACTCTCCTGTCATTCCAACGCCTTCTCCTGTCATCCCAGTGCCCAGACACTGGGATCCAGAGAACTTAATTGCAACCAAGCAATTGCATAATGAAAACTGGATTCCAGCGTCACGCGCTGGAATGACATCGGAACCTGATGTTATCGGCAAAGTCTGTCTAAAAGACATGGCATCAAAACTTGTTTCAGCAATTGGTATAACAAGATTATTAGTCGAAGGCGGAGGAGTGTTAATTACAGAACTATTAAAGTGTAATTTAATCGACAGGTTGATAATCTGCCGCAGTGGTAAAATTCTAGGTAATGATGCCACTCCTTTTGTAGGAAATTTAGGAATTCAATCCATCAATGAATGTTATCGGTTCAAAAAAGCAGAGGTAATAGATTTTAGTGAGGATGTAGTTGAGGTGTGGGACAGATTACCGTAACTCTTCTCAAATGAAAAAAAGAGGCAAAACCATCTCTACCTCTGTGCCATTTAGCTTATTTATTGTTTTTGAAATCCTTTGTCTATGAATGCTTGAACAACTGTAGACTCTTCTAATGAACTCTTAAGTGTTTCATTAAATCTACTTGAATCCAGTTTGTCAGCTAATTCAGTCTTGTCAGCTTTGTCAGCCAATTCAGTTTTAGTAGCTAAATCTTGAACTTTTCCCTCAACTCCATTCTTAGCTGTTTCAGCTTTCTGAGCTGCTGTTTCAGCACCTGTTTTAGCTTCACTTATTTCTTCATTCTTATACATTTGCTGATATGAAGAATAAGCTTGTGCAGCAAAATATACAGCTGCAATAAATAGAACTGCAATTCCAGCAGGGCTAGCAATAAGTGCTAAAGATGTAGGTCCAGCAATCACTTTAGTAGCAATTAATATTGTTGTTATTGCTGCTGCTAAAGATGCAAGTGCAACTGTACCTTCAATACCCATTTTTGTTATATGTGCAGTGTTTTCCCACTTCAATATGCTTTTATCTGTAGTCGTAATAGTCCCCTTAAAATAAGGCTAATAAAAAGATTAAGTATGTGTTAATAGATGCATGTTAGTCAAGCTATTTTTTACATTATTATTTAAAGTATATATTTCAAGCTAAACTGTTACCAATTGTATATAATTAACTATGAAACATGGTTGGCTGAATCTCGATAAACCAATAGGAATTAGTTCTGCACAAGCTGTAACTCAAATTAAAAGGATTTTTGGGATAAAAAAGGCTGGTCATCTGGGAACACTTGATCCTTTAGCTTCAGGTGTGTTGCCAATTGCTCTTGGTGAAGCAACAAAAACTATACCGTATTTATCTTGTAACTTAAAGGCATACGATTTTACAATAAAATGGGGCGAACAAAGAACAACGGACGATTTGGGTGGTGATATTATTAGAACTAGCACTATAAAACCTCAATATAATCAAATAAATTGTGCAATTAAAAATTTTATTGGTGAGATCAAGCAGACTCCTCCTCAATTTTCAGCAATAAAAATTAAAGGAGCAAGGGCGTACAAATTGGCAAGAAGTGGGCAAAAGGTGAATATAAAACCCCGACAAGTCAAAATACATGAACTGAAATTGATATCTGTGGACACCATAAATAATAGTGCAGATTTTTCTATGATGTGCGGTAGTGGTGTATATGTGAGATCAATTGCTCGGGATCTTGGAATTGCATTAAATTGCTTTGGACACATTACGAAATTAAGAAGAACTATGGTAGGTGACTTTAGAGAAAATGAATCAGTGACAATTGAACAGCTTACTAAAAAGGATGAAATAATTCCAATCGTATCAGCTTTAAAATCGATGTTCAAAGTTGAAATTTCCCCAGAAGATGCGGGGAAAATCAGAAAAGGTCAGGAAATTGTATTAAATAACTTGCGTAATTTAAAGAATTATGATATTTGTTGTACGATAGTGGGTAGTGTACCTATTGCAATCTGCAGTTTTATTTATGGTTGTGTGAAACCTATTCGTGTTTTTAATATTTAAAATGAGGTTTAGATGTCGATAACATCCGAAAAGAAAAAGAGTTTGATAAATATATATGCAATTAAAGAAGATGATACAGGTTCATCTTTTGTACAATGTGCAATTTTGACCGAGAGGATCAGTAATTTAACTGAGCATTTTAAAGTGCACAAGCATGACCATCACTCTAAGCGTGGTTTACTTATATTGATAGGTAGAAGACGCAAGCACTTAAATTATATAAAGCGTAAATTTGGTAATGAAGCCTATCAGGAATTAATAGAGAAGTTAGGCATTAGAAAATAATCGAGGAATTTAGTATGTTTAAAATTATAAAAAAATCTATAGAGTGGGGTGGTCGTACCTTATCTTTAGAAACAGGAAAAATAGCACGCCAAGCTCATGGTTCAGTAGTTGTAAATTACGGTGATACTTCTGTTTTAGTAACTGTTGTAAGTAAAAAGAAGGAAGAAAATGTTGATTTCCTACCTTTAAATGTACAGTTTATCGCAAAAAGCTATGCCATGGGTAAGATCCCTGGTGGCTTTTTTAAAAGAGAAGGCAAGCCATCTGATAGAGAAACTTTAATCTCAAGAGTAATAGATAGAAGTATAAGACCACTATTTCCAGAAGGATTTAATGATGAAGTTAGTGTGGTGTGCAATCTATTAACTTATGATACAGTCAATCCTCCTGAAGTGCCAGCATTGATTGGTACTGTTGCAGCTCTTGCAATTTCTGGTGTTCCTTTTCACTTTACTATAGCTGGAGTGATGGTTGGTTGTGATGAAAATAATAACTATATACTCAACCCTTCTGTTCAAGAGATGAAAGCAAGCAGCTTGGATCTATTTTTGTCTGGTGATGAAAATTCAATTTTAATGGTTGAATCAGAAGTGAAAGAGCTCTCTGAAGAAAATGTTTTTAATGCAATAAAATTTGGCCATGAACACCTTAAGCCTGTCATTGAGCTCATAAAAGAGTTTGCTGATACAGTTGGCAATAAACCTGAAAGCTTTGCTCCTGTTGATATATCAGATATAACACAAGAGCTTGAAAAACACGGTAAAGATTTTGAGAAAGCATATTCACAAACAGTAAAACAAGAGCGAGTTCAAGCTCTAGAAGCGATCAGAGATAATATATTGAATGCTCTTAAGGAAGCTGGAAAAGACGAAAAGTTAATTACGTATGCAGTAAAAAACTTTGAAAGATCTTTAGTACGTGAAATAATTAGAAAGAAAGGTGTAAGGATAGACGGTCGTAAGCATGATGAAATACGTCAGATAGAAATTGAAGTTGATGTTCTATCCAAGACTCACGGTTCTGCGTTGTTTACCAGAGGTAACACTCAGGCGCTGGTTGTTACTGCTCTTGGCACTACGCAAGATGAGCAAATCGTGGATGATATTGAAGGGGATAGACGTGAGCACTTTATGTTACATTATAATTTTCCTCCTTTTTCTGTTGGAGAAATTTCTACTGGACGTCCACCTGGAAGAAGAGAAATTGGTCACGGTAAACTTGCTTGGAAAGCAATTCATCCTGTTTTACCCGATAAGTCTGAATTTCCTTATACAATAAGAGTAGTGTCCGAAATTTTGGAGTCTGATGGTTCTTCTTCTATGGCAACAGTTTGTGGGACTTCTCTTGCTTTAATGGATACGGGTGTGCCAATAAAGGCCCCTGTTGCTGGAATTGCTATGGGCCTCATTAAAGATAAAGACGAGTATGTAATACTTTCCGATATATTGGGTGATGAAGATTATCTTGGTGATATGGACTTTAAAGTAGCAGGAACTAGTGAAGGGGTTACGGCGCTACAAATGGACATGAAAATTTCTGGTATAAACTTTGAAATTATTGAAAAATCTTTAGAACAGGCAAAAGCTGGAAGATTACATATTTTAGAAAAAATGAATGCAGTGATTTCAGAACACAGTGATGATGTCAAAGACCATGCACCAAGAATGTTATCATTTTACATAGATAAAGATAAAATTTCTGCAGCTATTGGTGCTAAAGGAAAAAATATACGCAGTGTGTGTGAAAGAAGTAATGCAAAAATTGAAATAGGAGATGATGGTAAAGTTTCTGTTTTTGCCACGAGTGGCACTGAAGCTGAAATTGCAAAGAGTATGATGATTGATTCAATAACAGAACTAGAACAAGGTTCTATAGTTGATGTCAAAGTTGTAAGAATAGAGAAGTCTATTGTAGAGCTTGAATTTCTTAATGGCAGAAAAGGAAAAATGCACATAAGTGAAGTAGCTAATGAACACATAGATTCTATAGAGAGCATACTTAAACAAGATGATACTTTCAAAGCACTAGTAATTGACTTCGAAAAAGGTGGATGTCCAAAGTTGTCAAGACGTCGAGTTGATCAAGAGACGGGAGAGTTTTTTGAAGGTGAGCTTTACAACGAGGAAAGGAAAGATGGTCCAAATGACAGGGATAATTATTACAATAATTCATTTAATAGAAAACCTGGAGGAAGTCACCATAAGAGGCCTTCTCGTCCTCGTTCTGGTTTCAGCAACAGAAATAGGCCGAAATTTGGTAATAATGATTCATCATCAGGCTTTTATTAAGAGTAAACTTCTTGCGTTACCTCTTGTCATCCAAGTAGCTTGACTACTTGGACCAGAGACTTTTTCAAATTGGTAGATAATAGAAATGGTTTGTGTTAACTAGCTAAAGATCTTAGGTTTGCCAACATTCCGCTACGTGTTAGTGGCTGAGATACCGCGAATGAATCCATAGCTGTACGAACATTGTGATTTTGGCCCATCAGGAGGGTGTCATCCCAGTGCTTGACACTGGGATCCAGGAATTTTATTAAGTTGGTAAGCATAAAAGTAGCCATTTTATGTAAAAATACAACATTTTGATGATTATGAAAAAGCTGGATCCCAGTGTCAAGCACTGGGATGACATCATAGAGGCACTGGAATGACACCTTCCTAGTGGAAATTGCTCTCAAATCATAATTGTTCTACAGTTGTGGAATGAATCGCGGTATGACGTAGGGCTGCACTAGCTATATAGGATTACCACGATGGATTTTTAAGATCGTTTACAGCCTTCTTAATATCTTCAGCTTTGAATATCGCCGATCCCGCAACTAAAATATCAGCACCTGCTTTTATTATATCAGCTGCGTTAGAAAAGTTAATTCCACCATCTACTGAAATTTGTGTTTTAAGATTACGCTCCTGTATCATTTTTTTTATAGTAGATATCTTGTTCAACTGTGAATGAATAAATTCCTGCCCTCCAAAGCCAGGGTTGACTGTCATAATCAGCACAATATCTAGCTCATGTATTATGTATTCAAGCACACTTGGGGAAGTTGAAGGAACAATTGAGACTCCAGCTTGAATCGGTTTTTTTGCGTCGTTTACATTTTTGTATGACTTTATCTTTCTTATCAACCTCTCAAGGTGTATCTCTGCTTCTGCATGTACATTGATAATATCAGCACCAGCATTTATAAAGCTTTCAATGTGGTTACCAGGAGATTTGACCATTAAATGCACATCAAAAGGAAGATTGCTATATTTACGTATTGCAGAGACAACACTAGGACCAATTGTAATATTTGAAACGAAATTCCCATCCATAACGTCTATGTGTATGTAATCTACACCTAAATCGCTAATTTTTCTTACTTCTTCCCCTAATTTTGCAAAATCTGCTGAAAGTATAGAAGGTGCAATTTTAATACTCATGAGCTGTTTTTTACTAAAAAATAACTTATTTTTAAAACTCTGTCACCCTAATACTATTCGCACCATCTGAGTAGCTATAGGAACTGGATACCGATATCGGCGATGGTTTATGCCTATTTAACTAGATCTTAAATTAGATAAAAAAAGGTAGTCTTGATAAAACTTATTTACAACAAGTTTTTTTACATTTGGATTTTCTGTTTGTTCTTTTTTGTACCCTAATTTATAGCTTATTGAATCCTTATATGGACTGATCGTTTTGTATGCTTTGTTCATCTCTCTAGGAAAGATGCCATTAGCAATTACGACGCATAACCCTGTAGCTGTTGCAAAAGCTAGAGTGGTAAATGCTAGATTTTGTAAAAAATTCCTTCCACTAACTTTTTTTTCCTGTATATTAGCAGAGTGCGATTTGTTTGACACTTCTTCTAGATATTCATGCCATATATGATTGCAGTTCGTACACTTTACCTTTCTTCCAGATGCACCAATTTGCTCGGGAGATACTAAGTAAGTTTTAGTACAACTATTACATTGTATTTTCATAGCACCTGCATATAAAGTAGTAACAAGCTCAAATGATACAGAACTATAAATTTAATATTAATATATATATAACAAATGGAAGATTTGCAACTAAAAAAAACTGAGATAGAAGATATTTGGAAAAATAGAGAAAAATTTAATGACTGTAATCTAAAGAAAACAGCAAGAATAGCAATTAAAGAGGTAATTGAGCTCCTTGATAGTGGCAAAATTAGAGTAGCAGAAAAGCTATCAAGTGGAGAATGGATAGTACATAAGTGGATAAAGCGGGCAATATTATTACATTTTCTCACTGAAGAAAACAAAATAATAGACAATACCAATTGCTGGTTTGATAAGATCGGTAACAAGTTTAGTGAATGGAATGAGGAGAAATTTCGCCGGTTAAAAATTAGAACAGTTCCTGGGTGTTTTGTTCGCCGATCTGCTTATATAGGTACAAATGTTGTTCTAATGCCAAGTTTTATCAACGTTGGTGCATATGTTGATTCAGGAACAATGATAGATACCTGGTCAACGATTGGTAGCTGTGCGCAAATAGGAAAAAACTGCCATATTTCCGGTGGAGTAGGAATAGGTGGAGTCCTTGAGCCTATTCAAGCTTCACCTGTCATTATAGAAGATAATTGCTTTATTGGAGCACGTAGCGAGGTGGCCGAGGGTGTGGTAGTGAGAAAAGGATCAGTTCTTGGCATGGGTGTGTTTATTGGGGCGTCAACAAAAATTATTGATAGAGAAACTAGCAAGGTATTTTATGGCGAAGTACCGTCTTATTCTGTAGTGGTACCAGGGTCTATTCCATCTAAAAATAACATTTCAACCTATTGTGCAGTCATAGTAAAAAAAGTGGATGAAAAGACGAGATCGAAAACCTCTATAAATGAAATATTGAGAGATTAAACTATATATCTGTAATATGACACAATATTACATAGTAAATGATGTCATTTCAGTACTTACTGTACGAACATTGTAATTTGTAGGCAATTTGTGTGGCAGGTGGTGTCATTCCAGTGCTTGACACTGGAATCCAGTTTTTCACGCAACCCCATCAAAAACGTAGTGTTTTAATATAAATGAGATTAGCTACTTTTATATTCACCAACCTAGCTGGATCCCAGTGTCAAGCACTGGGATGACAAGAGAGAAGGTATAGGAAAGACAGGAAGAAGATATTGGATGATAAGAGAGCAGTTTGCTATTTTTTGCTATCGCTTTTTTTATCATTATTACTAACCACAGTAATGGCATACGCACATAACTCTGAGAAAGAGACTCCATTTTCTTGAGATAGTTTATATAATTTTTGTAGACTTTCTTTTACTTTATTAGGGATATTCCCTCCACGTTCTTTTACAAGCCAGGAATCTTGATGATGAATTGGATGAGCATCACTTTTTGGATTTCCTATATATATTGCAAAAGGTGAACTTTGCCCTTTGAAGTCACATTGTACAGTAAATTTTTTTATAGATTCAGCCATCTAAAGACCTCTACTTTTCTTTTTGGTCGATTTTATAGCAGGTGGAAGAGGTGGTTTCTTTATAAAATCTTGTCTATTGACAACACTTTCTTTACCTTCCAAAGCTCGGCGAACATCAGCTCTGCTTAATTGCGACTCTTTTGCTACCTTCATTCCATGCTTTGCCATAATATTAGCATATGCTAGTACTTTTTTTACCAATTCTAGATCACCATCTAGCATTTGAACTAGCACTTGAAACACTTCCGCTAAAGTTAGTCCATCAGCATTTATAACCTTGTTTTCTATAAAATTGACAGCTTCTTCAAATTTGTATTCAATACTATCATCTTGAGGTATAAGGGCAACATAATCGGTGTTTTTGTCGTCCATAACTGAAGCACTATTACTCACAAACTTAAGTTTATACTATATATATAAATACTCTACTATTTTATATTATGGCACGCTATAGTTAAACATTTATTAATAACATGCTCACTTATATACACGAATTAATTGACAAAAGTCAAGGATCAATATCCATCAGTGATTTCATGAATGCCGTTTTGTACCATGAAAAATACGGCTATTATACGAGTAAATTGCCACTTGGTAAGGATGGTGATTTTACTACCGCACCTGAGATTAGCCAATTATTTGGTGAAGTAATTGCAGTTTGGATAATGCATACATGGGAAAAATTAGGAAAGCCATCAAAATTTTCGCTAGTTGAACTTGGGCCAGGCAAAGGAACACTCATTCACGATATAATAAGAGTCACTAAAAAATACAGCAGCTTTTTTAATTCAATGTTGATCCACTTAGTTGAAATAAGCCCTACTTTACGGAAGATACAAAAGGAAAAATTAAAAGGCTTAGATGTTAATTGGCACAAAGATATTGACAACCTACCAGAACAACCAACCATTTTTTTAGCAAATGAGTTCTTTGACGCTCTTCCGATAGATCAGTTTGTATATCGTGATGAGGGGTGGTATGAAAATAGGGTGACAAAACAAGATGATGGCAGTCTCTTGGTGTCATGCCAGTGCGTGACACTGGAATCCAGAAAAAAAGAATCATGGATTCCAGTGTTAGCTACTCAGATGACAAATGAAAAACTTTTTAATGGTGCAGTGGTGGAAATATGTTCAACTGGGGTTGAAATATTAAAAAAACTTGAGAAGAAGATACATAATAATAAAGGAGCTGCTTTGATTATAGATTACGGTTATGTATACCCCGCATATAAGAGCACTTTGCAATCGATAAAACAACATAAGTATGCTAATTTTCTTGAGAATATTGGTAATAGTGATATTACCGCACTTATGAACTTTCAAGCATTAAAAGATTCATTAAAACACGTAGATTGCGAGATTTTAACTCAAAGAGAATTTTTATATCTTTTTGGCATAAAAGAAAGAACCCAGGCTTTAATGAAAAGCGCAAGTGATGAACAAAAGAATAGGATCTTTAGTGAATTCTTAAGGTTGACTGAAAATATGGGCACTCTTTTTAAAGCAATGCTATTGATAGCATAGCTAAAATAATTTATGTTATTGGGAATGTTGTAACAAACTTAGGTATATTGGTACATACCTAAGTGGGGTAAAAGGAGGCTGACATGGCGGGTTTATACTATTCTAGAAGTGATATACGGAAAAGGGGGGATTCGAACCCCCGACATATTTTCATATGTGCACGCTTTCCAAGCGTGTGCTTTAGACCACTC